>CAXSFX010000105.1:0-13907 GCA_964236655.1 uncultured Acidobacteriaceae bacterium | reverse complement strand
TTGTTAAAGTCGCGGCCTTGGAGGAGCGTTTGGCCGATGGTTTCAAAGTAGGCCGGGCTTATAGTGAACGAGTTGGGGTTGAGCGTGACCGGGTGGGTCCACTGGTTCGGGTGCGCGTCCGAGGCAAAACTATAACGGTTCACGGCATGGCCAAGCGGCTGGTGGTCGGTTGCAGCGACTGCGATTATGCCTGGAAGCTGATGTAGAGTTGCGGCAGCATCCTTAATCTTCTGCTCTGCATTCAAAATGTCTTGCCTGGTATGGCTCCCGCTGAACTGCACATGGGCAAGCAGCAAGTGGTCCGGTGTAAACCCGAGCGGCTGATGCAGTAGCACATATACACTCGCCGTAAGCCAGCCTGCACAAGCTACCAGCACCAGCGTAAGCGTAAGCTGCGCCACCACCAGGAATCGACCTGCGCGCTTCAGGCTGCCGGATGAAGAGCTGTGGCCGGAGCCGCTGAAATCGCGCACCAGCCCGGGCCGCAGCACCCGCCGCGCCGGAAGCACTGTAATGACCACCGCGACCGCAGCCGAAACGGCTACCGCGAACAAGACCGCACGAGGCTCAAGCCCGGCATGCGCAAGCCGGGGCAAGCGCAGCGTCGCTGTGCCCTTCAGCAGCCGCAGCAAGCCCGCCGCAAACAGCAAGCCGGCACCTGTGCCGAGCGAAACCAGCAGTGCGCTTTCAATCAGCATTTGTGCAAGCAGCTGCCCTAGTGTCGCGCCTAATGTGGCACGCAGGGCCCACTCCTCACGACGTCGTGTGGCACGGGCCAGCAACAGGTTGGCAAGGTTGGCGCAGGCAATGGCGAGCAGGAGACCGCAGGCGGCAAAGGTAGCCAGTAGGGTGGTTTTTGTATCCGCGCCCAGCAGCCATTCCACATAGGGGATGATCTCGGGAAAATGGCCAAAGTTCGGTGCGAAGTCGCGCGGATACTCGGAATGCAACTGCCGGTCTACCTGTTCAAAATCTGCGCGTGCTGCGGCAAGAGAAACGCCGGGGCGCAAGCGGCCAAACACTTCAAAATCTGCGTCGCCGCGTTCATTGACTTTCGCTTCCCGGTCACAGCCGAGCTGCACCAAAGCGTCCGGGCCATTGAGGGAAGACAAGCCTTCAATCTGCTGCTCCACCGGCAGCACGCCTGTAATCGGGAAGGTCTTGCCATCAAGCTGAAGCGCAAGAGTGCCAAGCTTGCCCCCGCCGAGACGGTGCCAGAACTGCCCGCTCACGACCGCTTCCTGCGTGCAATCGGCTTCGTTGCCGGTCATGGCCCAGCCATGGCCTTGAGCAAAGCGCGCTCCGAGTGTGGTGAGGAAGCCTTGTGTAACGACGAGCACGCGCTCCGCACGGACACCGCGGACAGGCTCCTGCGCGGGCGACCACGTGCGAAACGCGGCAACGGAAGCAAATGAGTGCGAGCGTCTTTGCCAGTCCTGCACGGTGGGAACAGAGGCGACGCCATCTGGAGCGGGATGGATCGCAACCAACCGGTCCGGCTGTGCAAACGGTAGCGGCTGCAGAAGAACCGCATCAAGCACCGCGAATAACGCCGTGCTTGCACCGATGCCGAGCGCGAGAGTGAGCACCGCGGTAAGAGCGAAACCAGGAGACTGGCGAAGCTGCCGAAAGGCATATCGGATGCGTAGGAGCATGGTGGCCTCTGGCCCTTTAAATGCACGTGGAAGGCCATTTGTCGCACAAGCACAACTGCAATCGAATGTTCAACTTAGCTATGGATCGAAAAGGTTAAGATTGTCCGTTTTCGAACAATGTGTCCACTTGCGGACACTGAGACATGGTCATGCCTGTGCACTCACCCGCCAAGCCGCAGCAGCGTTTGGGCGCTCTGCAAGCGCTGTTCCCCATGCCGCTCCAACGCCTGCATGGCAAAGTGCCGCAGGTCAGCCGCGCGCTGCCGGGGCCAGGGTTTGCCGGCAAACCGTTCTGCGGGGGCATGGAACAACTGCTCAGCCAGCTCGCGTGAGGCAGGTGAAAGCACGTGCGTCTGCAAACCGACGGCGCGTTTGCGGTCCTCTGCGCATACCAGCCCATCCGCGGACGGATGCCAGTAGACGGGCTCTTCCGCCGAAAAAAGATGGCCGCACACGGTGCAGCGCCGCGTGTCCGGCATCCAGCCCATCAACCGCACCATCCATAGCGCAAAGTAGGTGACCGGCATCCACACACAGCCCACATGGGTCTGTTCCAGCACCAGCAGCAGCAGGCGGAACATCGCGTCCTGCGCCTCGTCCTGCACTACCCCGTCAGGCAACATCTCGTCCAGCACCTCGGTGTAGAAGGCGAGCGCGGCAGCACGGGTGTAGTCGGTCGATTCGGCAAGCGGCGAGCGAAGAATCTCAAACGAATCCAGCCGTACCAGCTCCTGCCGAGGCCGGGTGGCATACTGCGCGCGCACGTGGGTCATCGGCTCCAGCGCGCCGCCGAACCTGCGCCGCGATTTGGACGCCGATTTGGCGACGCCCTTGATCTTGCCTGCTTCGCGTGTAAACAGCGACAGGATCAGGTCCGCCTCGTGGATCGGCCAGCTGCGGAGAACGACGGCTTCGGCTGTGTACTGCGTGGAAGGCTCCCTTGGATCATTGAATTATCGGATCAGCGGTGTCAATCCGCCTATGACGATCATAGCTATGTACCCGCCAAGTGCTTCCACAAGCCGCTTGGAATAAAGCGCTTTAATGCTGCTGATAAGTTTCCTTAATCCTAAGTGCTGCATGAAATCGCCGATGTACCCTGTCGTGAGAGCAAGCCTCGCCGCGCTTCGCCGCGACTTCAATCGCGGCCTGTAACGCCGGTGATACGACTGCGCCATAGGAGATCTACCCAGAATATGCAGAACGATCTACGCAACTTCCTTTCCCTTTCCTACGCTGAGCTCGAAACGCTGAACCTGGAGGCAAAGGAGGATCGCCGCAAGCGCGTCCCCGCCGACCAGATCCGTGACAAGCGCATCCAGTACCTGCGAGACACAGACGGCATCAAGGCCGTAACCGTGATGTTCAGCGACCTGGAAGGCCGGCTGCACATGCTGGACTACGACAAAAAGTTCCTGGTCAACAGCTACGACAACCTGACGTTTGACGGCTCTTCGATTCGCGGCTTTACCGCGCAGCGTGAGAGCGATTTGCGCCTGGGCATTGACTGGGCCGCGTTCTACTGGCCGCCTGCCGATGTGTTCGGTGCGGGCAAGGTGTTGGTGTTCGGCGAAGTCATCGACAAGGAAGGCAAGCCGTACGCGGGCGACCTGCGCGGCGTGCTCAAGAGCTTTGCGCAGGAGCTGTTCGACAAGGAAGGCTACACGCTTAACGCGGCCAACGAGATTGAGGGCTTTCTGTTTGAGGGTCGTGATGCGGAGCGCAACTTTCATCGCAACGGTCGCTTCAACTATGTGAACCAGGGCGGGTATTACCATTCCCTGCCGGGCGACGCGCTGCGGGACTTCATCGACCACGCGGCGGAAGTGCAGCGGGCCATGGGCTTTGAAAACGAGAAGGACCACCCGGAGGTCGCGCCCTCGCAATTTGAGATCAACTATGGCTACGGCGAGGTGGTTGCGGCTGCCGACCAAATCCAGCTGTACAAGCTGATCTGCCGGCAGATTGCGCAGCAGCGAGGCATGACAGCATCGTTCCTGCCGAAGCCGGTAGTGGGTGTAAACGGCAGCGGCATGCACACCAATGTGTCTATCACCAAGGGCGGCAAGAATATCTTCTGGGACGCGAACGGGACCGAAAAGCTGGCACCGGTTGCCTGGGAGTTCATCGACCGCATCCTGACGCATGGCAATGACATTTGCCTGCTGCTGAACTCAAGTGTGAACGCCTATCGGCGGCTCGACCCGCACTTTGAGGCACCGAACCAGATCAAGGCATCGGCTACTGACCGTGGGTCGATGGTAAGGGTACCGATCGGCAACGAGAAGAGCGCGCGGGTTGAGGTGCGCTCGGTTGCGCCGGACGCAAATCCCTATCTGGCGTTGTACTCCATCTTCAAATCGGGCCTGCACGGCAAGACGGCCAAGATCGACAACCTGCGTCAGGCGGAGCGCTACCTGCCTGACAACATCTACACGGCACTTGAAAACTTTCTTGCGGCGGAGTGGACTACCGAGCTTTTGGGCGAGGATGTGAAACACCGCTTTGCGGAGTTGAAGCAAGGATCAGCAGACAGGTGCCCAAGGCTGCTGGGGACGTTTGTAAAACCGAGCGAGGTGCAGTTTCACCACGAGGTGTACAACCAGTATTTGTGGAACGAGTTTTAACAGTCAGGGTGAACGTTAAGGTAGAGGGACACTTACAGGTGTTCCTCTTCTTTTGCGCTTGCCGGTTTTGTTGCGTTAGGCTGTAAGCTATGCCGAACCTCAACGCACAGCTTACTGACGATCTTGACCGCTTCATTGCGAAGCGCATTGAGGAAGGTCGTTACACAGATGCAAACGACGTTGTTCGCTCTGCACTTGAATCGTTGGAGCGCCAAGAGCATGAAGATGAGGATAAGCTTGAAGTTTTGCGGGAAGCGATTGCAGAGGGTGACGCGAGCGGGATTGCGCGGGGGGATGTAATCGCTCAGGTGAAGCGCGAGTCACGCCTTATAGCTCGGAGGCGTTAAGCTGCCTGCTCATAGCTATTCTTTAGGCGCCAAGCGCGACTTGCGTGAGATTCACCTATATACCTTGAGAACCTGGGATGAGGAGCAGGCAGACTTCTACATTGATAAGCTGGATAGCTGTTGCTTAAGTATCGCCGCCGCTCCAATGGGTGGACGACCTTGCGATGAGCTATCGCAAGGTCTGCGGCGTATCGAGTGCGAGAAGCACGTCATCTTTTATCGCAAGCGGCGAGGCGGCATTACTGTTCTACGCATCTTGCATAAACGTATGCTTGTAACTCAGAAACGCTTTACATCCTGATTTTCAAAATGAAAGCCGCGCCTGCAGGCGCGGCTTCTTGGCCAGCCAAAGTTCTAACGACCGAAGTGCGACGCGTTCTTCTCAGTAAAGTGTGACCACTTTTCCGGTAGATCATCCCCTGCAAAAATCGCGGAGACGGGGCACACCGGCACGCAGGCGCCACAGTCAATGCACTCGACCGGATCGATGAATAGTTGATCGGCTGCGCCGAAATCGCCCTCGTCCTTCTTGGGGTGGATGCAGTCAACCGGGCAGGCATCGACGCAGGCGTGGTCCTTGGTGCCGATGCAGGGTTCAGCGATTACGTATGCCATTTCAGAACGTCTCCAATGCGGGTGTCTAGCCCAGATTGTAGCAGGCGCGGCAGGCAATTACAGCTTTGTGTCAGCTGCGGCAAACTTCGCCGGGCTCAACATCGGCGTCAAATTGCGTCCTGCGAACATATCCGCAAACACAGATACAAGCTCCTCTTTCAGCAAGCCGTTGGTCGCTAATACCTCTGTGCTGTCGAGCCGGAATGCGCTACCCTCGAAGCGTGTCAGGGTGCCGCCGGCTTCCGTCACAAGCAATGCACCCGCAGCCGTGTCCCACGGGTTCAACCGGAACTCCCAATATGCATCCATGCGGCCCGCGGCCACATAGGCAAGGTCCAGCGCGGCAGAGCCGGCACGGCGCACCCCGTGCGAACGCATGGTGATCTCATGGTAAAATTGCGCGTTCGGGTTCTGGTGGCGTGAGCGGCTTGGGAAGCCCGTTGCCAGCAGTGCCTGCGCCAGCTTCGGCGTCTTGGACGTGTGCAGCTGCCGTCCATTCAGGTACGCGCCTCTGCCTTTTTCGGCAACAAACAACTCGTCGCGCATTGGGTCGTAGAGCACCCCGGCCACCAGTTCTCCATCTTCACCTTCAGGCGTTCCGGCGGGGCGATGCTCCAGTCCAAGGGACACGCAGAACACCGGAAAACCATGCGCGAAGTTCGTGGTGCCGTCAAGCGGGTCCACGTACCAGCGGTAGTCGGCACCCAGCCGCTCGCGCGTGCCTTCCTCGCCGAAAATGCCATGCTCCGGGAAGGCCGCGGTCAGCCGGTCGAGCAGCAGCTTTTCGCTGGTGCGGTCGGCCTCCGTCACCAGGTCCACGTCTGTCTTGTACTCGGTCTCAACGCCGCGCGCGTAGAACTCTCGCAGCAGCGCGCCTGCTTCCATGGCAATGGGCGCGGCTTGCGCTACCCACGTCCACTCTACCCCTGCCGGTACCTGCGTCATATGGTCTGCTTTCCTTCCAATGCCTTGCGCTCGGCTGCCCTGCGACGGCCTTCGTCACGGCGGGCAAATTCGCTGATGGTACAAATCTGTTCCTTGTAGATAAACAGGTTCGGCTGCCCTTCGCGCGTCAGCCGGATCATGCTGTCGTCGAAATACTCGATCCAGCCGGTTACCACTTCCCCATCGCGCAGCTTCACCTGCACGGGCACCTGCTTTTCGCTCAAGAAACGCAGGTAGAGCGCCTCCTGGCCGGTGGCACCGGCAGGCACACTTCGGGCGCGTTGCAAGGCGGGCGCTTTTTGTAAAGGCATGCCACAGTGTACCCGCCGGGTTACGCAAATGTGGGCACTCAAGGCTGGGTTGCTGCGCGAAAGTATCCACTACGGTAATGCGGGGTGTCCCCGGTGACGTCCCTGGTGCCGGGGGTAAGCGTGATGTGCAGAGCATGAAACCGGCTGCCCTGCTCCAGTGGATTTTCAGGCTTGTCACCATGGTGCGGGTAGTAGGCAAGCAGGTACTGTGTGCGTAGGTCGTCGCTCACTTTTTTGAAAGCCGCCTGCAAGCCGCCCTGATTCACGTAGAAGTAGCGGCCGCCCGTCTCCTGGCTCAGCACAATCATGGCGTGCTCGCCTGCCGTGTCGCGGCCCGCATCGGCTTCAATCGGTACATCGATCAGGCTGTAAATGATGACATCGCTGCGTTGCGCCTCGGCCAATGCCTCATCAAACGAGGTGCCGTTTACCGTATTGTCGCCGTCGGTGATGACAATCAGCACCTTGCGGCCGCTGTGCGGTGCCAGCGCGTCAGAACCCAGATAAACAGCCTGGTACACCGCCGTTCCACCCCCGGCGTTGCCCAGGTTGCCAAGTCCACTACTGATGCGGCGCACGCTGTTGGTGAATGGAACTACCTCGCGTACTTCAGAGTTGAAGTCGAATAATGCCAACTGATCCTTGGGGGTCAGCAGCGTCTGGGCAAAGTCTCGCGCAGCACGTTGCTCCACGCTTAGATCCTTATGTGTGGAGCCGCTGCTGTCGATAGCAAGGACAAGAGAAAGCGGCGCGTCAGTCTGCTTTTCAAAAATGGAGACTTTCTGCGAAATGCCATCTTCGGTGAGGGAGAAGTTGCCTTTTTCAAGGTCCGGAACGGGTGCGCCATGCGCATCGGTCACATTTACAAACAGGTTGACCAAGTGAACCTGCACCCGCAGCGTCTGCGGCGCACCATCATCCTGCGCGCGCAGGATGCCCGCAACAACGAAGGCCAACAACGTAGCCGCAAGCAGCCCAGCCCGGCTCATGCAGGTTCTCCGGGGTGAAGCTCCGCAGGAAACGCCTCGCCGTCGGCCCACACGGCACCATCGACAAAGAATTCCTTCTTCCATATGGGAACCGTTTTCTTGAGTGTGTCGATCACCCAGCGACAAGCCTCAAAGGCTGCTCCGCGATGGGCAGAGGCGACTACGATGAGCACGCTGGTCTCGCCGATCTCAAGCCGCCCCAGCCGATGATGCAGCAGCGTGTCACGCACCGGGAAGCGACGGCACGACTCGGCAGCCAGCTCGCGCATTTGTGCCAGCGCCATGGGTTCAAATGCTTCGTACAGCAGGTACTCTGTCTGCCGTCCCCGCGTGTTGTTACGCACAATGCCGTCAAATACTACTATCGCGCCATCACTACCGGCCTTGAGCGCCGCCGTGGCACTTGCGGTATTTAGCGGCTCGTAGGTCAGCAGAACTCGCTCCTCGAAATCCAGGCCGCCGCTGACCGGCGGCAGCAATGCCACCTCATCGCCTGCGTGCAGTGGGTCGGTGGCCTTGGCGTATTGCTGATTTACGGCAACTGCAAGCGATCCCCACAAATCGCCGAGTTCCGGTCCTGCATTGTGCCGCAGTTGTGCCAGTAAAGCAGTTACGGAGCCGGTGTCGCCGGGCAGCTCCACCCACTGCTCCGCCGCGCCGAAATGGTCGCGCAACACTCCGAACACAAGTACCCGCACCCGCATCTCTTGAGCATACCGCTGCGGCAGGCAGTGAGGTAAAGAGTGATGCGATACGCTAGACCTGAACCGGGTTACAGGAAAGGTCTCTCCTTGCAAGCAGTTCTACAACCGGATTTGAATGGCCTTACGAAAATAGCCAGCGGCAAGGTGCGCGACCTGTACTCGGTCGGTGACGATCTGCTGCTGGTAGCCTCCGACCGTATCTCGGCTTTCGACCATGTATTAGGCAGCGGCATCCCCGGCAAGGGCAAGGTGCTTACACAACTGTCGCTGTTCTGGTTTGAGCTTCTGGAGCACACGGTACCGAACCACCTCATCCAATCTGAAGTCGATGCTTTCCCATTCGAGCTTGCCCCCTACCGGGAGCAGTTGCGTGACCGGTCCATGCTGGTCAAGCGTGCGCAGATGTTTCCTGTCGAGTGTGTGGTGCGCGGCTACCTGTCCGGCTCCGGCTGGAAAGATTACCAGGCCACCGGCGAGCTGTGCGGCATCCCGCTGCCGAAAGGCCTGCGCGAAAGCGATCGCCTGCCGGAGCCGCTGTTTACCCCTGCCTCCAAAAGTCAGGGCGGCGAGCATGATGAGAACATCTCTTTTGCCGCCATGGTGGAACAGATCGGCGAGGCGGATGCAACTACCCTGCGCGAACTAAGCTTTGCCATCTACAACCAGGCTGCCACCCATGCCGAGCAGTGCGGGCTCATCCTGGCTGACACCAAGTTTGAGTTTGGCCGTGTCGGCGATGTAATCCTGCTGGCCGATGAGGTGCTGACGCCGGACTCCTCCCGATTCTGGCCGCGCGAGGGCTACGCGCCGGGCGGAGTGCAACCCTCGTTTGACAAGCAATTTGTCCGCAACTACCTCGAAGAAGAAGGCTGGAACAAGCAGGCACCCGCGCCCGCGCTGCCGCCGGGGGTAATTGAAAAGACACAGGCCAAATATCTTGAAGCCTACCGGTTGCTGACCGGCAAAACACTCGTACTCTAGGGTTACTTCCAGGAACATTTTAGGAACAAGGAGCTGCGCGGTGGCACTTACAGACTGGATCATCGTCGCGGTGTTACTGCTGTGTACCTTGCAGGCCGCGCGGCGGGGCTTTTTTGTGGAAACCTTTTCGCTTGTCGGCATCGTGGCGGGCATCGGCGTGGCAAGCTGGAACTACACACGGCTTTTGCCGTGGTTTCAGGGGTGGTTACGCTCCGGAGCACTGGCTAACGCAGCCTCGTTTCTATGCATCGCACTTGCGGTAATGTTGGCGGCGGGATTGATCGGGCGGCTCGTCCGGTGGTCTGTGCAAAGTATAGGATTGGGCTGGGCAGATCGTCTGCTGGGCGCGGCTTTCGGGCTGGTGAAAGGGGCGGTGCTGGTTACGCTGGGCGTTATGGTACTGGTGGCATTCTGGCCGGGATCGCCCACGTTGCAGAGACCGTTGAAAGATTCCCGGCTGATGCCGTACTTTGTAGCAGCGGCGCGCGACGGTACCCTTGGTACACCTGCTCGCCTGCAGCAAAAGGTGCTTTACGGTACCAGGCTGCTGCATGACCACAGTGCGGATTTATTAGGGCGGTAGTAAGAAAGAGAGACTGAGTGAGACGTGAACTGGATTCCCTGGTGGCACAGATGTACACCGGCGGCATTACCTATGCCGAAGCGGTGCGCGAGTTCAAGAAGCGCTTTTTGCTGGAGGTGCTCACCACGCACCGCGGCAACCAGTGCAAGGCCGCCAAGGACCTGCGCGTACACCGCAATACACTAAGCCGCATGATCGTCGAGCTTGAGATTGACCCGGCTGAGGTACGTGCCGGCATGAAGCGTCCCTCTCGCAGCGAGCATGCTATAGCCGAAGTGAAGCGTACCGGGAGTAACCCGTACTGACGTTCGGTTTGCTCTATGCTTGAAGGCATGAGCCCCACCGTATCTCAAAGTGTCATGCCCGTTCCAAGCCGCGCAGCCGATCAGGTCTATATCCAGCCCGGCTTTCGCTGGGACGAGCAAGGTGCGTACCTGTTCGACATCGACGGCACGCTGTTGCACTCGCTTGACCATGTCCACTATGACTCCTTTTTCGCAGCCGTGCAGCACGTGCTCGGGTGCCCTCTGGTGCTTGATGGCGTGACTGTGCACGGCAGCACCGATCCGGGCATTTTGCGCGATGCGTTCCGCCGAGCGGCCATGGAAGATGAGAGCTGGCGTCCGCATGTCCAAACCATCTTTACGCATATGAGCGCCGGTGTTACTGCCCGGCAGGCGGAGATGAATGTAGTGGTGATGCCGGGCGTGGAACAAACCCTGGCACACTTGCGCGATAAAGGTGCGGCGCTGGGTGTGGCAACAGGCAATATCGAGACTATCGGCTGGATCAAGGTTGCGGGTGCCGGTCTGAGGGACTGGTTTACCTTCGGCGGCTTCAGTGACCTATATGAGGTTCGGTCTGACATGATCCGCAACGCGCTGGCCATCGCTCACGCCTCAGCCGGACCCCATGCAACCGTGTGCGTAGTGGGCGACACGATTTTTGATGTATCCGCCGCACGGGTACACGGCTTGCCAACCATTGCAGTAGCCACAGGCAACTACACCTTTGAGCAGTTGATGGAGTCCAAGCCGGAGGTATGCGCTACCAGCCTCAGCGCGTTGCTTGCGCACACCGGAGTTGGAAACAAACAGTGAAGCTCACCCTTATTTCCGCGGCCCTGCTCTGCCTTGCTGCCGGTTCAGCCGTAACGGCGAAGGCTCAGCAACCCCAGCAGGCACCGGTCAGTAACCACGATAGGGACCGCGCGCAAAGGTTCTACGTCGAAGGCGCGAAAGCCGTCGAGGCAAACCATTTACCGGCGGCGGTAAGCGCGTTCCAGCAAGCTTTGGCACTCAATCCAGGCAGTCGGGATTACGATGCGGCACTCTCCATTGCCCGCGACAACCTGGCCACGCAACTGATGCAGCAGGCTTTGAAGGCCCGGCTGCAAGGGGATGACGCTACCTGGCGCGCGCGCATGGCCGAGGCAGCGGTGCAGGACAGTCGCAACCCGCTGGTGCTGGAGCACCAAGCGGATCTTGTCGATGACGTTCCGAAGGAAAGCCTGCTAAACCATATCGCGGACGCTGAAGGACCCATTGAGCTGGCACCGAAGGCAGGCACACAAAGCTTCCACCTGGCCCTACCGAAAGGTGAGCTGCTGCGGCAGGTGTTGAGCGCCTACGGCATCACGCCGACCATCGACAGCTCCGTCACCGGCGAACGGGTGCACTTCGATGCTGACGACATCAGCTTTGCCGAGGCCAAGCACCTGGTGGAGCTGGCTACCGGCACGTTCTCCATTCCGCTTGACCCCAGCCGTGCCCTGCTCGCACTTGACAGCCGGGAGAACCGCACCAAGTACGAGCGGCTGGTGCTTGAAACGGTGTACCTGCCGGGGCTGACCGCGCCCGAGCTGAACGATGTCGGCAATATCGCGCGCAATGTGTTCGAAGTGCAGCAGGCGGCTGTACATGAATCGAACAACACACTTACGGTTCGAGCCCCTGCCCAGCGCATGCGCGCCTTCAACTTTGAAGTCAATGAAATGCTGGCCGGGCGCAGCGCCGTTTCACTTGACGTGGACATTTACGAGGTACAAACCCAGCGCACCGGCAATGACGGTATACAACTGCCGCAGACCAGCAGCGTCTTCAATCTGACGAGTGAGCTCAACAGCCTGATCCGCAACAATCCCAGCCTGGTGCAGCAGATTATTTCAAGCGGCTTGGCGAGCCCCGGCAATGTGGGCGAGATCGCCCTCGCGTTGATCCTGTCGGGGCAGGCAGGGTCCACGCTGCTGTCGCAGCCATTTGCTACCTTCGGCGGCGGCATTACCACTACCGGGCTTACCTTAACGCAGGCCGCGGCCAACCTGCAGGTCAACGACTCCGACACGCGGATGGTCGATAAAACGCAGTTGCGGCTGTTGGACCAGGAATCGGGCACGGTCAAGATCGGCGAGCGTTACCCGATTGTGACCTCGTCCTACTCAAACCTTGCAACCGGCAGCACCAGTATCGCTGGCATCAACTCGGCGGGTTTGTCCAATACATTGCAGCACCTGGGCGTGAACCTGTCTTCACTCGCTTCCGCACAGACTGCAACTGTGCCGCAGGTGCAATACCAGGACGTCGGCCTGACGCTAACCGCGACCCCGCGCGTACAGCATGGGCAGGAGATTTCTTTGAAGCTGCGGCTTGAGCTCTCCTCGCTAAGCGGACAAGTGTTAAACAGCAATCCGATCATCAACAACCGCGCGACCGACTCGATCATCAGTGTCAAACCCGGCGAGCGAACGGTACTGGTCAGCTACCTCCAGAACCAGGAGACAGCGGCAATCATCGGCTTGCCCTTTTTAAGTGAAATCCCAGGTTTCGAGTTCGGAACTAACCGGCAAATTACGAAAACACGTGACACTCTGGTGATCATCGTGACTCCGCACGTTGTGCGATTGAACCATAGCGACTCGCATGGCGCGATGATCCCCTTACCAACTCACTCTTAAATGTAATCAGGCGCTCTAAAATGCGTGTTAGATTTAGTGGACCAATTCAATAAATCCTTTCAGTTTTTGGTTATGCAGCATTATGTGCAATCCAAATACCCAGAATAATGCAACTTGTCATCACCGAAAAAAGCAAGATCAGGCTTAACAGTTTAGTAATTCCGGGCTGTGTTGTAACTTCATGCTGCTTCTTCTTTCTGTAGAAACCGATCATTGCTGCAAGTAATCCTAGAAAAACACCTACAGGCGCTGTGAAATGGTTGATGTTATGAACAAGTCCGTGCACAAGGTACCTCTTCCTTAAAAGCCGCAGCCGATGAAATGACCTACGCCCCAACCTGCTGCTGCTAAACCGCCCCAAGTCGCAGCAGCTATCCAAGCCTCTCCGAGAAGAATGGGTCCTGAAATTGGCAATGTCATAACCGTTATAACGGCAAATGCGGTGCCCGCGACTAAGACGCCCGCTCCATCGGCTGCACAGGTCCAGGCAGGAGGCTGAGGACCGTCGCCACCACCATCGCCACCACCTTGCACAGGAGCTGGCCCACCGTTACCACCGCCGCTGCCTTGTCCCCCACCGGGCTCGGATGGCGGAGGTGTCGGAAGGGTAAATAGAGGTGCCACTACTCTATTACCGCTAGGGTTATTAGCTGAGATGTACTGCGCAAGCAATTGAGCTGAACTGTATAAAACCTTAATATATGGCAGGAGCCCTACCTGCTGCAGACTTGAGATAACACCCTGTATTTGCTCGGACGATTGTGAGTCGATGTAGGCAAGCGATCTTTGTAAATCTACAGCTGTAAATTGCGGAGTGTATACCTGTATTGCTTGCAAGACCTGCGCCTGATTAAGATTAGCGCTTTTCATCCAATTAGGATTGACTCGAGAAACTGCATCAGTAATTTGATCGTCATAATGATTACTTTCCCAATCTGAGACAGCAGATGATAGAGGATTGGCACACGCATTCCAAACTGCACCACTCGGTACACCGTAGGTAGACTGACCGGCAGCTATGGCGTGTGCTGAATTGCAGTTGGCGTAAATTTGTGTGTTGGCTGGTCCTGAACCAGATTGTCCATGAGCTTTTGCTGTAGTAAAGGCAGCTCCAGCACCAACTCCCGCAGCTGCAATAGATGATGCTCGGAGAAAAGAACGGCGATCAAGAGACATGTTCACCTCGCGGAAACGATA
>CAXSFX010000104.1:0-14263 GCA_964236655.1 uncultured Acidobacteriaceae bacterium | reverse complement strand
TCATGAAGAAATACGTCACAGGTATGGCGGTGCCCTTCATGCCTTCTGTGCTCATCGTGATGCCGTCGGGGATGGTAACTGTGTTGAACTCCATCGGTGTACCGCCTGCTTCGCGTACGCCTTTCTTAATCGACTCCGCAACTGTGCGCAGATGGAAGTTGCACGGACCGATCTCGGTCCAGGTGTTGGCGATGCCGATGATCGGCTTATGCAGGTCTTCTTTGGAAAAGCCGACCCCGCGCAAGTACGAACGCGCGGCTGCTCGACTTGGGCCCTCGGTCAGCGCGTTGCTGGTCGATTTTGGATTGTGCTCGTTCACTTCGTATCCTGTTCTGCAATCATGCTCGTGCGGCCAACCAGTTTTCTGTGTCATGCTGCTGCTCGTATTGGGCGAGTGCATCGGCATGGCGCAGGGTGAGGCCGATGTCATCGAGACCCTTCAGCAGGCAGTCGCGGCGGAAGGGATCAATGCTGAAGTTTGCTGCAAACCCGGATGAGTCGCGGATGGTGTTGTTTTCAAGTGACACGGTCAAGGTGTAGCCATCCGCTGTTTTCGCTTGCAGCAAGAGTTGCTCAATCTGTAACTCGCTCAACGGTACAAGCAGGATGCCGTTCTTACCGGCGTTCGAGTGGAAAATGTCGGCAAAGCTGGGTGCGAGCACGCAGCGGAAGCCATACTGAGCAAGCGCCCATGCGGCATGCTCACGCGAAGACCCGCAGCCGAAATTTTTGCCCGCCACCAGAATCTGCGAGCCTGCAAATGCCGGGTTGTTCAGCACAAAACCCGGCATCTGCCGCCAGTCGTAGAACAGGTAGTCTTCGTAGCCGGTCCGCTCAATGCGCTTGAGAAACTGCTTGGGGATGATCTGGTCCGTGTCGACATTTGAGAGCTCAAGCGGCGTGACGATGGAAGTGAGTGTTGTGAAAACCTGCATTATGCCAGCACCTCTGCCTGCTTGTACTGCCACGTGCGGATATCAGTGAAGCGGCCCATGACTGCGGCAGCGGCAGCCATGGCGGGGCTTACCAAGTGCGTGCGGCCACCCTTGCCTTGCCGCCCTTCAAAGTTACGGTTGCTGGTGGAGGCGCAGCGCTCACCCGGTTGCAAGATATCGGGGTTCATGCCGAGGCACATGGAGCAGCCCGGCTCGCGCCAGTCGAAGCCTGCCTGCTTGAAGACGTAATCAAGGCCCTCACGCTCAGCCTGTGCCTTGACCTGCTGCGAGCCCGGTACCACCATGGCACTTACGTTGGCATTCACTTGATAGCCGGCGATCACCTTGGCGGCGGCACGTAAATCTTCAATGCGCGCGTTGGTGCAGGAGCCGATAAAAACACGATCAATGGTGATCTCGGCAATCGGTGTACCGGCCTGGAGGTCCATGTAGACGAGCGCTCGCTCAAGCCCATTGCGGTCGGCCTCCGTTGCGCCCGATAATGGATCGGCCGGGTCTGGAACAGTGTCCGTAATAGACACCACCATGCCGGGACTGGTGCCCCAGGTGACATAGGGGGCAAGCTCATGGGCTTCAATCACCAGTTCGCGGTCGAATGCCGCGCCTGCATCGGTAGGCAGTTTGCGCCATTCCTGCTTGGCACGCTCCCAGTTTGCGCCTTTTGGAGCGAAGCGGCGGCCTTCAAGGTAGGCGAATGTTGTCTCATCCGGCGCGATCATACCCGCGCGCGCACCTGCCTCGATGCTCATGTTGCAGACCGTCATACGGCCTTCCATGGATAGCGCGCGAATGGCCGAGCCTGCAAACTCAATCGCATGGCCTGTTGCGCCGTCCGTGCCGATACGCCCGATGATGCCCAGCACAATGTCCTTGGCAGTGACGCCGTGCGGAAGCTCGCCTTCAACGCTGATACGGAAGGTTTTGGGGCGGGATTGCGGTACTGTTTGCGTGGCTAACACGTGCTCGACTTCACTCGTGCCGATGCCGAAGGCGAGCGCGCCAAATGCGCCATGTGTTGATGTGTGGGAGTCGCCGCAGACAATCGTCATGCCCGGCTTGGTTGCGCCCAGCTCGGGGCCGATCATATGCACGATGCCTTGATCGACCGAGTTTACGTCGAACAGCTCCACGCCGAACTCCGCGCAATTGGTGCGTAGGGCCTCAATCTGTTTAGCCGCAATTGGGTCCTTGATGTGAATGCGGTCTTTGTCAGTCGGCACGTTGTGGTCTACCGTAGCCAGCGTTCGATCGGTGCGATGTACCTGCCGGCCGGCGAGGCGCAGCCCTTCAAACGCCTGCGGCGAGGTCACTTCATGCACCAGGTGAAGATCGACATACAAGATCGCCGGCTCGCCTGCAGGCTCGGCCACGATATGCTGCTCCCATACTTTTTCAAACAGTGTTTTCGGTATGCTCATTTTGCTGAACCTTTTAAAATCGGCAATGCGTCCGACAGCTGCTTTGTAGCGTATTTGGTGCACTGTCGGGTTAAGCCGGCAGTGCGTGTTCTACATGGGCGCGCAAGACAGCGATGAGTGCATCATTCACCTGTGCGCCCATTTCATGCGTGCTCAATACGCCGCGAGTGTCTCCGCGTGCAAGATCCTTTGTACGCGCACCGGACTCAAGTACCGTTTGCACGGCCTGCTCGACTGCCCGCGCCTCCAACTCAAGCCCGGCGGAGTAGCGCAGCAGCATGGCCGCGGTCAAAATCGCGCCGATAGGATTGGCGATATCCTGCCCTGCAATGTCAGGTGCCGAGCCATGGACAGGCTCATACAGATTTACTGCGCCACCCAGGGTTGCAGACGGCAGCACACCGAGTGACCCGGCAATCACACCGGCTTCGTCGGAGAGAATGTCACCGAATAAATTTTCAGTCAGGATGACGTCGAAGCGGCGTGGAGTATTCATCAGGTGCATGGCGCAGGCGTCTACGAACTCGTGGTCTACCGCAACATCCGGGTAGTCTACAGCGACTTGGTTTACGGTCGCACGCCACAATTGCGAAACTTCAAGCACATTCGCTTTGTCCACAGAGGTCAGCTTGCCGCGCCGCTTGCGCGCCAGCTCAAAGGCGACACGGGCCACCCGCTCAATTTCAGCCCGTGTGTAGCGCATGGTATTCCAGGCTTCATCTTTTGAAGGATCGGCGGCGCGGTTCCACTCACGCGGTTGACCGAAGTAGAGGCCGCCCAGCAGTTCACGCACAAACAGGATGTCTGTACCTTCAATAATTTCGGGCCGAAGCGGCGAGTTCCCGGCGAGCGCACTATGCGCGAAAGCGGGGCGCAGGTTTGCAAAGCCGCCTAGTGCCGTACGAATTGCGAGCAACCCTGCTTCGGGGCGCTGACTTGGAGGCAGGGCATTGAACTTATTATGGCCGACCGCGCCTAGGAAAACAGCGTCACTTGCGAGTGCGGCTTCACGAGTCGAATCCGGGAGCGGCGTGCCATGTGCGTCAATCGCTGCGCCGCCGATGAGAGCTTCCTGGAAGGTGAATTGATGATCGCCATGCGCCGCCGCTGTACGCAGCACCTGGACTGCCTGCTCTGTCACTTCAGGTCCGATACCGTCGCCTGCAAGTACAAGAATCTTCAGCCGCATGCTTCCTCCCGCTTTTACCAAGGTTAGACCTGTGCCGCCGCAGCAGGGGCGCTTTCTGCTGCATGTGTTGCCAGGTTTACAAGATCCTGGTCGTAAATCGCCTTTTTGCGGTCAGCCAGGGTAGTAAATGCTTTATAGGCTGCGTCAAGACTGGCAGGCTCAAGCGTGTAACCCAGCTCTTTCAAACGCGCCCGCAAGGCCGCCCTCCCGGAATGTTTGCCCAGTACCAGCTTGTTCGCAGGCTGACCTACCGAGGCAGGCGTCATAATTTCATAGGTTAATGGGTTGGCCAGCATACCGTGCTGGTGGATACCGGCTTCATGCGCGAATGCATTTTCGCCGACGATGGCCTTATTCGGAGCCGGGCGGAATGAAATTGTCTCGCCTAGCAGCCGGCTTGTTCCATACAACTTTTCAAGCACAATGTTGCTGCTGACCTGGTAGCGGTCGGCTCGCACTTTGAGCGCGGCGGCCAGTTCTTCAAGCGCCGCATTGCCGGCTCGCTCACCGATACCATTGATAGTGCACTCTACCTGTCGCGCGCCGCCCTGCACCCCGGCCAGCGTATTGGCTACGGCCAGGCCAAGGTCATCATGGCAATGTGTTGAAAGCACTACACTTCCTTCATACGGAGTGCCCTCCAGGACGCAACTATGTACCGCGCGGTACATGGCCGCATAGTCTTCCGGTGTGGAGTAGCCGGTAGTATCAGGCAGGTTGATGGTGGTCGCACCGGCTTCAATCGCTGCCTTGGACATGGCACATAAATAATCGATATCGGTCCGTGTCGCATCTTCGGCTGAAAACTCAACATCCTCGGTATAGGTTTTAGCCAAAGCGACCATCTCGCTTACTTGTGCCAAGGCTTTTTCACGGCTCATCTTGAGCTTGAACTCCAGATGGATATCAGAGCTTGCCAAAAAAGTGTGAATCCGCCCTCGGTCGGCGGATTCAATGGATGCGGCTGCACGCTCTATATCTCCGCGTCGCGCTCGGGCGAGCGAAGCAATGACCGGCTTGCGGATGGCTGAGGCGATTTTGCAGATAGCCTGGAAGTCGCCTTCAGAGGAGATGGCGAAGCCGGCTTCCAGAATGTCTACACCCAAATCTTCAAGCGCATGTGCCATGCGTAGCTTTTCGGGCTCTGTCATGCTGCAGCCTGGAGATTGTTCCCCATCCCTCAGAGTGGTATCGAAGAAAAGAACCTTACTATTCGCCATCTCCAGTTCTCCTCCGGCTCATGCTTTCTATGTCCAAAGCTTGGCACTCATTCGTGTATAAAGCAAATTGTAAATTCTTTCACCGTGCATTAGTTTTTCTTATAGAAGTTATTTTAAGTCATTGTTTATAGAGGTTCTTCTTATGGAACTCTCCCAGCTTGAAACGTTCCTCGCGATTGTAGGAGAACGCGGCTTTTCGCGAGCAGCTATACGGCTGCACCGCACTCAGCCTGCTGTAAGCCAAACCATCCGGAAGCTGGAAGAAGAGCTAGGCGAGCGGCTTTTTGAGCAAGGTACGCGCGACGGTACGTTGACGGCGGCAGGAATTGTGCTGCAAGGGTATGCAGAGCGGCTGGTGCGCCTTCGCGGAGAAGCTGCGAGTGCCATAGAAGAGCTGCGCACGCTTGAGCGTGGACGTTTGTTGATTGCCGCTAACGAGTACACCTCACACCTGCTGCTGCCGGTGCTTGCGGCATACCGGCAAAGCAGCCCGCAGATTCATATTGTGGTGCAACGAGCATTTGCCAGTCGCATCCCTGAGCAGGTGCTGGACCGGTCTGTTGAATTGGGTATGCTGTCGTTTCTGCCGCGGCAGGGGGAACTGTCTGCAGTCGCAGTGTACGACGATGAAGTGGCAATGATCGTAGGCCCGGGACACCCGCTTGCCCAGGTTGGTGAGATTTCAGTAAGGGACCTGGGTGTGCAGAACTTTATAGGGCATGCTGTTCCATCGCCCTTGCGGCGTGAGGTTACCGAATTGTTCGCCCGGCTTAAAACCCCGTTGCATATGGGCGTACAACTACCCAGCCTGGAGGCAGTAAAGCGTTTTGTCGCGCTGGGGGCTGGTGTCGCCATTTTGCCGGCTTTGGCAGTTGTGCAGGAGGTGGCACGAGGCGAGCTGGTTCGAATCCGGGTACCGGAACTTAACTGGACACGCAGATTATGGGTTGTGCATCGCCGTGCGAGTACCCTTACTCACGCTGGAGCATCTTTTCTGCGTTTGTTGCAGTCGCTTGCCGCTGAAAGCGGGTCTCCGTACCTGTTTCAGCAGGAGCCGGAAGCCTGACTGGTCCGAACTATACCGGCAGGAAACGTTATAGGACGGCTTTGCGAGTGGGATGCGGGAGTAATGCCTTCCCGAGCCGTTGCATGCGTAAGCAGGAAGAAGATGCCGAAAACGGCGGCCAGACCAAGGCCGCAAAACAGGAGGAATCGACAAACATGAAACGTAGTAAAAGGTTTTACCATATGCGCTTCCTGTAAAAACAATGAGATGCAGGCAGCATGGGTCCAGCACAGGTACAATTGCAAATGACCGGGGAAGAGCATTTTGTTTTCATGCGCCCGGAACTTGGCAGGGCCTACGGGCAATGCTCCGCGCCTCGGAATCGACCCCAGTGAGCGCCGGGCAAGGGGTCAACACAAAGAATGAAGAAATGGATTTTGCTTTTGGCGTGTCTACCGCTGGTAGCCGCTGTAGCTCATGGGCAGGAAAGCCGTCAGGATGCAAGCATCAGCTACTCCGGAATTTTTTCGCCGACAGTGGTTGGCAATGCAGTACATGAGTCGGCAACGATCGGCGATATCGGCATTCTCGGTAGTTACCGCTACCTGCTGACTCCGCGCGGTGCAGTGGAAGCCAACTATGGCTACAACCGTTTCATCAGCAAGTTTGCCGTTCCCTCAGTCGGCACTCCACGGGCTCATACACAGTTTCAGGAGTTTTCGGCTGAGTATGTGTACAGCGCCTTTTCCTTCCACAACTTCTTTCCCTTCGTTGAAGGCGGCGTGGGCGGATATTTCTTCGGCATTATCAATGACAACAAGACGAACGAAACCTCATTGACCCTGAAAGGTACGACTGCCATCGGCGTTCCATTTGGTGCCGGCATTGCCTATGAGCTAAGTCCAAGCTTCGACATCCGAGTTGCATACCGAGGTATTGTCGTCAAAGCTCCCGACTACGGCTCCGCAGGAAACGCGCTGCGGACAAACCGATATGAAGTGATTAGTGATCCAGTAATCGGCGTGGCATACCATTTCTAAAGATTCTCACTTGGAAAATACTAGGTCCCGCTCAAACGGGACCTTTACTTGCTAAAAAATTTTGTAGGAGATGCCGCCGCTGTAACCATTTTCTGTCAGGCCGTTGCTTGGATATGGAAATGTGATGACAATGCCCGGGGCGCTTGGAAGAAACTGGTAGTCGTACTCTCCCCGTAACTTCAAGCGGGAAGTAAGTCTGTATTCAACATTGCCGCCCGGCTCAAGCTCAAAGTAGCTGCCGTAACCAAGTGAAGTTGTTGTGCCTGGTATGTAAGGGTAGTTGATGGTCCCAAGGCCAACCAGAAACTTTACATTGCCGGAAAACTTATGCCAGCGGTATACCGTTCCCGTGGGGCCGGCCAGGAAGCTTTTCTGCGTTTGGCCGGATGGTTTGTTCAGGTCCAAAAAACGTACCTCAGCCTCAAGGCCGAAGCTGCGTTTGACGTAGTAGTCCCCGTACCCGCCTACGCCGAGAAGGCGTCCTCCGATGGGGTTGTAATCAGTTTTGAAGTCGGAAGCCTCAAATCCAACCCACAGGTGCGGGCTTGCTCCGACAGCCGCTTCATGAACCTGTGCATTTGCAGCGAAAAAAGATGTTGCGAAACAAAGTAAAAGCGATGGGTAAACTGAGTGACTTGCATGCATCGATGGTCTCCAAGAGCGCTCAGGAAAATTTAAGCGAGAGTGCCGAGCGGCAGGCTTGATGTCATCTGCCGCTACTGTGTCGCTTCCTACTGTGGTACGTTCCCTGTCGTTGGTGTTGCGGCATTCGGCGTTGTGCCATTGTCAGCTGTTGGTGCCGGGGCAGCGTTGCCGGCTCCGCCAGTTGCACCCGGTGTGGGGGCGGGTTGTTGTACCGAGGGAGTTGTACCGGGCGTAGCTGCGGGTGCCGGTGGAACGTCAGCCGCGGCCTGGTAGTACTGCAAGCGTTGGAAAACCGGGGTTACCTCAAGCGGCAGCTTGTCACTCGGATTTGCAATGATCGGCTGTGGCGCATTCAGGGCAATCACATTATCGTCCCATGAGTTGATGCGGAGACGGCTTCCTAAAGGCAGGGCTGCCTGCTGACGAATATCCGGAATGTTCAGCTTGGTTTGGCCCTTGCCGATATTTTCAAGCCACGGTGTGCCGCTGGGTTGGATCAGCGAATCCCCTAACCGTGGTGAGAGTAGCGAAGTCAGCTCTTTTTCACGGCTGGTAACTTCGGCGAAGAACAGGCCTACGCTCCCGCTTTTGTCTTTGTAAACCGAGTTGTTGAACAGCTCGACTGCTTTTTTGGCGGCAGCTGTGTTGTCACCGTCGGTATGATTCATGTTGATACGCTCAAAAGCGGCCTCATCTGGAAAGAGCAGACGATCGTTGAAAGCGTATCGGGTATCAATATGGTGACCTAGCACGATATGAGCAAGCTGGAAGGAGATGACTGCAGCGAGATCTTCTTCCTGCGGAAGTACATCGACAAGGCCCTTGCTGAGCAAAATCGTGTTCCCCACTGCCAGCGATTCCAGCGGCTGCGTCAGCATGACACGGCAATGAATGTCGCCCGGCAATACGAGATTGTTGCCGATAACAATGTTGTTCGTTACCTGTTCAAGAACCTTGTCGAAAGGGCTTGCCGGTGCCAGCAACCCGGCCTGCACCAGCCGGTCCAGCACGTTGTTTTCCGCCTGCGTAGCAAACAGGCGTTGAGCTTGCAGCGGGCTTACATCCTGCGAGTTCTGGCTTTGGTCCTGGGCGCCTTCAATCTCGATCGAAGAATTGTCCGAAGCATTCTGCGGCAGTTTCAGACTGTAGCCCCAGAAGGAAGTCTGCGCCTTAAAGCCTTTTGCGTGTGCAGCAGCTGCATGATCTGACTCTTCCGTGTAAATGACAGAAGGCAGCCAGATACCCTCCTGCAGGTTCGAGCGCCAGCTGTCGAAGTGATAGTAGTGGGTGTCTTCCTCGCCCGGAGTACTGGTATAGGTACCGTTGAAGCGAACGATGTTGCCGTCACGATCCTCAACCCAGATACGGCCGAAGAAGCGTCCCGCACCTGCCTTCTTACTTGGTTTTACGTCGAAAACTGCGGTGCGAACATTGCCCACAAACTCGCGGCGCACAAAGGTGAAGTCATAATGCTGGAAGTCAAAACCCGCCGGGTCAATGAACATCATGTCCATGAAGCCGGTGGCTGAGTAGCTCAGCTCAAAGGCTTTGCTCAGGCCGGTGATGTAGCCGAGTGAACCATGCAGCAGGCCCTTCTTTGTCGCTTTCGAATCATACTGTTCATTCGAAAAAGTCTTGCCGAAGTCCACGCGGCCAATAAGGTATTGATCGGAGACAGGAACCTCGAACTGTAGCGGATCGGGGCGAAGGTTCTGGATATAGGTCTGCACTATCGGCGTGTGTTTTGCGATCTGCTTGACAATGACCTTTTCCTGCCCCATGGCCTTGGTGACCAGCTGCTTTTGGTCCGCAGTAAGCGGGGCCAGTTGAAGCGGCTTTTCCTTCTTGGCATACGCTGGAAGGGCGGCAAGTGAAATGCCCAATGTCAAAAGCCCGAGACGAGAAACCATAAAGAATCCTTTGTACCGGTGAATACCGGCTTCGAACGAGATTGGTTCAGGCTGTTAGACCTGTAAAGCCAGCTTACGCGAGCTGGAATGCAACATGGATTACAACAACCTGGTCAATGGGCTTACCGTCGCGGGTTGCCGGTTTGAAGTGGATTTTCGATGTGGCTAGTCTTGCCTGCTCATCCAGACCATGACCAAGACCATTGACTACACGTAAGACCTCTACCTGTCCTTCTGCCGAGAAGCGCACCTCAAGAGTCACATCCCCTTGAATATGCGCATCCCGAGCCTCTGCTGTGTACTGCGGCAGAGGCTTGGTGAGCACAACGATGGGCGTGATCTGAGCTTGCTGTGTGCGAACAGGAGCCGCGCCGGCTGCCGGTACTCCCTGGCTGAAATTGGCCGCCGCTACCGTACCATGCCCTCCCGGAGAGCCACCCTGCTGTGTGCCCGTGCCAAAGCCGACTGCGGCTACAGTACCGTGGCCGCCCGGTGCGCCGGCAGGTTTAGAGCTTTCGCCAAAGCCGGTGGTCGCTACAACACCACGAGCGCTTCCATTCGGGGTGCCGCCGGGGGCTCCGGACCCGAATCCAGCTTGGGTGACCGCGCCCTGCCGTGCTGCTGCACCGGTGTTGCTATTTGATGCCGCACCAAATGCGCCTAGAGTCGCAAGCTGTGAAGGCTTGCTGGCGTTCGGATTAGCCTGTACACCGCTCGGATTGCCGAATCCGGCGGTTTGCGTGGTGGCGACCCGCTGTGCCTGGGCTGCAGGTGTTGTAGGTGCTGCGAAAGCCCCGACTACCGGCTTGGGCGGAGTCACTACAGGCCGAGGCGCGGGGGCGGGCATCGCCGGTGCTTTGGTTGCGATCTTCGGGAGTTCTACCTTGGGTGGTTCTACCACCGGCTTAGGCACGGGCGGCGGAGGGATTTTGACCTCTTCCTTCGGTAACGGCGGGATGGGCGGCAGCACGACTTTTGGCACCGGGGGAACGTAAGGCTTCGGTGGTGGAGCCACATACACCAATTGCTCCTGCCGATGCACCTTGGCTTCGTGGACCTGGTCGATGGTCAATGCCAGGATCAGTGCCAGAATGGCCAGGTTAACGCCTGCGGCAACACCAAAGGAGCCCAACCTGCCTTTTTCCTCTGGCAGCAAGCCAAAGTTCGCATGGTTCAGTACGTCACGCTGCGGAAGGGCAATCCTTGCAGGCATCCCGGCAGTCGGTGTTACCTCTTGTTCATTTTCGCGGTAGGCTTCGTTTCCTTGAGGCATAGTTCCTATCCCGGCAAGCGGCTTGTGCCGCGTACCTTCAGTCTGGGGCGATACCGATGTGAGACGCGTGCCTGCTTCATCGGCTGTGTCATGGCTTCCATGAGCTACTTCTTCCAAATTCGTGTTGTAAGATTTCGCCATACCCTCACGTATGATGCCTTACTTCCCCAGCTTCACTGCCACTCTATTCGTCTATGACTATGCAAGTCTGGGAGTCTGAGAGTATTCTACCGGCCAAAACATGAAATGCTTTAGAGGGAATGTGTTTCTTTAGTTACCGTTGGTAAGTCGTAACCGCGGAAAAGTAAGGTGTGGGTGCGATATGCCGGCTTTGACCGTAATCGGCTGTGAAATGCTCATGGATAGAACGAATGGAGACGGGATGAAGGTACTGGTGACAGGCGGGGCGGGGTACGTGGGTGGCACCGTGGCGGAAGATTTAGTGATGCGGGGTCACCAGGTAGTCATTTACGACAATCTTTGCCATGGTCACCGCTCCATGCTGCCGGAGGGAGCTACTTTTGTTGAAGGTGAGCTTTCCGACAGGTTCTTGCTTGAAAGGACACTAGAGCAGGGGTTCGATGGGGTCATGCACTTTGCCGCGCTGATTGAGGCCGGTGAGAGCATGAAGAAGCCCGAACTCTACTTTCGCAACAACACGGCGACAACCTTGACGCTGCTTGAAGCCATGCAGGCAACCGGTGTGCGCCGGCTGGTGTTTTCCTCAACCGCTGCGCTGTACGGCGAGCCTGAGAGCACGCCCATCCGCGAGGATGCGCCCCTGCGCCCCACCAATGCCTATGGCGAGTCCAAACTGCTGGTAGAGCATATGCTGCGCTGGTTTCACCAACTCCACGGCTTCTCTTACGCAAGTCTCCGGTACTTTAACGTGGCCGGCGCAGTCGCAGGGCGGGGTGAAGCGCATGAGCCGGAGTCGCACCTCATTCCGTTGGTGCTTGACGTAGCCCTGGGACGACGCAAGGCTATCAAGATTTTCGGTCAGGATTACCCAACACCGGACGGCACGGCTGTGCGGGACTACGTGCATGTCCAGGACCTTGCGCGGGCGCACCAGATGGCATTGGCAGCACTGCTTGATGGAACCGAGCCGAAGCGGCTCATCTACAACCTGGGCAACGGCGTGGGCTTTAGCGTGCGAGAAGTGGTGGAGTCGGTGCGCCGTGTTACCGGGCACCCTGTTCCGGTGATTGAAGAACCGCGAAGGCCAGGCGACCCCGCTGTACTAATTGCAAGCTCTGAGAAGATCGGCAAAGAGCTGGGCTGGCAGCCGGAACACACCGACATGGACGGCATTGTAAGTAGCGCCTGGAAGTGGCACCAGCAACGCTATCAGCGGACGGGTTTTTAAATGAGGGATGCCGTCCTGGCTGCATACCAGTCACCCTAGTGAACTTGTCTCTATAGGGTAGAGATGTAGCGATTTTGTGTAGACCTTTGAATTGTTACCGGAGCAGTACAGAAAAAGTACTGCTCCCTCCTGTTTCCGGTTCACTTGGCGAACAGGTGCGAAGCACGTAGCACAGTGTTGTAAATGCCCCAGGCGGCCGGCAGTACTACTACCAGCCAAGCCATGGATACGCTCAACGGTGAGCTTGTTACCTTTTCATCCTGCATGTGAATCCTCTCTTTTTACACGCTTCGCTTAGTGTCCACTGCTGCTTGCTGTAGTCAATTCCGGTGCATCCTTCATCCAGAACCGTGACGCGACCGGGCGTACCAGCAGGCTGGCAATGAACCCGATAACAAGCAGCGCTGCCATAATGTGCAACACGACCGGATAGGCCGTACGCGGCGGGAGGCCGGCGGCATGCGCGTGGTCCAGGACCGCATTTACCAGCAGCGGGCCGACAATGCCGGCAACAGCCCAGGCAGTCAGCAGGCGGCCATAGATGGCACTCACGTCCGCAGTCCCAAACAGGTCTTTGAGATAGGCGGGCGCAGTTGCAAAACCAGCCCCATACATACTAATGAGCACACCGGCCACCAGTACAAACAACGCGATGGAACCGAGGCTCGGCAGCAGGTAGAACAGAACAGAACCCAGGATAAAGAAGAGCATAAAGGTGGTTTTGCGGCCGATGTAGTCCGATGTGGTTGACCAGATGAAACGGCCGCCCATGTTGAACAGGGATAGCACACCGACGAAGCCGCCCGCGGCCAACGCCGTCACCTTGCCGGAAAACAGGTTCTGCACCATTGGGGAGGCCTGCTCCAGAATGCCGATGCCTGCCGTAGTATTCAGTGCCAGCATCAGCCATAGCAGCCAGAATTGTGGGGTTTTCATTGCGGAGTCAACAGCGACATTGTGCGAGCTGATGAGCGCGTTTGTGTTGGTCTTCGGCGTCCATCCGGCAGGCGTCCAGCCCGGGCGCGGTGTACGGATCATGAACACGCCGAACATCATGAACAAGAGGTACACGATGCCCATGGTGACCCATGTGGAGGCAATCCGATGCGCCCCGGTGCCGCCATAGTGGAGCATCAGGTCGGTGCCCAGCGGAGAGCCGATCATGGCACCGCCGCCAAAACCCATAATGGCCATGCCGGTAGCCAGGCCGGGCCGATCCGGGAACCAGCGGATGAGCGTTGCTACCGGTGAAATGTAGCCCAGACCCAGCCCAATGCCGCCGATGGCTCCATAGCCCAGGTACACCAATGCAAGCGAGTGCAGCTTGACACCCAGTGCAGAGACCAGGAAGCCCGCACCGAAGCAGAGGGCGGCGACAAAGAGCACCTTGCGGGGGCCGGCTCTTTCAAGCCATTTGCTGAACAGTGCCGCGGAAAGACCGAGAAATAGAATGGCGATCGAAAAGATGTAGCCGACTTCCTTCTGGTTCCAGGAGCTGCCGTCAGCAGCTTTGAGTGCAATCAGCGGATTTACAAAGACGCTGAAGGAATATACCTGGCCGATCGCGAGATGAATGGCAAGTGCGGCAGGCGGTACCAGCCAGCGGCTATAGCCTGGAGGGGCGACAGCGCGCTCGCGGTCCAGAATGGATGTGCTCATATACAGGCCTCATTTCGTGGTGCGCTTCACCCTGGGATGCAGTTGCAGGGCAGCGAACGCGACAGCGCCTATTACAACACTTGTTCGGGTACGAGTGAACAACGTATAAACCGTGCCCAACTATTTACGAGGGAACGCCGCTGCAAGCGATGCAGCAGCCCTTGACCTGCGAAGGCGTGCCATGGTCCTCTGAGACGGGCACGGACTTGTAGTGAAAGGCTTTTGGTACCGACATGGCTGCAACCCCACAAGACAACTCTGAGAATTTGACCTCTTCGCTGCGCGAGACACGAACGTTTCCTCCGTCCGCAGAGTTTGCCGCTGGAGCGCATGTGGGATCGCTCGCGCAGTACCAGGCGATGTACAAGGAGTCCGTGGAGCAGCCGAATATCTTCTGGGCCGGGATCGCGCGCGAACTGCACTGGTTTCGTGAGCCGTCCAAAGGTCTGGAATGGGAGCCGTCAACAGATCCCTCCAAGGTGAGCTGGTTTGCCGACGGCTCGCTCAACATGAGTGTGAATTGCGTCGACCGGCATGTGGCTGCGGGCCGCGGCAGCCACACCGCTTTGATATGGGAA
>CAXSFX010000103.1:0-14359 GCA_964236655.1 uncultured Acidobacteriaceae bacterium | reverse complement strand
GACCCAATACTGCCGGCCACGGGCAAGGATCAGCGATCGGTACTGATTCTTGCTAAGACGCCTCTTGAACACGCCGCCTCCGAGGTCGTCAGCTTGCCCGAGCATGACCTGACGAATGGCGGAACACAGCTCATCGTCGGTGATGTGAGCCTTCTTCGAGGCTTTGGTAAACCAAGCCGTTTTGAAGACCCGCTCCGATCCGACACCCATAGCCTTTAGTGTAGCACCTAGTGCTATCTAACTCGCTCGCCGATTCGGGCTATTCCACGAGCGGGACACTTCAGAAAACGTGTTTCGATCAACAATCGACACGGAAGTGTGTCGCATCATCCGATTTCAAGTGCCGACCGAAAACCGCCGACATTCCGGTCCTCGTCATAAACAATCATTGACAAGTCAGCTTTCGGCATGCGGACTCTTCCGACCTCCACAGCAAGCGAAACCGGCATAGCTGGAAAAATGTGCAGCTTAGCACTCTGGCCGTGAGCTTCCTTAATGAGATCCAAGACGCCACGTAAGCATCGCCGAAAATCCTCTGTCTGTCGAATGGATCGCACGAAGTCATTGTGAGGCGAATCGATAGAGATTCGCCAGATGCTCGCCTGCGGAAGCAGGGCGCGAACTCGCTCATCTGTCACAGTTCCACTGAGCGAGAACACCAGTGCAGGGGCACCGTCGATTTTGTCCGGTCGATGGACATTGAATCTCACAGGGCTACCTTCCTCAACCCACGACCAACCAACTGGCTCGCGATGCAACTGGTAGACCCGAGCGGCAGTGAGGTCCGGGATCAATGAGCCGAGCTTGATTAGCAAGGGCTGCGGTGCCACGGCAAAGATGGACAAATGCGCAATCTGGCCTTGAGCCAATCGTGGTTTCAACTGTTGAGATACGTTGGCTTCAAGGCTTGCGGTTTCCAGAGCCCAATACGCGGGATTCCGATCTGTTACGCCGCTGTTCTTGATCCCGATTTCGATGGCATGCTGGTCGGCCGGGTACCACTCAGGCAGCATGGCTTGAGCGGCTTTTTGAAGAGATAAGACTGGCGAGTGGCAGCCGATATTGCCGCCGTATAGCAGAACATGGCTTTGCTTTTCCGGGAGTAGAGAGGAAAGGAGCTCGATGCGCTGTTCGTGTCTTTTCTTCATGCCCAGAAGACGTTCTACAGGGTGTTCGACGACCTGCTCGAGATCGATCATTCTGTGGTGAACGTCGCAGGCAAGCATCAGGTTGCCGAGATCTTTGCAGAGGAACGCTGACTGAATCGGATCTCCGCGAGGGCCGTCCGGCTGGTCGGCGATGATGTGGGCAATGTACGCGGAATTCATAAAAGTCTTGGTCAGCCTGTCTAGGAAGAGCGGTTGATTGCAGCCTTCGTACTGACAACGACCTGCCGCTCGCGCCCACAAAGTGATTCGGACGTTGACAGGAATTGCGGTCTTCGACATCAACATCACCTCTATATATAGGGTGCTCTTCGCCTGTAGCGTCTATATATGGTAGCGAAGAATAGGAGAAGGCGGTACAGTTGGAGATTCAAAGGAGCTGTAATGCTGGTTGCGAACGACCAAATTTACATGACTGAAGTTCGGCAAAGAGCCTTCGACGACCTCTTGTTTGAGATTTGTGACGAACTTCAGCTCTCTCCAACCCGCCACACACTAGCGGAGCAACGCTATAAGACCATTGGAGCGCTTCTATCGTCATCTGGAAGCCCATTCGCAGAAAACAATCCTGACATTTACCCCCAAGGATCGATGCGGCTTGGAACCACGGTGAAGCCTGTAGACGGCCCGTTTGATCTTGACTTTGTTCTTCAGATCTCTGCGCCGTACCACCACGAGAATCCGATGGAGTTCCTCGACCAGCTCTTCAAGTTCTTCAAGGCCAGTGAACGGTACAAAGAAATGACGGAGAAGAAGAATCGGTGCATACGCATTACGTATGCCGATGAGTTCTACATGGATATTCTGCCGGCCTGTCGCGATATTAGAGCGTGCGCAACCTGCATTCAAGTTCCGGATGTCGCAGCTGTGGATTGGAAGGGCAGCAATCCGATTGGTTACGCAAGCTGGTTTCAAAAGCGCTCCCAGTACCGTATGTACAAATTTGCTGTTGCCGAGGCAAGAGACATGCAGCCTTTGCCAGCTCTCCAAGCAACGGAGGATAAGGAGGTTCTTCAACTTGTCGTACAGCTACTAAAGCGGTGGCGCGATCTTTTCTACTCCCGGAGCAAGTACCCACCGATATCGGTTGTGCTTACGACATTGGCGGCAAACCTCTACAACGGGGAGCCTTCTACAGCTCAAGCCCTCCTCAGTGTTCTGGATGGGATTGTCCAATGTCTTGATGATGCCCACACTAAGGGGGAGCGCCTTCAAGTGCTTAACCCGGTACACCCTGACGAGGACTTCAGCGAACGCTGGGACAATCGAGATGAGGCGTACAAGCATTTCGTTAAGGGAATCCGTCACTTTGCGAAGCGATGGCGGGATATCTACATGAACGAGGTTGATCCGAGGCAAGCGTTCGCTGAGCTCTTCGGAGGGGTTGTTGGAACGGTCATAGAAAAACGAGCAAGCAGGATTCAAGATTCGCGGATGAAGTCGCAATTGGGCGTGAAGGCCTCAGGCGTTATCACCTGGGGAAGTTCAGCTGCAAGCGTTGCACGTATCAGACCTAGTACAAATCATGGCAATCCTGCGGCAACCTAGACAGTCTAAACTGACCCAAGCGAAGCAGCTCTTTATCATGAAAGCTAAGTTCCCTCAGTTCAGCGCGAAGTGCGTACGGAACAAAAGAATCACCTGGACGGGCAATTTGCAGCCCACGGAATTAAGTTTGCCGTACTTCCTTGAAATTACATATGAGCAGGGCTTGAGGCCCCGAATCGCCATTTTGAATCCTGTTCTTACGCTCGGACCAGGTCATACAAAGCTGCCTCACGTATTCGATGGGCAAAAGGACATCTGCGTACACACTACAGATGAATGGAGTCCGCACCTATTGATCGCAGACACGATTTTGCCATGGGTGGCGCAGTGGTTGTACTTCTACGAAGTCTGGGCTTTGACAGGCAAATGGTTGGGAAAGGGGACTCACCCAGATTTTCCGGAACACCGCGAAAGCTGACACGCTCGTGCGTGTCATTAGGGTATACCCCGACTAGGCACCCTTGCAGAGAGATATCTTTGTCGTTCTAGGATCGGTTCTCGACTTCTGCGAGAGTCTCAAATCTTACAGACACTTTGTGCGGAGCCGGGCGGCCAAAATACATAGCCAAGTAGCCGCTAGCCAAATAGCTCTGCCCTTCTCTCTTCTTGGCCATATGATTTAGAGCAAGTTAAGTGCTGTGTATCCATCCGCCATATTGCAACCGGGCAGCTTCTCGTACAGACAGAGAAGGGAATTGACGCGCTTGCATCCTCCAGCGCTTCACGCTTGCGAAGCGGCCTAACGGATGCCTGTGAGCGCCGCATCGATCTCGCACTCTGCAAGCGTCCAGCTTGCATGGGGTAGCCTGGCGATAACCTCGGTCTTGAACGGTTGGTAGAGCGCCAGTGCTTCGTGGTCGTTTCCGAGAAAGTCGGCAAGCACAGCAAGAGCGAGCTGCGCCGGGGCGCTGCCTGCATACCCCCACTCGGGTCCGGTGGAGCTGTGCCGGCGCAAGTCGAGCCGCAGATCAAGCGGCGTACCTTGCACGGGGTCATTGCCCGGCCGATAGCGAAATACCTGGGCACCTCCGTTTTCCCGGATGCCAAAGTAGCTGACCTTCTTCATTCAGATTCTCCCTTGATCCTGCTGCAGACCTCGCCTCAGATGCCGATGCGCTCAACCTCGTCCAAGCTCACCTCATCTGAGCGCCGGTCGTAGAGCCCGGTGGTGCGAGCGGACTCATGTGCGGCCATCTGCTGGGCGATCTCCAGCCGTCCGCCGTTCTTAAGGTAGGCCGTGATGCCGGTAGCGCGGAAGGTGTGGCAGCCGATCTCAGTCTTGATCCCGGCAGCAAGCGCTCGGCGCCGGATCATGCGCCAGACATCAGGCTGCAGCAGGCCGTTACCGGTCAGCTCGCCGGAGCGTCCGCGCAGAGCACGAAACAGCGGCCCCTTACGGTCCTCGGCAATGCCAGCCGCGGCGATGTACTCCTCCAGGTACCGGTCCAGATTGTGGTGGGTCGGCATCTCGTGCTCCTTGCCGCCCTTCTCATGGAGCCGCACCCAGCCTCGCCGCCCCTGCACGAAGTAGTCTTCGACCCGCATGGCCGTAGCCGCGCCCACTCGCGCGAAGGTGTAGACCATCAGGCCGATCAGCGCCCGGTCGCGTAGGCCGGCGAGTGTCTCGGTGTCAATATAGTCGAGCAGCGTGCGGGCTTCATCCGCCTGGAGCACCGGCGTCTTACCGCGTCGCTGCGAATACTTCGGCCCGCGCACCGCATGCGCCGGGTTGGTAGGCAGCACCTGGCCGACCACCAGCCAATCAAATAGCATGCGCAGCGCGGCCAGCCGCTGCTTGACTGTCGGCTTTGAGTGCAACCGCAGCTGAGCCTCCACAAACGCCGCCACATGGATGGGCTCGATTTGAGCAAGATCCGCAAGCCCCAGCTCGGCGCAGAAGGAAGAAAACTGCCGGACCGCTTCTAGGTAAGCGCGACGGGTGTTCGCGTTGCGGATATGTGAGCTGAAGAAGTCCCGCATCCGTGCGCGGGCTCGCGGTTGCGCCATGAAAATCGAAGGCAGGGAAGTGCCCGAAGCAAGAGAAATCGTCGATTCTGTACTCATCCGAGAGGTACACCGTGCTCAATCAGCTTCTGCCTGGCGTAGCCCTTCGCAATTTCAACAAGTGTTTTTACGCTTGCTACACCGGCGTCATGCGCGGTTTCCTTCGTGCGCCGCCAGATTTCGCCGTCGCGGATGGTGTCCAGAAATTCGTGACCCTGCCAGGTCAGCCCCGAAATGATCGGTGTCACACCCCGCACTTGCCCGCGGACTATCTCTTCCTCGATCAGCATCTTCAGGTGATACCTGATCTCCCTGTCCAAGTGGTCCGGCAGGCCGAATACCTTGGCATCAAAGCCCGACAAGTGGTGCACGCCGTCCAGCTCCGGCCTAGCCTCCATCCAGAGAAGCACCGCTCTCACCAGGTCCATGTCACGTCGCATCGTTGCCGTCCTATTCATTTTATAGTACATGATAAAGGACATTATCATGTATAAAATACATCCTCCCCCTCTGTTTCTATGTTCCATTTAGCTATTCTGGGGTAAGGCAACAATTCAGAAGGAAGGAGCCATTTGGCTGTGACATCAAGGCGTCTGCGAATATGGTTTGAACGCAGTAGGTGGTTTTAAAAGCGTTCACGAAACAGCGAGCCGGTATCGACGTATGGCGAAAATTTAGTAGTTGAGAAAGCTGGTGCTATACCTGTCAGGCTGGCGCGAGTTGACTCATTCTCTCGATGTTCATTGCCATACTCTTTAATCTTGCGTTCCGAGCAACTCTAAAGATTGTGATGAGCTTCGTAGTCGAAACCTTGGATATTTCTGCTGCGTCACTTCAGGTCGTGAAACAAAGGCAAGGGCTCATTAAATGGAGCGGTATGTGCAGGCACGGATCGAAGGCAACGATGCGCGCTTTAACTAGGCGGTTTAGTTGCTCTAGGCTGTCCCTGGACTGCATACGCATGGTCCAACACGTAGTGCCAAATGCCGCTTGCCAGAAACCTTGATCTTAAGGTTTGATCACTGCAGTGAGGTGCGTCTTTATACGAGGAGATCAGGAGTATGCAAGTGGTGTCATTCGGCTTCCGAGGAACAAGCCCCTACCAGACAGCAAGCGGGCAGATGTTCGGCGCCAACGCCGCGGAACAACACCTGACCGAAGCGGTGCTCGGCCGCGACGCACAGATGACCTGGGATGTCCTCTGCTCGCAACCTTCCGGCACTATTAACCCCCCTTGGCAAGATCGGCTCCGGGAGCGTGCGCTTTCTGACTTTCCGAAATCTTCGGATGGCGATGCGATCTTATTGGCAAATCCGCCGTCGTTTGCGGCCGCTCATCGCCTGCGCGCCAACACAACGATCCCCATCTGCACCCTGGTGCACTCGGTGTGGGGGCGGCACGGATTCGCGCCGTACCTGGACATACTGCTGTACGCTCAACCTGGTGACACCCTGGTCGCCACTAGTGCCGCTGCAGAGCAGGCATTCGAAGCACTGCTTGCAGATGCGGAGCGAAGTCTTGGAAAGACTCGGGTGAGGGAACAGCGTCGCTTTCTCAATGTGACTCGTGTCCCGCTCGGCGTGGACCTTCCTAATGAGACAACCCCAGGACAGGCCGCTGCGCGTACCGTGCTCGGCTTTCCAGCAAACGCCTTCGTCATTCTTTATCTTGGTCGATTATCGGCGACCTACAAGGCAGATCTCGCGCCATTACTGCTGGCAGCATCTGCGATAGAGTTGCCGGGGCGTCCGACGCACTGCATCCTCGCCGGGCAAAGCAGCGCTGATGGGTACGCACAGGATGTCCAGCATATTGCGGTGAGCTGCGGGCTCGGCGAGCATATCGCAATTCTTGAGAACTTCCCCGAATTTCTAAAAAGTAGTTTGTATGCCGCTGCAGATGTCTGCGTCGCTCCTGCTGATTCCATTCAGGAAACCTTTGGACTGGGTGTGCTGGAAGCGATGGCTCATGCGTGTCCTGTACTCGCTGCAGATTGGAGTGGCTACCGCGACTTAGTGGAAGATCAGGTAACCGGATGGCTGCTGCCGACGTTATGGAACTCCAGCGTTGCTAAAGCTATTTCTCCCTGGGCTGCGCGTGACACGATGTTAGCGGCCTACACCCTGAGCCGGCATACAGTGTTGGCCTCGGACATGTTGATTACAAGACTGCGGCAACTCGCGAGCCATCCTGAGCTGGCAAAGAGAATGGGAGCGGCTGGGCAACAGCGAGCAGAGAGGTTGTTTGCGTGGCCACGCATCGCTGATCGCTTCCTCGCACTCTGGCATGCGCAGCTTGCCGCAGCCTGTGCGTCTGACTATTCTGGGCGCGAAGAGGCTCTCTCTGTGGATCGCGTGTTCCGGCATTACGCAAGCGCAACAATCCAACCTTCGTATTTACTGGCACGCATTCCAGACCTGCCGGAGCGCGGGAGACTGGAGCTCATTGTGGCGCTCGGCCACGGTAATCCCGAGATTATTCTCGAGATTCTCAAAGCGACAGCAGAATGCCCGCTGAGCCTGAACTTCCTGGAGCACTCCGGCTTCCGCATGGAGGATCTTGTGTGGGTCGCGAAGAAAGGGTTGCGGCGTCTCGTCGATCCCAATGGTGCCGTAGATGGCTGACGCCCGGCACCGCATCTTCTACTTTTGCTACCGCCATAACCAGCCACGTGGTGGACAGAAGCACACCTACCGCCATGTCGACATTCTGAACCGGAATGGATGGGAAGCGTGGGTTTTTCATCCCGGCGAAGACTTCAGGCTTACCTGGTTCCCGAATCAGACGCGCGTGATTGGAGAGACTGAATTCGCGATACTCTTCCGGCAGGGAATCGACATCCTGGTGCTGCCCGAAGATCTTGGAACCGACATCGTTAATTTTCCTGGGCCTAAGATAATTTTCAACAAAAACGTTTTCAGCGGCATGCAAGCATTGGGACAGCCTGGCGCTACCTTTTTCGATCCCTACCGAGCCTCAGACCTCCTGGCGATCTTTGCTGTTTCTGAGCACAATCGGCTGCTGCTGCAGTTCGCCTACCCGGGCTTGTCTATTTACACAGTGGATGTCGAAATCGATCCCCAAACGTTTCGCTCGCGTCCTCTTACCAGCAAGGCTCCTATGATAGCTCTCTCGCCCAAGACGCCGGAATTCGTGCTGCCGCTATATCACTTGATGCGAGCTCGTGGTGAGCAAGGCCTGAACCGCGCTCGCGACTTTGAGTGGGTAGTTCTACGTGATATGGCGGAGGATGAAGTAGCCGCCGTTTTGGAGCAGGCGCTTGTATTTGTCACCTTCAGTGTGGCTGAAGGGGCTGGCAGGCTTCCTCTGGAAGCCATGGCCTCCGGATGTCTGCTACTCACGCCGAGGCTCGGCCCTCTGGCGGCCTCGCTTCCCGTAGACCACGAGTGGCAATCTGGCGATTTGCTGCCAGCCGCACATTGGCTCGAAGAGGTCATGGAGGCATGGCCAGAAAAGCTGACGGGTTGGAACAGGTTGGTGGATTCTGGGCGAGCGGCAGCAGCGCAGTACTCGCTTGCCAACCAGGAGCGTAGCGTGCTGGAGGCGTGGCGTAATATTTTTGCCATGCAAGCGTTAGGCGGAGCAGTGGTGTAGCAGGATCTGGTAGCTGACTCCGCCCATGACACAAAGCAGAAGTAGCATTGCGATAGCAAATGCGATGTTGAGGCCGGTGAGAAGAAAAATGCGTTCGATTGACGAACGTCTCTGTTCAAAGATAGTCGGGGCTGTGGTACTGAAAATGCGATCCAGGGCTCGAAATTGAACGACCACGTTGACCGTGCTAACGGCTGCCATGACCGCGATGAAGATTGGGTCCCGTCAGAAAACGGACAATAAAGCACGTTAAAGAATCCGGCAGCCTGTACAGGACACCGTTCTCCGTTTGGCACGTCCTCCAGGATACCTTAACCGCTTCATAAGCGGCGTTCAACAGAATTATCCAGCCATCAGATCACGGCTGCCATGCCAGGGTGTTCTCATAAACGTCGGTTTTCGAGAACACCCTGGGATCAAGAATTGACGACCCGAGATATCCCGTCCTGCATTCTCAAAACCATTTCTCGTTGCTGTTTTGCCAGCATTTAGACAGATGAGGAGTTTTGAGAGGGAGGGAAAGGTTGAGCGCTCGCCCTGAGCAGCGAAAGCGCTAACGTGCTTTATTGTTCGTTTTCTGACGGAACCACAAGATGGCCAGATTCGGCGATCCGACAGCCAGGTAGTGGGCAAACCTGGTGAGAAGCACAAAAAAGCGCACGTTCCACCTGTTGCTGCAAGAAGCAGCAGAAAGTGGAGCGTGCCGTTGGATATTAATGTCATGATTTGTTCGGCTCGAGTTTATGGGTTTACGTTGGAGTTGACGCGCTTCTCCTATAACCACAAAGCGCCGACTGCAGTGGCTATCACGATATTGATTCCTTGTACTCCCTATACGACCTTGATCAACGAAGCCTTGCTATATTGAAACCTCCAAGGAGACATACCATAGTCAGCGCTATAAACGAGAAGGATGCCGACAACGTCATGAATAACGCAAGACGTTCGACAAAGTAGCCTTCGTCAGTGCGTTCTGCTGTCGGCTCAGCACCCCTGAGTTGCTTACGCAAAATGATGAGAGATGTACAAAATCCGACCCCGCCGGAGCCTGCAATACATAAAAAGCCGATGATGAGTCCCGGCGCATCGGGAGCAAACAGGTAAGCATATTTGACGGCAAATATGGCAAAGAGCATTAGCGCGAATATGCTTACCAAAAAGGCAAAAAACCGCAGAGTACTATTTCTATCAATTGCCATGGCTGTCCTGATGGATATCCTTAGGCTCTATTGTGACGGATGCTCTTCAACATAGATGGCAGCACCTATGAGTAGAATCGCGAGACCAATGCCTGTTGCCGAGACTCCGAGTGCTAACGCAGTCGCAATGGCCTCTATACTTGTCTCGACTTCGGCGGATCCGAAGAGTACAGACATCTCGGAGGCGGTAAGCTCGGGCACGCTGTTGTTTTGCATGATTGCGGCCACGCCTGCGACTGTCGCACCGACTGCCCCCACGATTCCCCCAAGAATTCCCCATTCATCGGCTGCATCTCCGGGTGTTGGACTCGTAGTGTTTGGGCCCTCAAAGGTGACACTGGGATCAGCGCCATCTGTTGAGTCAATAATTGTCGTGGTAATAATTACGCCATGGCCGGGATTGTTTGGATCTTGTGTGATCGTGGTTGTCGAATTGGACCCCTCTTGGAATGTGGAGGCTGTTGTTTGAGGTGTGCTAGGGCCCTGAGGTGGAACTGGGGAGGTGTTATCAAGCCCATTTAGATCAACCCGATTGATAGGGTCGTTCATGACAAAAGCATATCGATTCCATGATTGTGGGTGCCGCACCCTTGCGCTATCTGCATCCGGATCCGGAGTGATAAAGCGGCCCAAGCTACTCGAGTAGTAGCGTTGCTGCGCATAATCGAGGCCGGTGACGCCGTCACGAACATAACCACCGAACTTGACTGCATCATCAGCTGTCTTTGCTACCTCCTCTCCGAAAGGAAGGAAAGTCCGCGCGACAAGGCTCGATCCGTGAGTCACAATCCGTGCCGCATTCCGATCGTCCGAGGAGAGAACGCTGGTTCCGCGACGCACCACGCGATTGCGGAAGAAGATGTTTCCATCGCGAGGCGTGAGGGAGAATGAGCCATCGGCGTTTGACACCACGCTGAAGGTCATCAAACGACTCCCAGCGTGATAGAAGGAGATGATTTCGCGCTGTGCCGATCTTTGCCAGATGCGCAGGTTCGCAGGATTGTACGCGTACTGTTCTGTCCCATTAAGTCTGTGCTGAGCCTGGGTGAGACGATTCAGCGTGTCGTACTGCAATGACAGGTTAGGCAATGACAGCATGTTGCCATTCTTGTCATAGAGCGTATCCTCGTTTAGCATCCAGTTAGTTTCCGGCGAGTAGTTTGCTTCCACGTTGAAGCCTTGACCTTTGGTGACTTTCTGCAAGGTGCGGTTTTCAAATGCATCGTAGGTATAGCTCAAGCCCCACGCATCTGACTCGGTAGCCGCCGCGGTCAACCGACCTTCGATATCGTATGCATAGTGCACAGCATCGCTGCTGATCAGGTCTCGCTCGATGACCAGCTTGCGAGTAGCCGTTGCATATTGATAGCTCTTCGAAAGCAGTGGGACAGCCGCGTTAGACTCGGCGTCGGTTTTGCTGACATCAAGGCTGGCAAGCTGCCCGCTAGGTAGGTAAGTGCGATTTTCTGTCACGTACCCGTCAGTCTTCGACGCCAGCGTGCGCATAGTCTGTAATCGGCCGAGCACGTCGTAGCTGACGTCCGAGACAACAGCATCTCCGTTGGCGAAAGACACCGACAGCGGCCGTCCCATAGCGTCGTATTGATACTGCAGCGCCTGGGTGGTGCCTGGGTACAGCAGCGAAGACACACGGCCGTTGCTGTCGAGGCCAATCGCAAGATCGAGATCGACGGAATGCTGGCCGCGTGTCATCCGAAGGCGAGTCTTATTGATCGTTCCAGATGAGCTGTAGCTATACATCTCTGTGAACTGCCCTGGCAGGGAAGCCGGATCACCCCATTGCACAGCGGTAGAGCGGTTGATCCCATTTTCCGTAAAGGTAGAGTCATAGGGGTTGGTATCGAAGAAGAACGTGTAACTTTCCTGCGGCTGCACCGTACCGGCAGCATTCGCCCGCTGGATACGTGTCACTCGCTTCTGGCTGTCGCGTGTATATGTGTGCGTGTTGCCGTTAGCGTCCTGCATAACAGCAAGGGTCCCGTCCGGGTTGTAGGTGAATGACTTTTGGCCGCTCTCTGGCTCCTGCCGCCGCACGATGCGGCCATTGCTATCGTAGCTGTAAGCACGCTGCTGCGTTGCCGCGGCGCGCTTCATGGTTACGGAAGCGAGTTGGCCAGGTCCGACATATGTATAGTTTGTGGCGAGTGAACCGGTTCCAGCCGGATCCTGCGTCTGCACAGATTCGAGGTTACCTTCTGCGTCGTAGGTGAGTGTCTTCCAGCTTCCGGCAGCGTTTGTCGCCGTGACGGACGAGCCGGACTGCTGTACTCGATGCTGTGTTCCATCAGGCAAAGTCCGCATGGTGACGCGACCGGATGCATCCCGTGTGATCTGGGTCCACTCTGGGAAGTCGGCCGAGGCTGCGGGACGCGAGTACCGAGTGGTTTTGCCTATGGGACTGGCTCCCGCAGCGGAGAACTCGAAGAGTCGCGTCGTTGCAGCCTGCTGTCCGGCTGCGCCTTTCTCTTCTTTCGTGATGCGCCCAAACCCGTCCATCGTGTAGCGCTGCCACACGTCGTTGCTCTCCGTCGTTAAGACACCTGCCACATCATCAAAGTTGTGGCTGGAAGAGACACCAGAGCTTGAGGATGCGCTCGCCGGTCGGCCATATGCATCATGAGTCGAAGTAACGATAGTGCCATTCAATCCAGTGGTTGTGTGCACAGGCCTGCTACCGAAAGTAAAGCTGGTGCTGCTGAGTAACCGTCCCGCGCGTGACACGGAGCCAAGCTCCGTTCCATTAGTATTCAGCGCTGGCGCAAATGTGCCCTCGTACCCACGGCTATCCTGCATGCTGCGAACCATGCCGGTCTCGTCATAGCTGTAGGTCCGCGTGTACCCACTTGTGACGATTTCCGTACGGTTGCCGCGTACTTGTAGGCTTGTCCCATGGTTTGTCGCGTCATGAAGGCTGACACCATCCGCAGAAATCACGGGGGTCGAGTCATATACATAATGCTGCGTGCTACTCTGCCCCTTGCGCTGCACATTGAGTGAGGAGATTAGGTTAAGTATGCTGCGGCTGGTGTACTCCGCCGTTTGAAGGTAGCTTTTTGTCTCGACCCGCACGGGAGTGCCTGCGCTCCGATATCCAAATGAACGCACTTCGATCGGATTATGGTAGTCGTCCTGTGTCAGCTCCCAGCGTGCCGTCTTCTGCGCGGAAGATTCAGGGTCAAGCGTACGCACGTGCGATGCCTTGTAGGGCGACCCAAAGGATGTCACCTTCCAACCGATTTGGCTGCTCTCAATAATGGAGCCACCCTCGCCATACTGATCCATCTGAACGAGTAGTCCCTGCGGTGCCGCATTTGAGCCCTTGTTGAAGGTATAAAGGCGCAATGGCTGTGAGCCATTTGCGATTCGCGCGACGCTGTGAACATCGCCTGTCAGATCGTCGCCAGGTCGATCAAATTTAAGACCAAAGCCCGCACCTGCGGCTTTTGGATCGGTGAGGGTCCGAGTGGCAACTTCTTGGACGACCTGACCACTCGGCATGGTCACACTTTGGTATTCCCAGCTAAGAACACCACCGTGCCAGTTGCTCGCAGAAAGAAGTTCACCGGCGTTGTTGTAGCTGAAGACTCGGGATGCGCCCGATAGACGATTGACACCGACAAGCAGAGAAGCGTTGATACCGCCTTTTGCCGCGGAACTGATGAGCGACTGCTGCGCGTAGGTAAATGTGTAACTTTCATCTGTGGGTAGCAGGCTTCGAATAGCAACGAGGCCTGGGACTGCGGCACTGTTGTACTCAAAGATGTAGCTGTGCTGGCTATCCTGCGAGTAGGCCGATCGGGCGTCAGTGATGGTGCTGATGCGTCCGCTTGTATTAGCGACGCGAGTGCCAACACCTGGCTCATACGCGATGACGATCTGGTTTCCATTGTGGTCCTGGATCAATGTGGGGAACAAAGCGCCCGCGTCTGGCTCACCCGCAGCTGCCTGTGCTGCGAACTGTAATAGGGTGCCGTCTGTGTGTGACAACGTCGCGGACGCGGGATTCCAGGAGACATAGCTGCCACTTACGGTGATCCATCCACCTGGCGTTTGGAGCAACGGTAGTATTGCGCCTGTAGAGGTCGTATAAATGTAACCTCGCACAACGCCACTTGCATCATGTACAGCCTGGATGGAGCCGAGCGCATGTGAAGTTCGCGCAGCACTCCACGCGGTGAACGGTCAGATTCCTAACCAGCGCTCCACGGTCGTTCTATCGCTTGCGTCACGTGTGGATGAAACTGCAGCGGCGATTCGCCTACTTCTGTGTCACAAGCATTCGTTCATTGATGATGCAGGAACATTGCTCCGCACACTCATAGAGCATGTAATTGATGTCGGGTTTATAGCAGCCAATGACAGAAGTCTCGCCGGAAAGTACGTTGCTTATGGGGATGTGGAAGCCGCCAAGCATGATGAAAAGCGTCGGCTAAACTTTCCTGAAATGCAGGCAGCCAGCATTCCAAAAGAGTATGGAAAGGCTAGAGACGAATCTCTTGCTTTGTTCCAGATCTCAAGAAAGAGCGTTCTTCGTGGCACCAAACTTTGTATGCGAGGGCAAAAGCGGAGGATGAAAACTATGGAGATTGATGGTTCACATACCTGCACACGACAATGTATGGGCTTCTGTCGGCACGGGTACATGGCAATAGCCTCTCTTCCGCTCAAAGAATTTACACTGGAGAGACTCATGTAGGCCCAAATCCAACATTGCTGTCACCAGGGCAATCTGCAAGGCGTCTTTTGCGGAACTTTCAAGCTTCTTACTAGTACTGCCCGTGCGATTTGCGTAAAGTGACCAGTTTT
>CAXSFX010000102.1:0-14368 GCA_964236655.1 uncultured Acidobacteriaceae bacterium | reverse complement strand
GGACGAGCAGGCGCACGTCCGCTTCTTGCGCGCCGGCCTTCTCAACATCGGCGTCACCCCTGTCAGCATTCCTAACCTCAACCTTGCCGCACTCGGTTTCCCGACTGACGACAACAGCTTCCTGGCTCTGGCTCGCGGGTTTGAAACCGTGGGTACCAGCGCGTATGAAGGCGGCGTGCAGTACCTCGCCATCTCCCCGCAGGCTGTTGACTATGCTGCTCTCATCCACGTCGCCGAAGGCGAGCATGAAGCCGTATTGCGCCAGTTCTGCATCCGTCGTGGAGTCGTCTCACCTGCCGTGGACAAGTTTGACCGTCCCCCTGTACTCGGCCCTGACACCATCTTCAACACCAGCACCATTACCGGCCTCAACACGGCCCGCAACGCTTCTGAGGTTCTTCAAATCCTTTACAACGCACCGGGTAAGACCGGCGTTTCCTCCGGCGGCTTCTTCCCCAATGGCCTCAACGGAACCGTCCGTACTACCTAGCCTGTTTTCACCAACAGAAAAGCCCGGCTTATGCCGGGCTTTTCTTGTTTCTGTACAACTTAAGCGTTTGCGGTTGCGCAAAACTCCTGGAATGCGCGCTGCAGCTCGCCGCCGATTGCCTGTGCCGTATTGGCCTCAATCGCGTAGCGCTGCATCAGGTACACCAGCTCGCCGTCGCGCAAAATGGCAATTGCAGGCGAAGTGGGCGGGTTGCCGCCGAAGTATGAGCGCGCCTTCTCAGTCGCTTCACGATCCTGCCCGGCAAATACCGTGACCAGGTGATCCGGTTTGATGGTGCTTTGCAGTGCAAGCCGCACACCGGGACGCATCTTCCCGGCGGCGCATCCGCAGATGGAATTCACAACCAGCATGGTGGTGCCGGGCTGCTTGACTGCTGCGTCTACCTCGGCCTCGGTGCGTGCTTCCTGAATGCCGGCCCGCGTCAACTCTTCCCGCATGGGGATAACCATAATCTCTGGATACATACGACTCCTTTTGAGGGCTGCGCTCAAGTGCCGCATCCGTTTCCATTGTAACCAACAGGCTATAGTAGGCGCTGCCCCACGCTGCCTGCCGGGTTACTCTTGTTTACTAGATGCCTGTGCATTCCGCTTCGATCCAAAACGCGTCCCAAGCCGCATCCCCAGCCACCATGGGCTTTGTGCCGGAACAGGGAATTGCCCTCGCCCCGTACACCACCTTCGGCATCGGCGGCCCCGCGCGCTGGTTCGCCTCCATCACAAGCGAAGAGGAGCTTGCCGCCGCCTGCGCCTGGGCTGCCGCACAGCACGTACCCGTCTTCATCCTGGGCGGCGGCAGCAACGTGCTTGTCTCCGACAGCGGTTTTGACGGGCTGGTACTGCACATCGCTTTGCGCGGGATCACAGAAGCGGACGCGGCAGGCAAGCGCCGCTTCACGGTCGCCGCAGGGGAGGACTGGGATGCATTGGTCTCCCAAACAGTCAACCGAAACTGCGCGGGCATGGAGTGCCTTGCCGGCATCCCCGGCACCGTGGGCGGTACCCCTGTGCAAAACGTCGGCGCTTACGGGCAGGAAGTTTCACAAACCATAGCCGAAGTTCGCTGCTACGACCGGCAAGCCGGAACTTTTGTGACCTTTCCCGCAGCCGAGTGCGCCTTTGCCTATCGCACCAGCCGCTTCAACACCCCACCCGACCAGGGCCGGTACATTGTGACGCAGATAGTGTTTATCCTTGAGCCCGGCGGCGCGCCGTCCGTCGCCTACGCTGACCTGCAACGACGCTTTGTGCAAAGCGCAACCCCGCCCTCGCTTGCCGAAGTCGCCGAAGCTGTGCGCTCCATTCGCCGATCCAAAGGCATGGTTCTCGGGAACGCCTCGGGAGATAGCTCGTTGGCCCGCGATCCCGACACACGCAGCGCAGGTTCATTTTTTAAAAATCCGGTGATTTCAGAAGCTGCATACCAGGCAATTGCCGCCCGGATGGCACCGGCAACTGTGCCCGCCTATCCCGCACCCCCGGCACCGAACGGCACGGCTCAGCGCAAGCTACCCGCCGCATGGCTCCTGGAGCAGGCAGGTTTCAGCAAGGGATTCCAACAGGGCGGAGCCGCGGTATCTTCCAAACACACCCTGGCACTCACCAACCGCAGCGGGGAGGCCTCCGCCGCAGAAATTCTAGCCCTGCGCGACACCCTGGTTGCCGGGGTGCGAGAGCGCTTTGCCATTCAATTGGAACCGGAGCCCGTGTTCGTCGGAGTGGATACAGATAGGTCTTATGGGGCTTGACGCAGCTTTGTACATCATCCGCTGAACTGCCGCAATACCAACTCACGCTCCCGCACCAGCATCTCCTGCGGCGTGCCGTGCTCCATAGCTACCCCGTCCACAATACGCACCACACGCTCAGCCCACCCCCACACCTCCGCAGCATCGTGTGAAACCAGCAAAGACCGTGTGCCGTGCTCAGCAAGATAGGGCTCCAGCACCCCCCAAAGCCGCGCCTTGGCAGCGCCGTCAAGCGCGCTGAAAGGCTCATCGAGCAGCAGCAGCCTGGGGCGAGTAGCAAGCGCGCGCGCCAACGCCGCACGCTGCCGCTCCCCGCCGGACAACCGCTCAGGCAGCCGCCCCAGCAGCGTCTCCAGCCCAAGCAGACCCCCTAATTCGCTAACCCGGGCGGCTTGCTCATTCGCAGGCAGCGTCCGTATGCCGAAGCGCAGGTTGCGTTCAACACTAAGGTGCGGAAACAGCGCAGGAGCTTGCGTCAGGAAAGCAATCCCGCGCGCCCCCGGAGGCATGGAAATACCCGCTTCTACATCCTCCAGCACCCGCCCATCGAGCACCACCCGGCCCCACGCAGGTACGGTCAACCCGGCCAGGATGCGCAGCAGCGTGCTTTTACCCGCACCCGAAGGCCCGAACAAAGCCGTGCGCCGCCCCATCACTTCAAACTGCGCTCGCAGCGTGAGCGCGCCCGCCCGGTGCCGCACATCAACCAGCAGGCCACTCATAAAAGATGCTTTCGCCGCGTACGCTCTTCGCGGAAGGCATAGAGCAGCGTAAGCGCGGCAAGCGAAGCCAGCAGCAGCGCCCCGGCGGTACGGTTGGCGGCGGTGTACTCAAAAGCCTGTACCTGGTCGAGCAGCGCGATAGATAAGGTTCGCGTAGCTCCCGGGATGTCGCCGCCGATCATAAGCACCACGCCGAACTCGCCCACGGTATGGGCAAACGCCAGCAGAAAGCTGGCCACCAGCGCGCGTCGGCTGAGCGGCAGCACCACGCTCCACAGGATGCGCAGGCGGCCTGCGGCCAGCAGCTGTGCGGCTTCCAGCAGCTCGCCCGGCACCTGCGCAAAGCCCGCCACCAGCGGCTGCAGCGCAAACGGCAGGCTGTAGAGAAGGGAACCCACCACCAGGCCGCTGAAAGAAAATGCCAACGGATGCCCCAGCAGCCGGGCGCAGGCGCGGCCAAAGCCGGTACGCGGACCCATCAGCACCAGCAGGTAATAGCCCAGCACGGTAGGCGGCAACACCAGCGGCACCATGGCCACCGCCTCAACCAGCGGACGCAGGCGTGCCCGACCCAGCACCACCCACCCTGCTAGCGGCACCGTAATCAGCATCAGCAGGGAAGCGGTAAGCGCGGAGAGCCGCAGCGTAAGCAGGAGAGCTTGCGTATCCATAGTTGAAGTTGAAGTTGAAGTTGAAGCTGAGGCCATGGCTCTACTGGGGCGGCTGCAGACCCTTCTTCGCCATCAACGCACGTATGGCCGGGGTCGCCAAAAACTGCAACAAGCGCTCCGCATCCGCACGGTCAGGACCGGCGCGAAGCACAACCGCGCCCTGCGTGATAGGCGGGTACATGGCTGCGGGCACGGTGAGGTAGCTGCCGTCGTTTTGCAGGCGCGGCGTACTGGCACCCGTCAGCGACAGGAAGCCGACCTCTGCATTGCCGGTATCGACAAACTGCGCGGCCTGCGCGATATTGTTTGCAACACGTAACTTGGGCGCAAGCGTACTGGTAAGTGAGAGGGTAGCAATTGCGGCTTGCGCGGCACGACCGAACGGGGCTTGCGCAGGGTTGGCAATCGCCACGGATTGCAGGGCAGGGTTGCGGAGCACGGCAAAGGCCAGTGGCAAGCCATGCAGTACAGGCGCGTCCTTGCGCGCCCACAGCACCAGTGTTCCGCGCGCATAGATCACCGGCTTGCTTTCCGTGGTCAACCCGGCGGCCACAAGTTTCTGCGGAAAGCCGGTATCGGCGGCCAGAAAAATGTCATACGGCGAGCCGTTGAAAATCTGCTGCGTCAGGGTCGCGGAACTTTGATACGTGACATCGGCATGCACCTGGGTCTGCTGTGCGAACACGTCGAGCACTGCCGGCAGTACCGGCTCCAAATCCGCTGCCGCAGCCACGCGCAGAGTATGCGGCGCAGGGGCCTGTGCATACAGGGAGCAGGTTAGTAACGTAGAGATCACAAACGGAAGCACCAAAATTTTCATACTCGCAGCACCATCACTTCCGTCGCCTTGACCAGCGCGGCAACTGTTTCCCCAACCGCCAGGTGCAGCTCACGTGCCGCATCCGCCGTGATGATGGAAGTCAATATCTGCCCTCCGATTGAGATTTTGACCTGCGCCAGCAAGCCTTCTATCTTCAGCTCGACCACCCGCCCCACCAACTGGTTACGTCCCGACACAGTGCGCATCATCTCGCGGCGCGGCGTCTCAGGGCGCTTGGCTTCATGCAGCAGGGAATCAAGCTCGCTCTCGTCGATCCGGTAGTGGCCGCCGGGGGTGCGCGTGGCGCGAATTTTGCTGCTGTAGAGCCACTGCTTGATGGTGGGGTAGGAGATGCCCAGGCGTATTGCCGCTTCGCGGGGAGTGAGCTGGGCGGCCATGACGAAAGTATACGACTCGGCGGCAACTCCAGCTACGATTCACCATACCCGGCTGCCCGCAAGATGCCTAAAGTTATGGGAGCGCGCCCGCCGCGATGCTACCCTTACGCCTATGCATACCGCGGATACATTGGAGATAGCGGCGGAGCCTGCCCCGTTTACCGGCACTCCCGCTCAGCCCTTGCATGAGCTCTACTGCACCGGTTGTCAGGCTGTAGCAGTGCCGGGCTCACTCCGGGGCGATCTGCGCTGCCCCATCTGCGCCGACTTGTACGCCGTCCGCTACCCGCAGTGGAAGACAGGCACAGAGAGCTCCGCGCAAACGCTGCGCGACCGCTGGCGGCAACGCCGGCTTTCTTCATCGGCCATCGATCAGAGCGGCGTGTGGCGCTTTCGTGACTTGCTGCCGATTGTCAGCGACCCCGCCAAAATCATCACCCTGCACGAAGGAAACACGCCTCTTTTTCACCTGCCGCGCAGCGCCCGCGCGCTTGCGCATCAGCACTTGTATGCCAAGCACCAGGGTATGAACCCGACCGGCTCGTTCAAGGACACCGGCATGACCGCGGCGCTTTCTGTCGCGCATGAGGCGGGCTTCCGCTGGGTGGCTTGCGCCTCTACCGGCAACACCTCCGCCGCCATGGCCGCCTACGCGGCGCGGGCAGGCATGCGGTCGCTGGTGCTGATCCCGGAAGGCAAAATCGCATGGGGCAAGCTGTCGCAGGCCATGGACTATGGAGCCCGCACCCTGCAGCTGCGCACCGACTTCGACGGCTGCGTGCACGTGCTGGCTGAAGTAGTGCGCCGCGCGCCTGTGTTCCTTCTTAACTCTGTCAATCCCTATCGGCTTGAAGGGCAAAAGACCCCGGCATTTGAGCTGGCCGAGGCCATGCATTGGGACGTGCCGGATCACATCATCGTGCCCGGGGGCAATCTTGCGAATGTCTCCGCGCTGGGCAAAGGCTTTGAAGAGCTGCTGCTGCTGGGGCTCACCACGCGCCTGCCTCGCCTCTCCGTAGTGCAGGCGGAAGGGGCAAACCCCCTGTATCAGCTGATGCACGGTGGCTTGCCGGGTGCCGTGCTGCAACCTGTTGCGGCAAAAACTCGCGCCAGTGCCATCCAAATCGGCAACCCGGCCTCATGGCGCAAGGCACTACGAATTCTCCAGCTAACAGATGGTTTCTGCGAGCAGGTCTCCGAGGCGGAAATCGCGCTTGCCAAGTCCGAAATCGGGCTGGAAGGTCTGGGGTGCGAACCTGCATCGGCCGTGACCCTGGCCGGCTTCAAGAAACTGCAAGCGGCAGGCAAGATCGCCTCGAACGAGTCGGTCGTACTGTTTCTTACGGGCCATACGTTAAAGGATTCCGACTACACCATCCAGTACCATCGCGGCGAGTTGCTCCAGGCCGCCGAGATGGGCCCGCACAGGGGAGCCATAGTAGCGACTCAGCGGAATTCGCTGTTACTTGATGCGGACGCTGACGCGATTCTGCAAGCCATCGAAAGAGCGGACCGGGCGGACGAGTCGCAGCCGGACGAGTTGATCGGGCATCACGCGTGAGCTTCCGCCTCCGGCTGCCCGCGACCTCTGCCAACCTCGGTCCGGGTTTCGACACAGTCGCGCTTGCCCTTAATTTATTCCTGGAGGTCGATGCCGAGCCTGCCGGACAATCCTCTGTTTTTTCAATCGTCGCTAGTGGGCGAAGTACCGACATTTGCTCCATGCTTACAGGTAACCTGCTGCTTGCGACCTATGCCGACGTTTGGACACGGCATGCGGCGGGCAGCCCGAAGCCGCTTGCGCTGACCGTCCGCAACGAAATCCCGCTGGGCATGGGCTGCGGCTCCTCGGCTGCTTCACGGCTGGCTGGCATTGCGCTGGCCTCGCATTTTGCGGAGCTGGGCTGGTCTGCCGCGCGCATGCTCGATGAAGCCGCCGCACTTGAACACCACCCGGATAACGCTGCGGCTTGCTGCCTGGGCGGCTTCGCCGTCTCGGGCTATGACGTGCTCGACAATCTTGACGTGCTTCACGAGCATGACATACCCGACGTGCTTTACAAGCATGACGAACGTGACATGCCCACCGTGCCCGACAGTGCAACACCGCCCCATGTACACGCCCTGCGCCTTGACCCGCCCCCGACCTGGCACGCCCTGCTTGTCCTTCCGGAACAGTCGCTCGCCACAACCGCTTCGCGCGCCGTGCTGCCGGAACGGTATAGCCGGGCTGACATCGTCCAAAACCTGCAGCACGTGGCATTGCTGGTAGCTGCTTTTGCCCAAGGCCACGCCAGGCTACTGCGCGCCGCCACCGGTGACCGGCTGCACCAGCCGTATCGCGGAGAAGTTTGCCCGCTGTTGCCGCGCCTGCTGCCGCTTGCCGGGAGCAGCGGCATCCTGAGCGTAACCCTGAGCGGTGCCGGCGCAGGTGTCCTGCTGCTGCTTGAAAGCAAAACGTTCGTGGAGGAGGCGAGCCGCCTCGTCCTAGCTGCTGCGGGAGAGATAGCAATAGCAGAACTGCTGCCATGCGCGCTTTCCTCCAGTCCCGCCCACCTGGGAGTTCCATAATGCTTAAATTCTTAAGGGGTTGTAGTAATACAAATTAAGTTACAAAAAGCACTTGACAGTTGGGTATTACCTAAGATTGCTTTCCATAAATCTAGTTGCGACCTATATTGAGGCTTGTGGGCAGCTCTGGGGGAGGGCTGCTCCTGCGCGCCCGTGGCTCTTCCCGGCACGGGCGCTTTCACGTACTGCGTCTTTCCCGATACCGACGCATCTACTCATGCATGGATACGCTGTACGCGCTTCAGGCGTCGACAGCGTGAAGGAGAATCAACATGGCAGGCGCAGGCGTAAGCGAAGTCAATGACAGCAATTTCGAGAAGGAAGTATTACAGTCCGAGCAGCCGGTCCTGGTAGATTTTTGGGCCGCATGGTGCGGTCCTTGCAAGGCTCTGGCGCCTATCGTGGACGAAGTAGCAACAGAGTTCAGTGGTCAGCTCAAGGTAATGAAAATGGATGTTGACCGTAACTCCGCGACCCCGGTACGCTACGGCATTCGCGGCATCCCGGCATTGCTCATCTTCAAGGACGGCAAGCTTGCAGACCAGATCGTAGGCTATGTCCCCAAAGAAACTATTGCTAAGTCAGTAAACAAGGTAGTAGCAGCTAGTAAGAGCATCGCCTAGCTCCTTCAACCATTTTTCATAACAAAAAGACCCGGCTTCTTGCCGGGTCTTTGCATTTCAACAAGTTTCAGGCATAGCGTCGCAGCACACCCAGTACCCGGCCTTGTACCGCAACCTGCCCGGCAGGCACATAGATAGGTTGCATTTCTGTATTTGCAGGTTGAAGCCGTACCGTATCCCCCTCGACATAGAAACGCTTCAGCGTAGTTTCTGAACCGCGCACCAGTGCCACGATGATCTCTCCGTCCCGGGCAGACTGGGTCCGCTCCACAAGCACGTAATCGCCATTTACAATATGCTCGTCCCGCATGGAGTCGCCCCGGACTTCAAGTGCGAACACTTCCTTGCTGCCTACAATATCGGCCAGCGAGATAGTTTCTTCAGTCTGCATGGCCTCTACCGGCAAACCGGCCACAATGCGTCCCATTAGGGGCAGCCGCTCCGAGGAGTGCTCCCGCATCGAGGATGCGCGTTTAGGCTGCGGAAGAACATCGATCGACCGGCTGCGATTGTGTCCGCGCAGCAAGGCCCCCTTCGATTGCAGATTGGTGACGTGCTTATGCACTGTTGCTAAAGACTTCAAGCTCAACCCGCGAGCGATCTCTTCAAAGGATGGAGAATAACCATGCCGCTCGACGAAATTACCGATAAAGTCGAGGACCTCTTTTTGTCTACGTGTAACTGCCATGCGAATAGTCTACAGAGAAGAAAAAGCGAATTGCAAGTAAATCGTGTCAGCTTGTTTGCCTGTAGTGTCCCATCCGTCACTTGGGGGTGTGTCAAGCGAAAACATCAGTGTTTCGACTGATCATTCTCAAAACGGGAACGCTTCCCGTAGTAGTTCCAAGCCGGTAAGCTGTTGCAAATCGAAGCAGCGATTTCAGCGGAAGATCCTCCTGCCCGGGATAGTTTGAGTGTGTGGAGGGGACCCGGATGCGTGTGCTGCTAGCAGAAGACGACAAAGCTCTAGGCAGTTTGCTGCGGCACCGCCTCCTTGCAGACGGTCTCGACGTCGACCTGGTTACCGATGGGGAAGCAGCCATTGCCATGTTCTTGCAGTCGGAGCCCGACCTGCTCATCCTCGATCTTGATCTTCCGCTTCGTTCCGGTACTGAAGTACTCGCCGTCGTGCGTGAACTTTCTCCGCTGTGCCCGATACTGGTAGTGAGCGGACGCGCGATGGCACAAACGCGGACCGAATGCCTTGACATGGGAGCGGATGATTGCATGACCAAGCCGTTTGCCATGCACGAACTGCGCGCCCGCTGCCGCGCCATGCTCCGTCGCCAGCAGCTCATGCGCGATCTAATGGCCGGTATGCAGCCCGTTTTTGCGGACAATGCCGTCCCGGACCTTACCTTCGGCCTGCTTACCCTTAAGCGTGTGGAGCATCGCGCGGTTATTGATGGAGTTCCTGTAAAGCTGACCAATCGTGAATTCGCGCTGCTAGAGCAGCTGCTGCTTGCCGCCGGTATGCCGATTTCTCGTCGAAATCTTCAAACAGAAGTCTGGGGAGAGAACACTGCGGTAACCAACGCGCTTGACGTCCACATGGCTGCCCTGCGCCGCAAACTGGCTGCCTTTGCAGGGGCCCCGGCTATTGAAACGCTGCGCAGTGCCGGGTACCGCATGGCCTTGCCGGTTGTAGAGGGTTACAACCTGCCCTTTCTCCCCACAATTTCCACCCGGAAACAGCTCCCACAAGGACGGGTATAACGATGTCTACAGCATGGCCTCCGGCGCCGCGGCACGAAACGGTTGCGCAAACGACTGTACCGAACCTTCCGCGCTCTTCAGCCCGGCTGGAGACAAGAACTTCGGCACCCGTCCTGACACCGGCCTCGGCAGGGAACCGCAGCGCCGTTGTAGCCAGCGGTGACGAGGCGTTGCGCACCGCTGTCGCTGCGGAACTCAAAGCCATGCGCTGGTCTGTGCAGCTTGCCGCCGGTGCTGCGGAGATGATGGTACTGCTTGACCGGCAACAAGCTGCCGTGGTCCTGGTTGACTCCTGGCTACCCGATCTTGATGTGCGCGAATGTGTCGCGGAACTTCGTTACAGCTGCCCTGAGCTCGATGTCATGACTCTCGATGGAACCGATATCGGTGCCTTGCCGGCACGCAGCACGTTGCGCAATGAGGTGCTGCATGCCGTTCGGCAGGCGGGGGAGCGGATGGATTCTGCTTCTGCGGTTCCATCACCGGCTACAGCTATTACTGATACTGCGGCATGGTGTGGGAGCTTGCCGGAAAGCGAAATCCTGCGCCGCCATGCCGAGGGTGCCCGGATGTTTACGCGGCAAGAGCCTTCTGCCCCTGCATTTTCCGCAAGTGGGGAGACAAACACAGGAAGCGTTTCCGCTGTCACTGCTGCCATTTCCAATGCTTGGGACCAAAGAACAGCTACACCGGAAATTCACATGGCGACACCGCTGGCGATACCGCTTCCGGAGTTTGTCGGCACAGACCCGCGTCTGCTTGAGGTGAGCCGCCGTATCCGGCTGGTTGCACACCGCAAAACAGCCGTGCTGGTACACGGACCCACAGGCACCGGCAAGGAGCTGGTGGCGCGCGCGGTTCATCGTCTAAGTGGCCGCAGCGGCCGATTCATCGCCATCAACTGTGCCGCGATTCCGGAAGCCCTGGTGGAGGCAGAGCTGTTCGGCCACGCGCGCGGTGCCTTTACCGGGGCGCAGGGAAGCCGCGTAGGCAAAATTGAAGCCGCAGCAGGCGGCACCCTGTTTCTGGACGAGATCGGCGAGCTGCCCTTTGCCGTGCAAAGCAAACTGCTGCGTTTTCTCGAAAGCGGCGAAGTGCAGCGCGTAGGCGAAAATGAACCGATTCACGTGGACGTACGCGTAGTGGCCGCGACCCATCGCAAGCTGGGCGCGATGACCGTTGAGGGCACGTTCCGACTGGACCTGCTGCACCGGCTTTCAGTATTTCTCGTTCACACTCCGGCATTGGTGGGACGCCGGAATGACATCAATGCCTTGATCGCGCACACTCTTCAACAACTGGCGGTAGACGAAAGTGCAAAACAGCTAAGCGCCGCCGCACGCGAAAAGTTGATGGCCTACAACTGGCCCGGCAATGTCCGCGAATTGGCGCACACGCTCGAACGCGCTTGGATTCTGTCTGGTGAGAGCGCACTCATCGACGAATGTTGCGTAGACTTCGGCGAGTCGCTTTTTTAAACCCGTCCTGCCTTGGCTAGTTAGGTTTACCCAACAAACCGCCCAAAGCTCCCTTTACAGAATCGCCTACATTCTTGGTACTTGGCGCTGCCGATGTGCCGGCTGCTGCCGCACCGGACTGATCCTTTGGCAGAAAACCTTGCGCTGCTCCTGCCCCAAGCGTCGTCGCCATACCACCTATACTTGGAGTGAAAACCGGGTTGCTGGTGGTTCCCGTAATTGCAACCGGGATGCCGTTCTTCAAACCTCCCCCCAAGGCCTTGCCGAGCAGTCCACCCGATGCACCGCCTCCGCTGCCGCCTAGCAGCCCGCTCAAGCTGCCCAGCGCCCCCCCGTTCGATCCTGCCGCCGGTGCCGCCGGTGCCGCCGGTGCCGCCGTGCCGCCTGCGCTTTTGCCGAACAGCAAGGGCTTCAGGATGACATGGTAGTTAAGCGCGCCGCCTGCGCCCACGCCGCCGCTGCCGGTAGCAGTGCCTAGGCCCGGCATGTCCAGCAGCAATTTGTCGGTTTCAATCACAGGACCCTGATCGCGCAGCTCCATGCTAAGTAGTTTCACCTGTGTCACCGAGCTCGGCGAAGCCCCGGTAAGCTGCGTAAGCATGTGCAGCTTCGAGGCTAGATCAAAGCCTTGCAGCTGCGTATTGTCAAGACGAACCGGCCCGGTAAGAATCGGGTTTGCGCTGGACCCGGACACATTAAGCTGCGTTGTAAGTGTGCCGCCCTGGAGCCGTGAACCGGAGGGCAACTTGACCCCCAATGCAGGCAGAAATGCCTCCAGCTCATCGACCGGCATCGCCTGCCCATTCACCTTCATGTTGAGCGCCGTGGTCGCACCGCTGGTTTGATACGTGCCTGCGATGCCGATCACAGCGTGCCCAATCGTGATTGTGGCGTGCTCAATATTGCCGGTAAGGGCCTGCTCGTTCTGGTTCAGTGCAAAATCAACATTCACCGGCTTCTGCGACGGTGTACCGGTCTTCGCCAATCGAACGCCGTCAATTTGTGCCTGGCCATTTGCCTTCAATATCTGGCCGTTCGACACAATCTGAGCATTCGCGTTTGCCGTGCCGCCCACCCCGGCATCCGGAGCAATCATGCCGCTGGTTTGCAGGTCCAGGTGCTTGACGGAGACTTGTGCCTGCAATGGTGTTTCAGTATTATTCCCGGCGTTATAAGGTCCGACCTTACCGTTCGAGCTCAACTGCCCTCCGCCCGGCAGCTCAGCACTCAGCGTAAAAGGCGAAGCGTTGGTAGCCGTTAAATTGTTCAAGGTAGCATGTATATTTTGATACACAGCCGGTGGCCCGCTCTGGCCCATGGTTGTCATCGTAAGCGAGCCGTTACTCACCTCGGCGCTGTCCACGGTAAGCTGCTGCAACGGAGATTTTGCACTTGCTTCAGCCTGCTTGGCAGCTTTCGGTGTGCGGCTGCGAACCAGGGTAAAGCGCGGTCCATCCACTTGCAGCTTGGTCACATGCAGTTGCTGCCCGGTCCATGAAGCATCCAGCGTCAGGCTTTCGAGCGCCCCCGACAGACCGGATGAAGCATCCACAAGGCCTGCCGCTAGCGGGTCAATATGTTTGGCTAGCACATGCCCGCTAAACGGTGTTGCTGAAGCATCCGCTTGGTTCACCGGCCCTGCTGAGCCGTCAATGCTGATGGTACCGGCACCCGGCAAGCTTACCGACGCCGTGAAAGGGAAGGACGAGCTAAAGGAAAACTTTTTAACGTCGACATTTACCTTGTCATAAACCCGGCTGCCGGCCGCAACAGCACGTGCAGGCTGTGCTTCTGTAGTCACAACGGCACGGCCATCTTTGATTTGCAGTTCGCCGATCGTCAAGTCAGGGAAGGTGCTTTTTGATTCCTCATCGTGCGCAGCCGGGCTGCCTGCGGCCTTGCCGATGGTTGCATAGTTCCATTGCCCGTTGGCCGCCTGTATAAGCTTCACCTGCGGCGCATCGAGTACGAAGCCGCTTACCTGGATTTGCTTTCTGGTAATCAACGGCCATAGTGCAACGTGTACCTTGAGGCTCTCCGCCTGTACAAACGGTTGAGAACCAAAATGCGGATCATCAGCAATGCTGACGTTTTGCGCAAGAAGTCCACCCGACAGGACAGACAATTGTGCCTTTTGAATCACGACTTTGCGGCCGAGGGACTTGGTAAGCGTGGACTCGATCCTGGCGCGGATGCTGTCTGTGTTCAAAAACAGCGGTAAAGCTGCTACAGCCACCACGATCAAGACAACAACAGCAACCAATATAAGGAGAAGACTCCGCGAACGAGACGCCATCAACCACCTCAAAGCTGTGAATGTGATGAGCAGGGAAGCCTCGCAGTTGCTATGAACCGCTCTGAGAGCCCGCAGCACTATGTTTCAATTCTCAATCCTCAATGAGAGGACAATTAAACCGATTCAGTCCAAATGCCCACGCGGAGCGTGCTGGATGGTTACCCGGTCCCGTTCCTACCGGCACAGCGGCCCCAAATCGTATAACTGTCTGGCGTCGGTTTGCAGATGGCTTCAAGCGGTAGGAACCAAGCATGGCCTGGGTTTCCAGCGCCTGCATCTGGCAGGCTGCAGCCTCGCAAATAGACTCGCCGGGTGGAAGCGGGAGCTCACAAACTTCACAACCCCGTCCCGATTCTTGCCGGCTCCGAAATACTCGGCGGACCCGCCGCATGGTCAGCATGATGTTCACGGAACCCTCCATTCAAAGCCTGTATCGGCACAATGGTGGATTTACATGAACCGTTGTGTCGGCAGTGCCTCGAACTACGCAGGGCAGCGAGTTTACATCAGCCTCGAATCACAAGAAGAGGTCTCCACCTCCAGCAAAACCTAGCTAAAACACTTGTGCAGGACATACCAATCGTGTCTGATAATGCATATTCTGTACTTCTAATGTGCCTACAACTGCTTCATCTAACTCGACATTCAGTCATCAACCTCCTCGGATGACATCCGTTCCAAAAACAACCGGGAAACTGCCGCAAGGCTGAATACCGAAAAGTATCGATTTACCAGTTTTGTAAGTCAAAATCCCTCTCTACCTTCGCTCCAGACGCGTAACCGTAAAAAGATGTGGTATAGGTAGTCCAATCGCG
>CAXSFX010000101.1:0-14508 GCA_964236655.1 uncultured Acidobacteriaceae bacterium | reverse complement strand
TCCAGGGCCGCGAAGTAGGTTGTCAGGTGGATCGGCAAACCGGCCTGTGCAAGCTCCGTATATACCTCGCGGTAGTACGCATCGGTACCGGCAGGCATGTCTGTAGCCAGGCAGGGTTCATCAAACTGCACGCTTTTCGCACCTGCCTGCTGCAAAGCACCAAGTAGTGTTTTGTAAGCGGCAAGCAGCTTCGGCAGCAGCGACCATACATCAAAGCCGGCGACGACAGGCTTGCCCAGCAGCAGCAGCGAGCAGGGTCCCAGCAGTACCGGGCGCGTCTCGATACCCAGTGCTTTCGCCTCCTCAAACTGGCTTACAGCCTTGCTTGGATCCGCCTTGAAGCTGAGCCCTTCGGACCACTCCGGCACCAGGTAGTGGTAGTTCGTATCGAACCACTTGGTCATCTCCATGGCCGTTTGTTCCTGGCTGTTACGGGCCATGCTGAAGTAGGCGTCAAGCTTTACCGGCCCGGCACCGAAGCGCTCCGGCGTCGCTCCCACGGCAACCAACATGTCAAGCACATGGTCATACATTGCATGGTCATTGGACGGGATATTGGTGATACCCGCAGCTTGCTGTAGCTTCCAGTGGCGCGCTCGCAGCTCTGCCGCGGTCGTCAGCAGCTCCGCCTCGGTACGCGTTCCCTTCCAGTAGCCTTCCAGTGCAAACTTGAGCTCGCGTTGCACACCCATTCTGGAAAAACCGAGGGTGCTTGTCCTTAACTGTGCTTGTGACATTTATATGGAGTCCTTATCCGTGTCTAATCTAAAAAATGTGCTCCGCGAGGCGGAGCTGTACCTGAAGTTCACCGGATTCTGTGCTGAACATCCAACCGGCCTGCCTGTTGAGTGTAGCTTAGCCGCCCACCAGCCAGTCGTACTGCTCATCGGTAAGCGGCACCACGGAAAGCCGGAACTGGCGAAATAACGGTGAGGCCGCAAACACCGCAGCCTCGCGCATCGTGCCTAAAGGTCGTCCCCGCTTGAAACGTTTTCCCGATTTGATTCGTACTATCGGGTTCTTCTTGTCACTCCCATCGACAGAAACTACTGAGGCCGTGCCGACAGCTTCCTTGCCGGTATTTGAGTGATAGATCACCAGCTTTTCATCTTTACGCATCGCCGCAAGTGAATTTAACGCCTGCGCGTTCTTGATACCGTCCCACACTGTCTCGCCATCACGCACAAGGTCGTCATACGAATATTTTTCCGGTTCTGTTTTGAGCATGTAGGGCATCACTCATTCTACTTCGGTAGAGTTCAGCCGCAGTCAATCGCACCAATGCTCATCGGGAACACATTCTGGCAGCTCCACATATGTCACCGCAATCTCGTCGCAGTGCATACAACGCGGGCAGCGGATGCAGCGCTCGGCTAATTTGTCAGGCAGGAACACGGCACTCGGAGGCTGGGGAATTGTAGCGCGCAAAGAAGCCGGGAGTATGGCGGCTTCTGTCTCAAGATCCACAACGGTAGGGATGCACCCAAATACGCTTCGGCGCTTCGCTTGTTTACAGGTGAACAAGCTCACGAGCGGCGGCCAGAACGTCCGGCGCATACTCCGGCAGCTCTCCGTAGGTCATCGCGATCTCATCGCAGTGCGTGCGGCGCGGGCAGCGGATGCAGTCCTTGGCTACCTTGTCAGGCACGGACCCGGCACTTACAGAATGGAAGCCGTAGCGCGCAAAGAAGCCGGGGATGCGGGTGAAGAGGCAAGCGCAGCCGGTCCCATTCTGCTCAATGTCCAGGAGCAAACGCTCCAGCAGCAGCCCCCCGGCACCTACGCCGCGCGCCTCCGGCAGAACCGCGATGGAGCGGATTTCAGCAAGGTGCTTGCCGTAGCGGTGGAGAGCGGCACAACCGAGAAAAGCACCCTCCGCAGACTCGGCAACGACAAAGCTGTCAATATGCTGCCGAATTTCACTGACCGGCCGGCGAAGGAGGGTTCCATCATCCGTCATGCTTTCAATCAAGTTGAAAATGCTTTCCGCATCGGAAGCGATCGCGCTGCGGACGTGTGGACTTAAGGGTTGTAAAGAACCGTCGGGCATTGGGGTGTTTATGCTCCAAAATTAGGATAGAGCAGCCCGGTGTAAGAAAGTCGTAAGGACTTCATCAGACATTGGTGAAGTCGCTTAGGGGCTAAACTTCAACTACAAGGCCTAGTCGTAATCGCGCTCTTCTCTCACGACATCTTACCAATAACTTTAAGAGTTGTCTAGCCGACCTTGCCAACATAGGAAACTATTTGTGAAAGGGTGCCTGCTCATCATCCTCCTCTTAGCAACTGGATAGAGGACTCACTATGCACTCGCCATACAGAGCAAAGTATAAGACTGGGGGCAGCTTAACAGTTCCTAACTACAGATCTTGCAAAGCAGTACTTACTTTACAACGTTGATCGGAAGCCGCAGATGGTCATCCAAGTTAAATGGAACCAATGGATAGACCTTTCCATCATCTAACTCAATAGAAGTTTTACTTAGATCATTGAATGTATTCAATTGGTCTGCAGACAGTATCCAGCCAAGAATGTGTCCATGGTACCGCATCGCCGCCGTTGCAATCAAAGCGTGGGGCTGATCGGGTGATATGTTCTGGAGACCCAGAGCGGCAAATGTAATATGCAGTTTCTGCTTACCAAGATCAAAGTAGAGCGGTCCACTTAAAGCAGTTGCTCCAGGAAGTTGAATTGCGGTCTGAGCAATGCCTCCAGTCACCTTTTCGTCATCTTTGTATTTGAAGCCTGCCTTACATTCTTTGTTGGCAATAAATTCAAATAGAAGTAGCGTTGCCGCACTCGCACCGGAAGGCTGGTTTTCCTGCGGCGATCCTCCGCTAAGCTGGGCCAGTAAAATAGGTTTTATACAGCGGCTTGCAAGCTCGTGCGTACCCGCCTCGTTCTGCATGGAGCCGAATACGGCGACATGCCCCTCATCAATACTCTTCTGCGCATCGCGTACTGCAAGTTCGACAGGGTAGCGCATCGTCAATCCCGTGCTGGTCTCATGGAAAACTCCGGTCTGCTCCGTTTGCGCTAAGGCGGAGCCGCCGCATGTGGCCAATAGAAGCATCAGTTTAAGCAATTGCATAGTAGGGAAAGTACTACGGCCATTGCATGAAAAGCAGAGCATCACAAGTATTATTCGTACCCAAGTAATGCGCCTAAGCAACAGCGGTCTCCACCACCAACTCATCCAGCAGCAATCGAATCTCCAAAATCACCTGCACCGGGTCCTTCGACGCCAGCGGGAAACGCAGCACCCCCTGCGGAGTGAACTGCGCCCCTGCTTTCACGTTCTTTGCAACCAGCTTCATCAGCCGTGTCGGGTCGATGCTCGCTTGTGCGGCAAAGCGCATGTGTACCTGGTCGCGCTTGCGGTCTACCTGCGATACGCCCATTCGCTCGCATTCGGCGCGCAGCGCGGCAGCTTCGAGCAGGTGGCCCACACTTTCCGGCACCGGGCCGTAGCGGTCGGTTAGCTCCACGCGCACGTCGTCGACTGCCTTCTCGCTCCCGGCTGCGGCGATACGTTTGTAGATGCGCAGCCGCTGGTTTTCTTCCGGAATGTAGCTCTCGTCGATGCGCAGCGAGATGCCCAGGTTGAGCTGCGTTGCGATGTGGTCGGTTGCAACCTCACCCTTGATGCGCGCCACCGCTTCCTCCAGCATGCCGGAGTACATCTCAAAACCGACCGCCTCGATGTGCCCGCTCTGCTGGCCGCCGAGCATGTTGCCCGCGCCGCGCAACTCCAGGTCCAGCGCTGCGATTTTGAAGCCCGCGCCCAGGTCGGAGAACTCCTTCAACGCCGCCAGCCGCCGCCGCGCTACGTCGGTCAGCTCCTGCTCCGGCGGGATCAGGAGGTACGCATACGAGCGCCGGTTTGACCGCCCCACACGCCCTCGCAACTGGTACAGCTCCGACAAGCCGTGCCGATCCGCGCGATTGATAATGATCGTGTTCGCCAATGGAATATCGATGCCGTTCTCGATAATCGTCGTCGCCACCAGCACGTCATACTCATGGTTCATGAACGCGAAGATGACCTTCTCAAGCTCGCCTTCGCTCATCTGTCCATGGCCCACAACCACGCGGGCCGCAGGTACCAGCTCACGAATCTTTGAGGCCAGCTCGTAGATCGACTCCACGCGGTTGTATACGAAAAACGTCTGGCCGCCGCGCTCCAGCTCCAGCTCGACCGCTGTGCGAACCAGCTTTTCGTCGAACTTCGCCACGACAGTCTGGATGGCCATGCGATCTTTCGGCGGCGTTTCAATCACGCTCATATCGCGCAGCCCGATCAGCGACATATGCAGCGTGCGCGGGATCGGCGTTGCCGACATGGTCAGCACGTCAATCTGGGCGCGAATTTGCTTCAGCCGCTCCTTGTGCCGCACACCGAAACGTTGCTCCTCATCGACCACAAGCAAGCCGATGTCCTGAAATTTCAAGTCCTGTGCCAGCACCCGGTGTGTGCCGATCAGGATATCGATGCGCCCGGCTTCGAGCTCTTCCAGAATCTTCTTCTGTTCTTTTGCGGTGCGGAAGCGCGAGATCATCTCGATGTTGACCGGGAACTGCCGGAAGCGCTTTTTGAAGGTTTCGAAGTGCTGGAATGCAAGCACTGTTGTGGGAGTAAGCACCGCGACCTGCTTGCCATCCTGCACGGCCTTGAACGCGGCGCGCATGGCTACTTCCGTTTTGCCGTAGCCCACATCGCCGCACAGCAGCCGGTCCATGGGCAGCTCCGATTCCATGTCGGCCTTGATGTCGCGGATTGCCGCAAGCTGATCGTCAGTCTCGGTGAAGTCGAAGGCGTCTTCAAACTCACGCTGCAAACCGTTGTCCGGCGGGAACTGGTGACCGCGCGCTGCCTTACGTTGCGCGTAGAGCTTCAGCAGCTCGTCGGTCATGTCCTCCATCGCCTTCTTGACGCGCGCTTTAGTTTTGGCCCAACCCTGCGAACCCAGTTTGTTGAGCACCGGTGCCGGGCCGCCCTCGCTTGAGCGGTACTTTTGGATCAGGTCGAGCCGGGTAAGCGGCACGTACAACCGCGCACTGTCGGCAAACTCCAGGATCATGAACTCGACGTTCACCCCGTCCTGTTCAATCTCGCGCAGGCCCACATAGCGCGCGATGCCATGTTCCACATGCACCACGTAATCGCCGACTGTCAGGTCACGGAAATCGGAAACAAAAGCGGAGGTCTTCGACTTTTTAACCACCGGCCGCGCAGCTACATCGGCATCGTCCGATACGTCATTGACGCCGATGAGGACGATGTTCGCGTCTGTCAGCGCAACACCGTTTGCAATGGAAGCACGCACCAGAGTGGGTGCCTGCTTCTCACCGGGCCGTATCGTTCTTTCATTCGAACTCAGCTCGGAGTCCGCCTGCTCCGATCGCCAGCCGATGCGATATGAAACCTCGTACTCGCGCAGCAGGTCGGCCATGCGCTCCAGCTCGCCTTGATTCGCACTGGCAATCAGCACGCGCTGGCCCGCTTCCACATGCCCGCGCACCTGGTCCGCCAGCGCGACAGAGTTGCCGTGGAACCGGGTCGTAGGCCGCGTCGCAAACGGGATTTCGCCCAGGGTTGTGTCGTCTTCGAGTACGTCAACAATGCCGAGCTGGTCGAGATCCAAACCGGGCTGGTTCGAGATCAACGCCAGCATGAGTTCCGGCTCGCGGTATAGGTCGCGCGGTTGCACCAGCGAGCCAATGTTTGACCGGTCGTGCCGCTGCTCCAGCTTGTTCCACCAGCGTTCCAGGTGATTGCGCAGCATGCCCGGCTCTTCCACAAACACGACTGAACGCTTGAACAATCCCAGCAGCGTCGTCTCCGCACCGGCCACCGCAGCAAAGAACTCCCACCCTGGAAACACCGTGACACCGGCTGCGGCGTAGCGCTCCGGTGCGTCATCAAGGCTTGAGTCCAAGTGCGAGCCGGACAACCGTGCATGCACCGCCGCCAGCAACTTCTCGGTTACCGGCGTTTCCGTCAGCGGCAACAGCACCGCCGCGTCCAGCGGTTGCAGCGAGCGTTGCGTTTCCGGATCGAATCGCCGCAGCGACTCTACTTCGTCGCCGAAAAACTCCAGCCGCACCGGTCGCTCCGCTTCAGGCGAGTACACGTCCAAAATCCCGCCGCGCCGCGTGTACTGCCCCGGCATTTCTACCAGGTCTACTGCGTCATACCCTACGCTTGACAGGTGGGTGGTCAGCTCATCCAGGTCATGCTCTTCGCCGCGCTTCAGTGTTCGCGCCAGCCCGGCGTAGTAGCTCGGCTGAAACAGCTTCTGTGCAGCAGCTTCAACCGGTGCAATCACGATCGAAACCGCATCGGTTGCGATCTTCCACAGCGCCGCAGCGCGGCTTTCCTGCACCTCGCTGTGCGGCGACAGGTGCTCGAAAGGCAGCACATCGTGAGCAGGCAACTTCACTACACGCTCAGGCGGCACCGCCCCGGTCAGCTCGCAGGCAGCGCGCACAGACAGATAGAGCGCGTCTGCGGCTTTATTGTCAGCAACCAGCACAATGGCGGGCAGCCGAGCAGCGCGAGCCAGCAGCGGCAGGTACAGCGCGCGAGCCGTCGCGGTCAGGCCGGAGATACGCCTGCGCCCGCGCCCCAGCGAGAGGTGGCGTGTGGCTTGCTCAAAGGAGGAGGATCTCTCCAGCTCCGCCAACAGGTCGCGGACAAACGGGAGAATCATGTTCTATCAGTTTAACAGCGATCTCTTCATTGCTGCATGAAGTCCGAGTCCACTTCATCCGGTGTGTACTCGCGGTCCAGCGCCAGGGTGACTGTGCCATCCGGCCACCGTACAACTATCACTTTCATGCTGTCCTGCTTGGTTTTGGTCATGTCTTCGCCCAAAGGTTGCCTCCGCCTGCCACTTTATTTTTAGCTGTTGGCTGAATCTAGCTGATTGGCGTCTTTACGAAACAACTTTTTTGTATACAGAGTACCTTCGGCACGGTACCGGCGAGAGTCCGGTTGCATTCTGACTTGGTACACTCCCGATTATGGCAACTGCCGTCACGCTCCCGTCTGACCTGCTTACCCGCTACGAGCCCGTTATCGGCCTTGAAGTCCATGTGCAACTGCTGACCCGCACCAAGGCCTTCTGCGGATGCGCCAACCGGTTTGGTGCAGCGCCAAATACGCTCATATGTCCCGTATGCCTGGGATTGCCGGGGGCGCTGCCGGTGCTCAATGCACGCGCGGTTGAGTTTGCCACCCTTGCCGCAATGGCCATTAACGCGGCAATCCGCGAGACCAGCGTCTTTGCGCGCAAAAACTACTTCTACCCCGACCTGCCCAAGGGGTATCAAATCTCGCAGTTTGACAAGCCGCTGGCCGAGCATGGCTGGCTTGACGTCGAAGCACCCGGGGGCACCAAGCGCATCGGCATCACGCGGCTCCACATGGAAGAAGACGCAGGCAAAAGCCTGCACGACGGCGTGCATGATTCGGCTGCAAGCACCTCGGTGGACCTGAACCGCTGCGGTACGCCGCTGATCGAAATCGTCTCGGAACCGGACCTGCGTTCGCCGGAGGAAGCCTATGAGTACCTGACGAAGCTCAAGGAAATCCTGCTTTATACCGGTGTTTCCGACTGCAACATGGAGGAGGGTTCCTTACGATGCGACGCTAATGTGAGCGTGCGCCCGCGCGGGCAAAAGGAGTTCGGCACCAAGGCCGAGGTCAAAAACGTCAACAGCTTCCGCTACATCCGCGCAGCCATCGCGTATGAGATCGAGCGCCAGGTAGACGTTATCGAGTCCGGCAACCGCGTGGTGCAGGAGACCCGCCTGTGGAACGCCGCCGAAAGCCGCACCTACTCTATGCGCTCAAAGGAGCAGGCACACGATTACCGTTATTTCCCGGAGCCTGACCTGCCCGCGCTTACGGTATCTGCGGAGATGCAAAGCGCAATCCGCGCTACCCTGCCGGAGCTGCCCGAGGCGCGTCGTGCCCGCATGATCGCCGACTACGGCATAGCGGCCCAGGATGCGCAAACCCTGACTGCAACCCGTGCTTTTGCCGACCAGTTTGAAGCAGCCGCCAAAGCTGCTAAAAACCCGCGCCGCGTCGCTAACCTGGTGTTGAGCGAGCTCACTTCACGACTAAAACTACACAATCTGGAACTTTGGCAGTCCCCGGTCACCATGGCCGGCATTGCGCAGGCAGCTGACCTGGCTGAAGCCGGTGCGCTTTCAAGCAAGCAGCTCAAGCAGCTGTTCGATCTCGCTTTTGAAAACAGGGAGGACTTCCCTGCCGTCTACGAGCGCGAGAAACCGCAGCAGATTTCTGACACAGGCGCGATAGAGAGAATGATCGACGAAGCTATTGCGGCCAACCCGAAGCAGGTCGAGCAATACCGCGGCGGTAAAAAAACGGTGGCAGCATTTTTCGTCGGCCAGGTCATGCGCCTCAGTAAGGGGCAGGCCAACCCGGCATTGCTCAACCAAATGTTAGAGAAAAAGCTAGGTTCCTAGCACACATTGTTTTGGTATTACAGTAGCTTGGACTGCATAGCGTTACCTATCGAACAGACTTTGCCCTCCCAGCGTCATACATTTTAGATACGCGATGGCGGTCCTTCATACGATATGTCGAAGCGCACACCCTGTACGGCAGGCGCAACAGACACTATGCAGACAAGTAATTTAGAACGAAATGATATTACGACCTTGCAGCGCAATTTAACGCTTGCCGGCATTTCTCCAATTGCGCTTGAAAGATTAAACCCCTATATCATGCAACTGGATTTGCCTCAAGGATATCTACTGGCAAAGCCGGAGCAGAGCATCCAATGGATTTATTTCCTGAGTCACGGCATGTGTTCCATGACCAGCGCAGATATGCTAGGTACGGCTGTTGAAGTCGGCATCATCGGGCGTGAGGGCATCATCGGTGTCCATGCGCTGCTGGGTACCCCGAAAACGCACACCAAGATGGTGATGCAAGGTGCCGGGTCGGGCTATCGCATCCGCGTGGAACATGTACAGCAGGCCATGGCTGAAGACCGCGAATTTCTAAAATCCATGCATCAGTTTGTATATGTCCTGCTTGAGCAAACCACACAGCTTATCCTCTGCAATCGCCTGCACGACCTCGATGCCCGGCTTGCTCGCTGGCTGTTGATGACTTCAGATTTCCTGGAAAGCTCTTTCCTGGCGCTTACGCAGGAATATCTGGCGGAAATGCTGGGCGTAGGCCGGCCTGCGGTAACCATCACCGCCGGCAAGTTTCAGCGTGAAGGCCTAATCACTTATAGTCGTGGTCTGATTCAGATATTAGATCGCGATCGGCTTACGGCCTGTGCGTGCGAGTGCTACGGAATTATCCGGGGCACGTACCATGCGGCTTACCCGGTTCTTTACTGAAGCAAAGCTAGAGTTAGTGTCTACCATAAAACTGTATCGACCCGAGTTAAGAATTGTGTCATCCTGAGTGCATTCCGAGCATACGTGCAAAGCGAAAATCCAGAAATCTGTGTCATCCTGAGCGAAGTCGAAGGACCTGCTTTTTGCTTTGCTTTGTTGCGCAATTCACTACAAACTTTCTAGCTTGCTGTATTTAGTTCCAACTGACCTTCTACAACCCCAGCGCCAGCTTGCGATGGAACACAGACAACATCATGCCTTTCAAGTGCCACTCCAATTCCGGGTCGTACCGGTAGCCCTCATCGCGCAGAAACGCATGCGCCCCATTCACTTCGAGCCATTGATAGTTCGCGTCTACCTCATCCAGCCTTGTCTGCACCAATCGACGGCCTGCAAGCGGCACGTGCGGGTCCTGCTTTCCCCAGATGTGCAGCAGCTCGCCTTGAATTTCTCCTGCGCGTGCCAGTGAGTCATCCTGCTTGCCTTCACCGAGCGAGCCCGAGTGGATGTCGGTCGCATAGAAACACACAGCGGCCAGCACCTCCGGGTTCATCGCAGCGCGGAACGCCAGGTGGCCGCCCAGGCAAATACCCACTACACCAAGACGCCCGTTGCACTGCTCCATGCCGGCCATGTGCTTGAGCAACGAGTGCGCGTCGTCATCGTAGGCCGCGAGCTCTTTCGCATACTTGTCGATGTTGCCCTTGTCAGACCCTGCCTGGTCGTAAGCCAGCACGGTACCGGCGGGCTCAAGCTCGTGATACACCTCCGGCACAGCCACCAGGTAGCCGTGCCCAGCCAAAAAGCCGGCAAAGCGCTTGATAGGTCCTGTCATCTGGAAGATTTCCGAGTACAAGATAATGCCTGGGAACTTGGCCGAAGACTTGTCCGGCACAGCAGGATGAAAGAAGTACGTTCGCATGGGACCGTTTTGCGTGGCGACATCGACAACCAAATCATCTTTAAGAATCATTTTGTTACTCCTTGTGCCGGTTACAGCCCACTTCGTGCCCTGCTTCGCGCAATGTCTCGCCGGTAGTACAGCCCTTCAAACCGGATGCCGCTCATGGCTGCGTATGCGCGGTACAGGGCTTGCTCCAACGTGGCACCGGTCGCGCTTACGCTCAATACACGCCCGCCCGCTGTCTTGTACTCGCCATCGACCAGCACGGTGCCCGCGTGGAAGACTTCTACATCGGTCATGGTGGAACCCAGAGGTACTTCCTGTAAACCATGGATCGGCAGCCCGGTCTTGTAAGCCTCCGGGTAGCCGCCTGAAGCCGCAACCACGCACACAGAGGCACCCGGCTTCCAGCGGAACTCCGTATCGCTGAGACGTCCATCTACACATGCCTCAAAGGCCTCATATAGATCGCTGTCCAGTCGCGGCAAGATCGCCTGCGTCTCCGGGTCGCCGAAGCGCGTGTTGTACTCAAGCACCACCGGCCCGCGCGCGGTCATCATCAAGCCGAGAAACAGGATGCCTGTAAACGGCATTCCCTCGGCAGCCATGCCGTCAATGGTGGGCTGCACAATGTGCCGGGCAATCCACTCCCCCATCTCCGCAGGCAGCATGGCATCGTCTGTATACACGCCCATGCCGCCGGTGTTCAGGCCGGTGTCGCCCTCTCCGATGCGCTTATGATCGCGCGCGGGCAGCAGCGGCGCTGCATGGCGGCCATCGCTCATAACGAGCAGCGACAGCTCCTCGCCTTCAAGGAACTCCTCCAGCACACTGCTCGTTTCTGCCCGGCCCAGCAGCCCCCCGCTGAACAACCCGGCAATGGCAACCTCGGCCTCGGCACGGTCCGCGCAGATCAGTACACCCTTACCCGCATGCAAACCATCTGCCTTCACCACCACAGGGCCGCTGAACAGCGCAAGTGAGGCTTGCGCTTCCTCCATGGTTTCGCACACTGCGTACTGCGCTGTGGGGATGGTGTGCCGCTGCATGAAGCGCTTGGCAAACGCCTTGCTCGACTCAAGCTGCGCGGCGGCTTGAGTCGGCCCGAACACGCGCAGGCCGCGCTCCCGCAAAGCGTCTACCAGGCCCAGCGCCAAAGGAATTTCCGGACCGATGAACGTCAGCTCCGGAGCTTCGCGCACAACAACCTGCACCATCGCCTGGAGGTCGCCCGTATCGACCGGCACACAGCGGGCCAGGCTTGCAATGCCTCCGTTACCCGGCGCGCACACCAGCTCGTCTACACGCGGGGAGCGTCGCAGCGCCCATGCAATCGCATGTTCGCGCCCGCCTCCGCCGATCAGCAGTACCTTGGCTTTACTCATTCGTCCTTACGCCAGCGCCTTTGGAATCGCTTCTTCCCACCGGCCTTGCGCCTTCAGGATCAACTCGACGACTTCTCGCGCGGTACCCCGCCCGGCCGGCCGCTTTGTCACGTAATGCGCTGCGGCCCTCACCTCCGGCGCACCGTCAGCTACAGCCACCGCCAAGCCTACTCGCGCCAGCAGCGGCAAATCGGGCAGGTCATCGCCCATGTAGGCCACCTCGTCCGCCGTCACGCCGGCCTGCTGCATAATTTCTTCAAACGCCTGCGTCTTCTTCGGCTGCCCCAGGTACACGAACTCTACCTTGTTCTCCTGCGCGCGCTTTGCCACGGCGGGTGACTTGCGCCCCGTGATAAACCCGGTCCGGATACCCATGGTCCGCGCCAGCGTCAGACCCTGCCCATCCTGCGCGTTAAAGGTCTTCATTTCAGAAACAGTGCTGTTGCCGTCGGCGTCCGTTGCCGCAATCAGGCACACGCCGCCATCGGTGATGGTGCCATCCACATCCATCAGGAACACCTTGATTTTGCGGGCACGCTCCAGCACGTCCGGATCGGCGAGCGGGTTTGCGAGCGGTTCGGTATCAGCCATAGCTGCCATGGTATCGCCTCCGGCGGTAAGCCCGCTTGCGCGGCAGGCGGTTTTGACCAAGGCCCCTATACTTGAGAAACGTGGCTGAAGCGACCCAACCCGCGCCGCCTGTCCTGGTGCATCTGTCGCATCCTCGACTGCGCCACCTTAAAAGCCTGCTGCCCAATCTCGGTCCGGCCTTTGTCGCCAGCATCGCCTACATCGACCCCGGCAACTTCGCCACCAACTTCGACGCGGGTGCGCGCTTCGGCAACAGGCTGTTGTGGGTGCTGCTGTGGTCAAACGCGATGGCCATTCTGATTCAGTACCTTTCAGCAAAGCTCGGCATTGCTACGGGTCGTACCCTGCCCCAAAGCTGCCGCGACCACTTTTCCCGACGTACCGCGATTTCGCTGTGGCTGGCGGCAGAGGTCGCGGCCATTGCCACTGATCTCGCCGAGTTCCTCGGGGCGGCGCTCGGCTTCTACCTGCTGTTCGGCCCCTGGTTCCTGGCGCATGGCTGGTCACGCACCGGTACGCTGTTCTTTGCGGCGCTGCTGGCCACCGTGTTTGTGTTTGCACTGCTGGCGCTTGAGACGCGCGGATTTCGCAAGCTGGAGCTTGCCATTATCGGCTTTGTCGCGCTTATCGGTGCAGCTTACGCGGGGGAGCTGGCCCTGGTACATCCGGTGTGGCGCAGTGTTGCCTTGCATATCCTGGTCCCGCAGGTCGGGCGCTCCTCTATCTATGCGGCGGTAGCCATGCTGGGCGCAACTGTCATGCCGCACGTCATTTACCTGCACTCTGCCCTGGTGCAGCCCCGCGTGCGCGAGCAGGCTTGGCATAGCACCCTACCGGGCCACAACCATCTCTCAGACCACTTGGCGCGCACGCGCATGCTGTTCTTTGAGAAAATTGACATTCTGGCCGCCATGAACGGTGCCTGGCTGGTCAACTCCGCCATGGTGATCGTGGCTGCCGCCGCGTTTACCGGTGTACCTACCGGCAGTGACGGCTTCTCCATTGAGGACGCCCACCGTACCCTGGGTCCGCTGCTCGGCCCGGCTTCAGCCACCCTGTTTGCCATTGCCCTGCTGTGCTCGGGACTGTCGTCTTCGACAGTGGGTACTATGGCCGGCCAGGTGGTGCTTGAGGGTTTTCTTGACGTCAAGTTCCCCATCTTTCTGCGCCGCCTGCTCACGCTCATCCCATCGCTTATCGTCATCGGCCTGGGCCTGGATGCGCTCAAGATCATCCTGCTGTCGCAGGTCATCCTGTCGTTTGCGCTGCCGTTCGCGCTCATCCCCCTGCTGCTACTCACCGGTCGTACCTCTGTCATGAACCGGTTTGCCAACCGGCCTCTCACCCGGCGGCTCGGCTGGATAGTGGCCACAATCATCATTGGGCTTAACGCCATGCTGCTGTGGCAGGTCGCGTCAGGAGCAAGTTAACTTACGGAGTCGCCTTGTATGCAGGCGTAGTCGCCGGGCTCTTCAAGCTCAAGCCATGATGCATGGATTGCAGCAGCGCGCCATCCGCTCCATCTCCGCTCAGTTCCCAGGCCATCATGCCGCCCAGACCATGCGCCCGCACGTAGCCGGCTTTTGCCGCAACGGAAGTCGGATCTTCAAACGTCCAGAAGTTGTCGCCGTCATAAAGCCAGGGTGCCTGTGAGTGCGCATCACGGAACGGCGTACCCGCGCCCGGCAGCGCGGCAATTTCACGGTACGGCGTATCGCCATGCTCGGGATTTCCCTTGATTCCAAGGCCATGCGCCCCGCCTGTATCGGTAACGCCCGACCAGTGATAGCCGTAGAACGGTACACCCATGAGCAGCTTGGCCGCGGGTACCCCGGCTTGCTCATACTCTGTGACCGTGCTATCCACGTTGCCGCTTTCAAGCGGCACCCCGGGCAGCGCATACAGTGGCGCTACTACCCCGGTCTGCTTCTGCCATGGGCCGTTGTAGTCGTAATTCATCAGCCCGATCCGGTCCACGTTTGTCGCCACTAAGGACCAGTCCACCCCAGGGTAGCGGCCTAACCCCGGTGCCGCCGCCACGGTAAGCACCGGCTGCGTATGGCTGGCTGCACCATAGGCGTTCAGCTGCTTGCGAAACTCCAGGATCAAGGCATTGAAGTTCTCTCCATCGCTGTCGCCGTTCGGGTACTCCCAGTCCAGGTCGATGCCTGAGAACAACCCTGCCGCGTTGATACCCGGCTGAAGATTGCCGCGCAGGAACCTGTCAACGCAGGA
>CAXSFX010000100.1:0-14565 GCA_964236655.1 uncultured Acidobacteriaceae bacterium | reverse complement strand
CGGCTTCTCGCTCGGCTCGCCGGGCTGCCCGGCGTGGAGGCGTCCGCCACGCAAACCTCGCTCCCATTCTCAAATTTCACCCTGACAATGGCTAGTAGTTTTCGCGTTTCGGGCCACCCTGAAAACAAGAAGGATCATACTGATCTCTCAGTTGTGGACGCAGGCTACGCCCGCACCATGGGCGTTCACCCGGTTGCAGGCCGAGGGTTTCTTGCTTCCGACACAATAGGCTCCCAGCCGGTCTGCCTGGCAAACGAAGCTTTTACACGCCGTTTCCTGAACGGCGCACGCGTCCTGGGAGCCACCGTCGAATTCACCAGTAACACCACCGACGGCACTGACGACCGTTTTCTGAAAACACCGCTCACCATCATCGGCGTGCTACCCGACCAGATCAGCGGCAAAACGCTTGATGAACAGCCTGGGCCGAAGCTCCTCCTGCCCTTCTCGCAATTTCCTACCGACATTGACACTACCAAATTTGTGTTTGGTGTCGCACCGCAATTCGCGGTGCGCTCCACCCTGCCGCAAGCCACACTTGAGCGCGAGCTTCGCGCCGCGCTCAAAGACACCGCGCCCGATATGGCCGAGATGCAAATCGCCTCGCTCGACAAAGGCATTGCCGACTCGCTCAGGAACCAGCAACTCGCCCTGCGCCTCGCAAGCGGCTTCGGCCTTGTAGCACTCCTGCTCGCCGCCGTCGGCATCTACGGCGTACTCGCCTACTCGGTGGCCCAACGCACACGCGAGATCGGCATCCGCATGGCGCTTGGCTGCACACGCGCGGGCACCCTGCGGCTGGTTGCCGGGCAGGCAGCCGCCATGGCCCTGGCAGGTCTCGCGCTTGGCCTTGCAGGCGCATGGCCCGCAGGCCGGGCGGTAAAAGCATTTCTGTTCGGCGTGCCCCCGTTCGACCCGCTCACCCTCACCCTGGCCGCGCTGCTGCTGCTCCTGGCCTGCACCGCCGCCGCAGCCATTCCCGCCTACCGCGCCACGCAAGTCGACCCAATCGAAGCCCTCAGAACCGAGTAGTCACCGATTAGAGACACGGAGTCACGAATGCGAAATTTTTGGCAAACCCTCTGGCAAGACCTGCGCTACGCCCTGCGCCAACTGCGCAACGCGCCGGGCTTCACCCTCACCGCCATCCTCACCCTCGCGCTCGGCATCGGCGTCACCACGACGGTGTTCAGCGTGGCGCGGCAGGTACTGCTCGCGCCCCTGCCCTACCCGCAGCCGGAGCGGCTGGTTGGCGTTGCCCTCACCTGGCCCAAAGAGGACGGGCCCACCGAGGACGCCAATGCGAACCAGACCGGCGAGAGCTATGACTTCCTGGCTCAGAACAGCCGGAGCTACAGCTCGACGGCTTTGCTCGAAGATTCCAGCGGCATTGCAAATCTCTCAGATAAAGGCGGGCACTCGTCCAGTATTCGCGTCGCCGGCGTGACCCGCAGCTACTTCGACACTCTCGGCATAGGTCCGAGCCTGGGTCGGGCCTTTGCAGCGGATGAAGATCGGCAAAACGGACCGAAGGCGCTGGTGCTCAGCTACGGCTTGTGGCAGCGGGCCTTCGGCGGTGACCGCTCGATCCTCGGACGCACTGTGCGCTTGAACCAGGAGAGCGTTACCGTTGTCGGCGTCATGCCTGCAAGTTTCCGCGCCGAAGTGCATTTCTCAAAAACGATGCTCGGCGCGCCCGACGCGTGGCGTCCCTTGCAGCTCAGCAAGAGCGATCCCGGTTACATCGGGACGAACTACGAAATGTATGCGCGTCTGCGTCCCGGCGTTTCGCTCGCGCAGGCGCAGGGCGAGCTGCGAAACCTTGATCGCGCCCTCGACAGGCAATTGCCGTACCTAAGAAACTGGGGGAGTTACGCGGGCCGGAATCCCGTCCTGCGCATCTGGCCGCTCGCAACCGTGTTTGCCGGGGATGTGCAGCGGAGCCTGGTCGTTATGGGCTGGGCAGCAACGGCTGTGTTGCTGCTCGTCTGCCTCAACCTGGCCGGCCTGAACACGGCACGCGCTTTGCGGCGGGCTGCTGAGTTCGGCTTGCGCGCTGCGCTCGGCGCAACACGTGCCCGCCTGCTTCGGCTCGCTTTCCTTGAGGTCTTTCTACTTGCGTTTGCCGGTACCGCCGGTGCACTGCTGGTGGCCGGCTTGCTTCTGCCCTTTCTCCTCGCGCATTCACCGGTTCCCATCCCGCAGCTGAACAGCGTCGGCGGCTTCGGGGTCACGCTCACGCAGACAGCTGTTCTGGGGCTGCTTAGTGCCATTCTCTTCGGCGCTCCTCTCGCGCTTCTTGCGTTCACCCGGGAGCGAACGCACCTGCGTCTCGGAGCGCCCCAAATAGGAGGAACACCGCGCCGGCAGCGCTCAGCTCGCGCTCTGCTCGTTTTGCAGATGAGTCTCGCAGTCGTACTGCTTTCGACCGCATCGCTCCTGCTTGGCACCTTCTTGAGATTGCAGGCAAGGCCGCTCGGCTTTACCCCGGAAAAGCTGGTCGTCTTCCAGACGAATCTGAAAGGCAAGCGCTATGCACCGACCCTTGCGACCGAGCACTTTGTCACGACGGTGCTTTCCGGCCTCAGTGGAGCGCCGGGGGTGAGCAACGCGGCGGCTATCAATGGCCTGCCGCTTGACCGCGGTCTGAACGAAAACGGCTACCCGGACGCGCGCAGCCAGTTAAAGCAGACCATCGAGTTTCGTGCCATCACACCCGGCTACTTTCGCACGATGCAGTTGCCGCTGCTCGCCGGGCGCGACCTCGCCGCAAGCGATGGTCCGACGACACTGCACTCGGTCGTCATCAGCGCGGCCGCAGCACGCCGTTGGTGGCCCGGCCGGTCGCCCCTCGGCAGCTCCATCCACACGGGCAACGAAGATTGGCGCATCGTCGGCATCGTCGCCGATGCGCCCAGTAATTCTCTGGCGGACGAGCCTCCGATTCTCATCTACGCGCCCATCACGCAGCTTTCCGACGACGCGACGAAGACGCTCAATGGATGGTTCCCGACCAGCTTCGCCGTGCGGCTCGCCGCGAATCTCGATGCCGGACCCATCGTGCGAAAAGCCGTAGCCGCGGCTGACCCGGAAATTCCTGTTGCCAAGCTAACAACGATGCAACAGGTGATCGACGATTCCGTAGCTGCGCCGAGATTTTTCACGGAGCTTGCTGAGGGTTTCGCCGGCTTCGGTGTTCTGCTTACCGCAATCGGCCTGTTCGGGCTGCTTAGTTACCAGGTAGGGCAGCGCACGCGGGAGATCGGCATCCGCATCGCGCTCGGTGCCGGTCGCGGCTCCATCATGCGCTCGGTCATAGCCGGCAGCGTAGCGCTTGCGTTTGCGGGTGCGGTGATAGGCGGTGTCGGATCGCTTCTCCTCGGCCCTTTGCTCAGCCGCTGGATAGCGGAAAACGTCATCGGTGCTGGAGCTCCGGAGCCGCACCTCTTTTTCAACAGTGTTGCCGCATTGGGCTGGGCAGTGTCACTCATCTTGCTGACCTGCCTCGCGGCGGCTGTGCTTCCAGCTCGAAGAGCAGCACAGGTCGAGCCGATGGAAGCACTTCGAACCGAATAGAAATGGAGCAAACAATGATCGAACTGACCCACCTCGAACGCAGCTACAAATCCGGCGCAGCCCAAACCTTCGTCCTGCGCAACATCAACCTCACCATCCGCGAGGGCGACTTCATCACCATCATGGGCCCGTCCGGAGCGGGCAAGTCGTCGCTCCTCAACGTCCTCGCTTTACTCGACGACGAGTGGCGCGGCGAGTACCGCTTTGAGGGCGAGCCCGTCCACGCCCTGGCCCGCAAGCAACGCGCAGAGCTGGCCCGGCGGCGCATGGGCATGGTCTTCCAGAGCTACCACCTGCTTGACGACCTGACCGTGGCCGAGAACATCGACCTGCCGCTCTCCTACAAAAACCTGCCCCGCTCCGAGCGTCAGGCCATGGTCGCCGACACGCTCGACCGCTTCCAGATCGTCGGCAAAAAGGACCTCTACCCCAGCCAGCTTTCAGGCGGCCAGCAACAACTGGTCGGCATCGCCCGCGCGGTCATCCACAAGCCCGCGCTGCTGCTTGCCGATGAGCCCACCGGCAACCTCCACTCCGCGCAGGCAGCCGAGATCATGCAGCTGTTCCGCACGCTCAACGCAGCCGGCACCACCATCGTGCAGGTCACACACTCCGAGCTCAACGCCAGCTACGGCCATCGCATCCTGGAGCTGCGCGACGGCTGGATGACCGGCGACACAGCAGTGACACGCACCGGGCAATCTGTAGCGCAATCGGCAACCTAGACAGCTACAAATATGGAGAGCACCTAGTGACATCTTCTGTGACATCTTTTCTTCAACGAGCAGTCGCAGCCATGCTTCTGCCGCTTTTGCCTTCCGCTCTTCTCGCGCAGGTCTCCGCTCCCGCCCTGCGGCTTGACTACCCGCACTCGTCCAACCCGTTCAACACCTATCGCGGTGTGGAGCTGCCTGCGGCAAGCCTCGCCAACTCGCCGCGTGTCGAGCAGCTCATCCGCGACGGCAAGATGTACCTGTCGCTTGACGACGCAATCCTGCTCGCGCTTGAAAACAACCTCGACATCGCCATTGCGCGCTACAACCTGCCCATCTCTGAGGCGGACGTGGAGCGCACCAAGGCCGGCGGCACCTTCCGCGGCATCAACGCGGGCATCGTGCAGAACACACCGGGCGGCGGCGTGGGCGGCTTCGGCTCGGGCGCGCCCGGCGCAGGTGCGGGCGGCACCACCGGCGGCGCAGGCGGCGCGGGCTCCGGTGCCAGTGGACTGGTGTCATCCACGCTCGGCACCGGTACCGCCGTCAACTCCTTCGACCCGCTCATCACCGGCAGCTTGAGCCTTGAACACCTCACCCAGCCGGAGTCGAGCCTGGTGATTTTCGGCGTCCCGTCCCTGCAGGTCAACACCGCCGCAAGCCAGGTCCAGTACTTGCAGGCGTTCCCCACCGGTACGGTCATCAGCTTTCTGCTTGAGAACAATCGCCAGGCAGAAAACAGCCCCTTCACCTTCCTCACGCCCGCGCTCAACGCCTACTATCGCTTTACAGTGCAGCAGCCGCTGCTAGCCGGTTTCGGACGCGGCCCCAACCTGCGCTACCTGCGCATCGCGCGCAACGACCGCACCATCTCCGAAATCGCGTTCAAGGACCAGCTCATCGCCACCATGACCCAGATCGCCAACATCTACTGGGACCTGTCCAGCGCCTACCAGGACGAGCAGGTCAAGGAGCGCTCACTCGGCTTTGCCCAGCAAACGCTGGCGAGCGACAGGCAGCAGCTTGCCTTGCAGGCGATCCCGGCAGTGGAGGTGACCAAGGCTGAAGGTGAAGTAGCAAACCGCGACGAAGACCTGAGCATCGCCAAAACCACCTTGCAGTTGCAGGAATCGCTCATCAAGAACGCTCTGACCAAAAACCTCGACGACGCACGCCTCGATGAAATTCCCGTCATCCCGACAGAAAAAATCACCACTGACGATGCAGGGGCTTCGCGGCCGTTGCAAGATTTGATCGGAGACGCGCTGCGCAATCGCCCGGAACTGGCGGAGTCCGGCCTTGACCTGGCCAACCGCGACATAAGCCGCAAAGCCGCGCGCAATGCCGTGCTGCCCACGGTAAACATCGACGCATACTACGGAGGCACAGGTCTCGCGGGGCAAAATAACCCGCTGTCGCGCACTTCCTCCAACGTGCCGACCAGTTTCGGCGGCTCCTTGAATAACGCTTTCAATAACACCTCTCCCGACTATTCCGTTGGACTTTCCCTCGACATTCCACTGCGCAACCGCGTCGCCAAATCGGACCAGTACCGCTCAGAGCTTGAGTATCGCCAATCCGAGCTGCGCATCCAGCAGTTGAAAAAACAGATCCGCATTGAGGTGCACAACGCGCAGTACGCGCTTGAGCAAAGCAGCGCCCGCGTACTGGCGGCACGCGCCGCACGCGACCTGACGCAGAAAACCTTCGACATCAGCCGTGAGGAACAAAAGCTGGGTGCAGGCTCAAACCTGCAAACCCTGGCCGCGCAGCGCGACCTTGCGCTGGCGGAATCCACGCTGGCCGCCGCCGAGACCACCTTTGAAAAGTCGCGTGTGGAGCTGGCGCGCGCCACCGGTGCCACCCTTGACGAGTACCACGTCTCCATCGACGATGCGAAAACCGGCGTCACCACGGTCGCCTCCGGGATCGCAGCTAGGATTGCCCCTGGAATCACCGTCGGGGCTGCATCCGGCAAGCCGCAAACAGGTGTACGGTAATCATGGCCATGGCGTTATCACCGATGCCACACACACGCGCGGCACCGGCCCGGCTCCTGCTGGCAGACGATCAGGCGCACATCCTTGAAGCGCTACAGCTGCTGCTCAAGCCGGAAGGCTACCTGCTGCACACCGCGCAGTCGCCTGCCGCGGCCATGGTGGAGCTGGCGTGCGAAACCTTCGACGCCGTATTAATGGACCTGAACTACTCGCGCGACACCACCTCGGGCGCGGAGGGCATGGCGCTGCTGGGGCAGGTGCTGGCTACTGACAGTCAGCTGCCGGTAGTGGTGATGACAGCATGGGGCAATGTGGGGCTGGCGGTTGAGGCCATGCGGCTGGGCGCGCGCGACTTTGTGCAGAAACCATGGGAAAACGCCCGCCTTCTCACCATCCTGCGCACCCAGATTGAACTTCGCCAGGCGCTGCGGCGTACCCGCACGCTGGAGGCGGAACTGCTGCTGCGCACAGAAAACCTGCCCGAGTTCATCGCCGGCGCGCCCTCCATGCGTCCGCTGCTTGATGGAATCGCCCGCATCGGCCCGTCGGATGCCAATGTGCTCATCACCGGCGAACACGGCTCCGGCAAGGAAGTCGTCGCGAAAACCATCCATGCCGTCTCGGCGCGCGCGACGCAAACGCTGGTTGCAGTCAACACGGGCGCTCTAGCCGAGGGCACTTTTGAGAGCGAACTGTTCGGCCACGTGCGCGGTGCGTTTACTGATGCCCGCACCGACCGCATCGGACGCTTTGAGCTGGCAGATAAAGGCACGCTGTTTCTCGACGAAATTGCCAACGTGCCCCTAAGCCGGCAGGCCAAGCTGTTGCGCGTCCTTGAAACAGGCCACGCCGAGCGCGTCGGGTCTTCCAAGACTTATAAAGTCGATGTGCGGGTGCTCTCAGCGACCAATGCCAGGCTGCCGCGCGAGGTCGAGGAAGGCCGCTTCCGCGAAGACCTGCTCTTCCGGCTCAATACAGTGGAGCTGCGCCTGCCGCCGCTGCGCGAGAGGCGTGAAGACATTGCCCCGCTCGCCGCGCACTTCCTTGCTCGCCATGCCGCGCGTTACCGCCGCCCGCTCACCGGGCTTTCCCATGCAGCCTTGCAGGCTATGCTCGGGTATCAATGGCCGGGCAACGTGCGGGAGCTGGACCACACCATGGAACGAGCCCTGCTGATGGCTCACGGCACACACATCGAACTGGCCGACCTTGGCCTTGCCCCTGCTCGGCAAGGCTCGGCAACGATGTCTCAATTGTCTCAATTGGACGAGTTGAGCCTTGAGGCAGTCGAAGCCATCCTGATCCGAAAAGCACTCACTCGCGCCGCAGGCAACATCAGTCAGGCGGCAGAGCTGCTCGGCCTGAGCCGCGGCGCGCTCTACCGGCGGCTGGAGAAACATGGCATCACGCCCTGAAGCAGCTCCCGAAGCAAATTCTAAGCCCGGCGGAACAGGGAGACAGCGGGTCCCCCTAGGTCGCAGCCGTCGACGCCTGAGCTACAGCAAGCGCCTGCGCGTTACCTTGTGTGCGCTCAGCCTGCCCGCTTTCGCGTTCACCGGGCTGCTGCTTCACCTGGCACACACCTCGGCAGTATTTTCCTCACTCACGCTCGGCACTCTTCTAGCAGGCTGGGCGATCTTGCAGGCATCCATTGCCGACCGCTTGCTGCGCCCCCTGCAAACACTCTCAAACGTGGTTGCCGCGCTGCGCGAGCAGGATTACTCCTTTCGCGCGCGCGGCGGCCGCCGCGGTGACGCACTGGGTGACCTCGCACTTGAAGTCAACGCTCTGGCCAATGACCTCCAGGCCGAGCGGCTGTCTTCGCTCGATTCCGCCGCGCTGGTTCGCCGTGTACTCGACGTCATTCAAGCGCCGGTGCTGGTGCTGGACGCGGGCGGCGTGCTGCGCTTTCTCAATCCCGCCGCCTCAAAATTGATTCCCGCGCAGCCGCTTGGACGGCATGCTTCGGCGCTCGGCATTGCCCACCTGCTGGCCGCGGCAGACGAGCAGGTGGTCACCGTGGACCCTGAAGCACGTACGGCGCAATGGGTGCTGCGGCGCTCCCGTTTCCGCGAGGGCGGGGTGCCCCACGAACTGCTGCTGCTGGCTGACGTCAGCCAGGCGCTGCGAGAAGAGCAGCAGGAGGCCTGGCGGCGCTTGATACGCGTACTCGGCCACGAAATCAACAACTCGCTGACACCGATCAAATCACTTGCAGGCTCGCTGCGGCTTATGCTGCAAACAGGAGCCGATCTCGCCGAGTTTGACCGCCCCCTCGCCGTCATTGAAGAGCGCGCCGACTCGCTCAACCGCTTCCTGGCCGCCTACCGACAGCTGGCGCAGCTGGCCCCTCCGCACCGGGCGCGCTTTCCACTCGCACCGCTGCTGCACCGGCTGGCTTCGCTTGAAACCCGGCTGCAAGTAGAGGTCATGGAAGGCCCGGAACTTGAAGTGTTCGCGGACCGGGACCAACTGGCGCAGGCAATCATCAATCTGCTGCGCAACGGCGCGGAAGCGGCTTTGGAAAACACGTCGCGTTCTCCCGCAGTCTCCATCGCATGGGCGCTTGAGGGAGCCGCCGTTATCGTTCGCATCCGCGACTCAGGCCTCGGCATCGCCAACCCCGGCAACCTGTTCGTGCCCTTCTACACCACCAAGCAGCACGGTACCGGCATCGGCCTGGCACTTGTAAAACAGATCGCCGAAGCGCACAACGGCAGCGTCAGCCTCCAAAATCACCCAGAAGAGGGAGCCGAAGCAACACTCCGCCTGCCGGGCCGGGATACATAAAGCAAACAGATATTGTTTTGACAAACGAAATCGAGCGGGACTATAGTCCGCTTCGCAGCCATTTAAACGTTTGTCTACCGAGGTTTCTCAGTGAACACCACCGCTCGCATATCAGGAAACACCCGCGCCATCTCTCGCCTTCTATTCGGTGCGCTGCTCTCAGGGGCGTGCTTCACCGGGGCAGCCTTTGCGCAAACCGCGCCCAACTTCGGGCCGAATGTCACCATCATCACACCCACCAGTTCATCTGCCGCCATTACAGCGGCGCTCAATGCCGCAAACGGCGAAGGGCAGTTCGGCACCGGCAGGCACGCCATCCTGTTCATGCCCGGCACCTACACGGCCAGCGCGCAGGTCGGCTACTACGAGGATATTCGCGGTCTCGGCCTTTCTCCTGATCAGGTTGTAATCAACGGCGCGTTCAATTCCACACAGCTTGATGCAGGCGGTGACTTGCTCACCAACTTCTGGCGCGGCACAGAAAATATGGAAGAAATCCCGCCGATCGTTGCCGGACAAAACAATGGCGACGGCGTAGGGCAGGTGTTATGGGGTGTATCTCAGGGTGCCGCATTCCGCCGCATGGACATCCGCGGCGACCTGCGGCTTACCACTGAAAGCTGCGCAGAGGCCAGCGGCGGCTTTATCGCAGACTCCGCTGTCACCGGCCTCGTCACTGCCTGCTCGCAACAGCAGTGGTATACGCGTAACAGCGCGTTCGGCAGCTGGCAGGACTTTGTGTGGAACTTTGTTTTCTCAGGGGTTACCGGTGTGCCCGCAACCAACTACCCCGGTAGCGGTTCCGCTGCGGCAGTCACCAATCTGCCCACCACCCCTGTAAGCCGCGAAAAACCCTTTCTCTACGTGGACGCAAGCGGCGCTTACAACGTTTTCGTGCCCACGCTCAAGACCAACTCCGTGGGGACGACCTGGCAAGCCGGCGGCAATGCTCCAGGCTTCTCCCTGCCTATCAGCAACTTTTTCATCGCGCAGCCTTCCAATACCGCTGAGCAGATCAACGCCGCGCTCGCCTCGGGCAAAAACCTCATCATGACCCCCGGTATCTATCAAACAGATACCGCCATCAACATCACCAATCCCAATACCATTGTTCTGGGGCTGGGCTATGCGACAGTGGTACCCCAGACCGGCTCCGCCGCAATCAGCATTGCCGATGTAGACGGCGTACAAGTGGCCGGGCTGCTGGTTGACGCCGGACCGGTCAACTCGCCTGTGCTGTTTGAAGTAGGCAATGCCGGCACCGCGAATGGAAGCCATGCAAGCAATCCCACCTCCATCAACGATGTCTTCTTCCGCGTCGGCGGTGCCACTGCGGGCAGCGCAACCACCAGCCTCCAGATTGACAGCGGCAACGTCATTACCGATAACACCTGGCTGTGGCGCGCCGACCACGGTGCGGGCTCTGCCTGGACAGGCACTACAGACAGCCACGGGCTTGTCGTCAACGGCAACAATGTAACCGCGCTCGGCCTTGCGGTTGAACATTATGAGAAAGAGCAAACCCTTTGGAACGGCAACGGCGGCGAAACCATCTTCTACCAGAGCGAGCTGCCGTACGGCGTTCCCAGTCAGAGCGCCTGGCAGGATGGCAGCGCGAACGGCTACCCGTCTTACGTCGTGTCCAATTCTGTCTGCACCCATAAAGCCTATGGAATGGGCGTTTATTCATTCTTCAATGTGGGCGTCAACATCATTGAAGACAATGCAATCGTGGTACCGAATGTGACCGGCATCTCGGTCACCGATGCAGGTACGATCTCTCTTTCCAGCAGCGCAAGCGGCCAGATCACGCATGTCATTGACGGCATCGGCGCAACCGTAACCCCGGCGAACGCCGATACCCTCAGCCCTGTCGCTTCCTTTGTGGGCAACGGTACCTGCAATGTTTCCACGCCCGTCACCTCATCGGTAGCCATCAATGCGGGCGGAGGCACGGTCGGCAGCTTCATCGCCGATACCGATTTCGTAGGAGGCAGCACCTATACCAACACGAGCAAGCCGGTGGTGACGCAGGGTGTTGCCGGGGCCGCGCCCGCTGCGGTATATGCGGATGAGCACGAGGGCGGTAGCTTCACGTACACCGTTCCCGGACTCACGCCGGGCAGCACGCATACAGTGCGTCTCCACTTTGCCGAACTCTATTTCAGCCAACCCAATCAGCGCGTCTTCAACGTTGCAATCAATAGTGCTGCCGCTCTGTCGAACTTCGACATCGTCGCCGCTGCCGGAAGCAACTTCAAGGCAGTGGTGAAAACCTTCACCGCTACCGCCAACGCCAAAGGGCAAATCGTAGTTGCTTTTACAAGCGGAACTCAAGACCAGCCTCTTGTCAGTGGAATTGAGATCCAGTAACCCCCCTCCCATCGTTTAACCGTCACCCAAGCCCCAGGTCTCGCAGCCCATCTGCGGAAACCTGGGGCTTTTTTGCGCCTTGGATATTCTCCCCGAATACCCTGCATAGTTACCGATCTCAGTGAACTGCCTTGAGCCCAGCCCAGCCCAACCCGGCCAAATCCTTGAGCGTTGGAAAAGGGTAATTTAGCCGCTTCGGCATCTCCAAAGCCGTCAACGGCTGCTTATCTCCCTATATGACTTAAAGCTCCTGACTTGAAGCACACCACCCGAAGCACATGACCTGAAACGAAACACCTCTCCCTTGCGTATGTCTAATGATTCTGCTTGGACAGTAATTTTTACGCGAAGGCTTTACATTGTGAGTAGTCTTGGTCCACCGAGCGATCCCGCCTTCGAGGAGCATACCTACCTGCTCTCTGCTTTTAGCCGAGCTTCGGAGAGAGATTCATGAGTAAACCTCTAGCCAAAGTACCCGCGAAGTCCCCACCTGCCCGGCGTCCGAGTCTCAAACTGCTCGCCGAACACCTCGGTCTCAGCCCCTCTACCATCTCCTACGTGCTCAACGACTCGCCCGGCCGTTCCATCCCGGAACTGACCCGCGAACGGGTGCGCGCTGCGGCCCGCGAATTTCAGTACCAGCCGAGCATGATAGCGCGCAAACTACAGGGCCAGCAGCTCAAAACAGTCGGCATCCTGCTGCCTGAGCTCGGCGAGGGATTTCATTCGCAAGTGATCCGGGGGGCAGGCGAATTCTTCATACGTGAAGGATACTTCTACGTCACGCTGCACCACAGTCACCGCCCGGAGGTGCTGCAAGGGCACGCGCAGCTTATGCAGGCCCGTGGAGTGGAAGGCGTTCTTGCCATCGATACGCACCTTGAAGCGGAAAGCTTTATGCCGACGGTTCTGGTTGCGAGCCATAGCCGGCTCGCGGACCTGACCGGCATCATGATCGATAGTGAATCCGGCGCAAAACTGACGCTCAGGCACCTTTACGATCTGGGACATCGTGAAATTATGTTCATGCGCGCGCAGCCCTCAAGCGCCGGTGCGGAAGCACGCTGGGAAGCGACAGTTAAAACGGCCCACGATTTCGGTTTGCGGGTGCGGGAAGAGCTCGTCATCCACCACGCTCAGGATTCCCACTCGCCTGAACTCAGCTACCCCGACATCGGGCATCTCGTTGCCGGGAGCCCGTTCACAGCCGTGGTCTGCTTCAACGATGAATCCGCCATGGCGGTAATCCGTGCCCTGCATGAAAGCGGCCTGCGCGTGCCCCGGGACGTGTCCGTGGTGGGCTACGGCGATATCCCGTCAGCCCGCTACCATGTGCCCTCACTCACAACCGTCCGCCAACCGTTGCAGCGCATGGGCAGCATCGGGGCAGAGCAGCTCTTGGCAAGGCTCGCAGGGCATTCAACCCCGGCCTCTATCCGCATTGAGCCTGAGCTGGTTGTGAGGGAATCTACCGGACCGGTACGGAAAATATTTCTCTAAACTGAATCGGGGAAGAACACACCCGTTTGCAGCCGACGCCCGATGGGGAACCGGGCTTTATATGGTTGCGGGGGCTGGATTTGAACCAGCGACCTTTGGGTTATGAGCCCAACGAGCTACCGGACTGCTCCACCCCGCTCTTTGAATATAGCAACGGGCGATTGAAGGGTCAAATGGCTGCGAACGACAGCGTTAAAGAAGGGCCGGGTGCGACAGGCACAATCTCCTTGCCCATGGGACCCGTCACGCCTTGCCATACTCGTTATGCTTTTCCCTACTCGTTACGCCCTAACTACAATTACGGCTTGCCGTATACGTCGCTCTGGCCATAATTGCGCTTTGCCGTACATGTTGCGCCGGGCCATAGTTACGCCTTGCCGTATATGTCGATCGTTGCGGATGCGCTCCCTTCGCAATCGGTCAACGCTCGTCCGGTTTGGACGATTGCCTCGACCAGCTCCCGAAAATCTTCCATGCGCGAGCGGTGGTTCGTCACAGCGACACGAATGGCAAAATTTCCGGATGCCAGCGTGGTGCCGCTCACCACAAATTTGCCGCTCTCCTGCACAGCGGTCACAATTCTCCGGTTGAGCGCATTCAGCGTCTCCGTAACCGATCTACTCCCCGCGGGGCGATAGCGGAAGCACACGATATTCGCGGCACGCGGAGCCAGCAGTTCCAGTTCTCCATGCTCGCCGATCCAGTGCTCCAGCTGCGCGGCCTGGCGCATGTTCTGCTCAATCAGTGCGCCGTGTTTTTCAAAGCCGTGTACGGAGAGCTGCATCCACACGCGCAGCGCCTTGAAGCCGCGAGAAGACTCGTAGCCGAGGTCTGAAAACGACAGCTCCCCGGCAAGCATGCCCGCATGTCCCCGCTCCATGTAAGCCGCAGGTGCCGCAAACGCCGCCTTGTGCGCCGCCGCATCGCGCACCAGCAGGCAGCCGGTTTCAAACGGCAGTGACATCCATTTGTGCAGGTCCAGGGCAACCGAGTCCGCAAGCTCCAGCCCGGCCACCAGGTCGCGGTACGAGGGCGCAAGCTTCAGCAGCGCGCCAAACGCTCCGTCCACGTGCATCCACAAGGCCTGCTCATCGCACAACGCTCGCAGACCCGGCAGGTCGTCAATCGCGCCGGTGTTGACCGTGCCTGCATTTGCGATAACCGCGAACGGCAGCTCGTTTGCCTCACGATCTTCAAGAACCCGCTGCCGAAGCTGCGGCAGGCTCACCCTGCCATCCGCATCCACGGGAACCAGCCGCAGCGAGCGCCGTCCAAGCCCCATCAGCTCAACCGCCTTTTGCGCCCACACATGCGTCTCCATCGATGCGTACACCAGCATGCGCCCCTGCCCGCTCAGTCCCTGCTCCCGCACATCAAAGGGAGCCTTGGCATGCCGCGCCACTGCAAGCCCCAGCAAGTTGGCCATTGAAGCGCCGCCCGTCAGCAAGCCGCTCGGCCCCTGCGAGGCACCCGGCACGCGCATACCCAGCGCCTCGGCAAGCCAGCGCAACACGGTCCCCTCCACATGCACCGGCGCGGAGAAGCCGCCGCCCACATGCGCGTTGGCCGCCGAAGCAATCATGTCGGCCAGCATGGCAACAGGAGTTCCCTGC
>CAXSFX010000099.1:0-14914 GCA_964236655.1 uncultured Acidobacteriaceae bacterium | reverse complement strand
AGCAGATGAAGGCTAACGGCATCACAGAGATGGCGGCAATCTGCCTGGCTCCGCAGAACTCCCGCACCAGCGTGGGCTTGTACCGGCGGGCAGCGTACGCGGAGGCCGGTAACTCTATCCGCATCGACTTTACAGAAGGCTGGGCCGACCATCCCTTGCTGGCAGATGCCTTTGCGGAACGGCTGGCACCGGTGCTGGCACAAGCCGGCGAGGACGCGCATGAACCGGCTACCGTCCTGTTTACAGCGCACTCCGTGCCGTGCCGGACTATCCAGACCCCGGCAGCCGGTGCCCCCGCAGGCCGTCCTGCCCCCTCGGCGGAGACCGTCCTGAAAAGTGGCGAAACCGATCCTGGAAGTAGTCGCTCGCCTGCCGCTGGCAATGCGGTTCCGACCGCGCCCGCGACCCCGCTGCATCCTCCGCAATATGATTCGGCGCAGTGGGTGCGCTCGTCTGCGGAGGTTGCCGTGCAGGACGGCAAGCCCGTTCTCACGCCGGACCCGTACCCGGTCGAGGCCAAGCGTACTGCCGGGCTCATCGCGCATCGTGTCGGCCTTGATTCAGATCGCTGGTGCTTCGCTTTTCAGAGCCAGGGCATGGCCGGCGGCCCATGGATCGGTCCAACCGTGGAAGACACGCTGACGGCACTTCATGCAGCCGGTACCAAGACGGTTGTGCTGCAGACCATCGGCTTTCTCTGCGACCACGTGGAAATCCTCTACGACATCGACATTGCCTTCAAGGAGTTTGCCGAGGACCTGGGCATGCGTCTCCTTCGGCCTCCTTCGCTCAACGACTCGCCCCTGCTGACAGCGGCGCTGGTGGACTTGGCGCGGCGGAGTTTTGCGCGGCTTGACGCAGCCGCACCGGACGCGCAGGAAACACCTGCCCCGGCATTAACCTTGGCAGCGCAGTGAACGCTGTCGGGCGCAAGCGCATGGCGGTAGTCGGCGCGGGCATGGCGGGTATGGCTGCCGCATATGAGGCCAGCCGCGATTCCGGCTGCGACGTGACCCTGTTTGAGGCTGGCAACCGCCTCGGCGGCACGGTCGAAACAGTCCACCGGGGCGGCTTTACCATCGAGTGCGGGCCGGACTCCTGGGTCTCCGACAAAAGCGCCGCGCGCGACCTTGCTGAGGAACTTGGGCTCGGCGGTGAAATCATGCAATCGAACGATGCGATCCGCCGTAACTATCTTGTTCGGGGCCGCTCGCTGACGCCGATGCCTGACGGCATGCGCATGATGGTGCCTACGCGCTGGCTGCCGATCCTGGAGTCGCCATTGTTCACCTGGCAGGCGCGACTGGCATATTTGCGCGAGCCGAAGCGTGCTGAGGAACTCAAGGGGCAAGCCGCGGAGCGCCCGGAAGACTTCGATGAATCCGTCCGCTCATTTGTTACACGCCACTTCGGGGAGGAAGCAACGGACACGATTGCCGGGCCGCTACTGGCGGGCGTGTTCGGCGGTGACATCGACCTGCTGAGCGCCGGTGCGGTGTTGGCTCCATTTGTGAAGATGGAGAAAGAGCACGGCAGCCTGATCGCACCGACCATGGCGCGCGTGCAGAAGGATGCGACCGCAGGCAAGACACCCGAGCCGGTGTTCACCACACTGCGCTCCGGCCTGTCCACACTGATCGACAGCCTGGCAGGGGCAATGCCGGAAGGCACCATTCGTCGCCGAACACCGGTAACGCAGCTAGCGCAAAATAAAGACGAGTGGATGGTGACCAGTGATGCATACGGTTCTGAGCCGTTCGATGCCGTGCTGCTGGCCACCCCGGCGCACGTAACTCGCAGCCTGCTTGCTCCCGTGCATGCGGATGCAGCCGTACTCCTCGATATGGAGGCGACGTCCGCCATCGTTGTAGCACTTTGTTTTGGAGTAGAGGCAGCCCGGAAGCTGCGTATCCCGCGCGGCTTCGGGTTTCTGGTTCTTCCAAAACTCACCTTGAGTGAAACTCCGGAGCTGTTGGCAGGCACCTTCATGCACCAGAAGTTTCATCATCGCGCGCCGGATGGGTCGGTCTTCCTGCGGGGGTTCTTCGGCGGCCATGCCGCGCCGCGCATGATGGATTGGAACGACGAGCGGATTGCGGAGGCCGCACGCGCAGAGTTTGCGGCGCTTCTCGGCCCGCTGCCATCCCCTACGCACGTGGTGGTGCGGCGTTGGCCTCGATCGCTGCCGCAGTACCGAATCGGCCACCCGGCCCGCATGCGCGCACTTGATGGCTATGTAGCACAGCTGCCGGGCCTTGCGCTTACGGGCAATGCGTATTCCGGCGTAGGATTACCGGCCCTGGTGCACCACGGACGCCAGGCTGCGCACGGTTTGCTCGATGCGAAACCATCCGCCATTTACTAAGTCTTAGTGATGTAAGCCCGGCAAGCATGTACCTGTTGCAAAAGGATTCATAAATCGTGCCTTAAGGTCGTTTCCAAAGAGCGCTGGAATTTGCCACGAGGCGAAAGTACATAGCTTTGCTGCAGGCCCCTCTTTGTGCCAAACCTGCAACCTATCTGTTTAGATTGTTTGAAGCTTTGCGTTCCCGCAGGCAATATGTTGAAGGATGGTCGAATGAGGAAGGTCGCAGTTGTAGGAGCCGGGCCTGGCGGCCTGGCAGCAGCAATTTTGCTGGCGCAGTCTGGTGTTGATGTCACAGTGATTGAAAAGCGCTCGCATGTCGGGGGCCGCACCTCCACCATCAAGCAGGATGGCTTCAAATTCGATACGGGACCTACATTTTTTCTCTACCCTCGTGTGCTGCGTGAAATCTTTTGTGCCGCAGGCTTCGACCTTGAAAAAGAAATTCCCATGGAGCGGCTCGACCCGCAATACCGGCTTGTGTATGGCTCAGGCGGCGAGCTGCTGGCGACACCGAACGTCGAAAAGATGCAGGCAGAAATCGCCAAGCTGTGTCCGCATGATGCAGATGGTTTTCTACGCTTCATGAATGAGAACCGCACCAAGCTTGAAAAGTTCGTACCTTTCCTGGAATCTTCTTTTGAATCGTGGAAAGACCTGATTCACCCGGACATGCTCAAGTTGCTGCCGTTGCTGCGACCATGGCGTTCGCTGGACACGGATCTCCGCTCGTATTTCGACGATGAACGTATTCGGCTCGGTTTTTCTTTCCAATCCAAGTACCTCGGCATGAGCCCCTTTTCCTGCCCATCACTGTTTTCGATCCTGTCGTTTCTTGAGTACGAGCATGGTGTCTTTCACCCCATCGGCGGCTGCGGTTCCGTTACAGAAGCCATGGCTCGCGTAGCACGTTCGCTGGGTGTCAAAATCCTGCTCGACGAACCTGTGGAAGAGCTCCTGTTTGAAGGCCGGAAAGCGGTCGGTATCAGGACAAATCAGCGCAAGCTTGCGACAGATTCCGTTGTCATCAACGCCGATTTTGCGGATGCCATGAAGCGCATGGTGCCGGATAGGCTGCGTCGCAAATGGACTGATAAGAAAATTCAGAAGAAGAAATTTTCATGCTCCACCTTCATGATGTACATGGGCATTGAAGGCATGTATGAAGATGTAGCGCACCATACCATCTACCTTGCCAAGAACTATCGTGAAGGACTGCGCGATATTGAAGAGAACCATCGCCTCTCCGACGATCCATCGTTTTACGTGCAGAATGCCTGCATAACCGATCCAACGCTGGCTCCAAACGACATGAGCACACTCTACATGCTGCTGCCGGTGACGCACGACACCGGTTCTGTAGATTGGGCAAAAGAAAAAGACCGCTTCCGCTCGCTCGCTATTGAGCAAATGGAGAAGATCGGCATCACGGATGTGGAGCGCAGGATTCGTACCGAAAAAATCCTGACGCCGCAGGATTGGAACGATGACTACGGCTTGTATCGTGGAGCTACCTTTTCCATGGCGCATTCGCTACGGCAGATGCTGCACATGCGGCCGCACAATCGGTTTGAGGATCTGGACCAGGTATATCTGGTAGGCGGCGGCACACACCCGGGCAGCGGCTTGCCGGTAATTTTTGAGTCGGCCCGCATTACCTCGCGTTTGCTGCTTGAAGACATGCACCTGGAGCCGCAGTGGAATACAGACCCGGTTATGCCGGGCACGCCTCCGCCGGATTCCATCTACGAGACGGTAAGCGGAGTACGATGACCACCATGCAGCAAGTACCGGTTGCCGCAACCGCGCCCCACGAAGGGCTGCTGATGGAGGCTATGCGCGAGGCTCAGCGAGCCTGGGCACGCACCCCAATGCGCAGGCGGCTGCACATGCTGCGGTGTTTCCGCGGGGAACTTGCTACCGGCGCGCGAGCGCTCGCCGCTACTGTGGCTCCCAGTTATCCGGGCAGCCTGCATCGGTCTGACGCAGACACACTGGTAGCCGAGGTGCTGCCGCTTGCCGAAGCATGCCGCTTCTTGGAGAAAGAGGCAGCTTTCATACTGCGCACCCGGCGCGAAAGCAATGCGAGTCGCCCATTCTGGCTGCGCACTGTAGATGTTGAAGTGGAGCGTGCGCCGCTCGGTGTGGTCCTGCTGATAGGTCCCGGCAACTACCCGCTGTTCCTGCCCGGCGCGCAAGTCGTGCAGGCGCTTGCTGCCGGTAATGCGGTGCTATGGAAGCCTGCGCCTGCCGGTGTGGCTTGCGCACATGCCATGCGCGTCATGCTGATTGCCAGCGGCATGCCGCCCGGTCTGCTGACCGTGCTGGATTCAGCCCCGGCTGCTGCGACCGCTGCTATTGAAGCAGGTGTAGACAAGGTATTTCTCACCGGCTCCGCGGCCACCGGCAAAGCCGTGTTGCATGCGCTTGCCGCTACGGCTACACCGGCAGTTATGGAGTTGTCAGGTTGCGATGCTGTATTTGTGCTGGACGGGGCTGATCTGGGCCGCGCCATCGATGCGCTGGTTTTTGGCCTGCGCATGAACGGGTCTGCTACCTGCATGGCACCGCGCCGCGTATTTGTGGCTGGGGCAGTAGCCAAACAATTTGCCGGTGCGCTCGGGGCGCTACTGGGTGAGTTGGGCCCTGTACCCGTGACGCAGCAAACCCGCGAGCGGCTGAGTTACTTGATCGCTGAAGCTTCGCTAGCCGGGGCTACGACGCTGCTCAACGGGTTGCATGTCGCGGAGGAGTATGCGGGCAGCGGAATTACGGGCACCACTGTAAACGCAACGCTGCTTACAGGTGTGACGCCCGAGATGGGTATCGCGCGGGAAGACGTGTTTGCTCCCGTACTTTCTATTCTGCCGTACAGCAGTGTAGAGCAGGCGGTAGCCATGCATGAGCAATGTCCCTATGCGTTGACCGCCTCCATCTTTGGACCGGAGGATGCGGCTCGCTCGCTTGCGCGGCAAGTTACCGCGGGTACGGTTTTGTTCAATGACCTTATTGTGGCCACAGCTGACCCGCGCGTTCCGTTCAGCGGGCGCAAGCGATCAGGCTTCGGTGCCACGCGGGGCCGCGAAGGGCTACTAGAGATGACTGCGCCCCGTGCCGTGGTGCGTCAGCGTGGACGCAGCCGGGTCCCGTACCAACCCACTACCCCGGCACATCGTGAGCTGTTCGCAGGATATGTGCAGGCCGCACATGCTACCGGCTGGCGAAACCGGCTTGCCGGTTTACAAACCATGATTCGTGCAGCAGCCGGCATGAAGCGCCCTTAAAGCCGGTACAAACATATAACCGCAGTACAGGAGAAACAGCAGATGCGTATAGCAGTGATCGGTTCCGGGCTTGGAGGTCTTTCCGCCGCATGTACCCTGGCGTCGCGCGGCTACCAGGTTTCGGTATTTGAAAAAAATCCCTGGCTCGGCGGCAAGGCCGCGCAGCTCAAGGAGCAGGGCTTCCGTTTCGATATGGGCCCCACCATCCTGATTCAGCCCTCTGTACTGCGCCGCATCTTTTGCGAGGCGGGCCGCAATCTGGATGACTACGTGAAGATGGTACGGCTTGACCCGCAGTGGCGCTGCTTTTTCGACAATGGGTCTGTGCTGGATTTGAAGCACGAGATCAGCGACATGGCTACAGACCTGAATGCGCGCAAGCCGGGCATGGGCGACAAGTACGTTCAGTTCATGCAGTATTCGCGCGACCTGCACGACATCTCCGACCGCTTCTTCTTCTGGAAGTCTGTAGGTTCCATCAAGGACACGTTCGACATGAACGGTACCTTTGACAAGCGAGTACTGCGCGACCTGCTGCAGATGCGTATCGGCCACACGGTCGCGGGCACTATTCGCAAATACATCGATGATCCTGATGTTGCGCAAATGCTCGACCACTACGTGCAATACGTGGGCTCTTCACCTGATGCCTCGCCGGCGATTTTATGCTCTATCGGCAACATGCAGGCCGAGGAGGGAATCTGGTACCCGATGGGCGGCACGCGTGCCGTGCCGGAAGCGCTGACGAAACTGGGTGAGGAGCTGGGCGTGGAATACCACACCTCCACCGAGATTGAGCGCCTTCTGACAGTAAAAGATGGAAAGCGGGACAAGGTTATCGGCTTGATGACCACTGCTGGGCAGCGCTTTGAGTTCGACGCTGTTGTGTCAAACGAAGATTCGGTTCGCACATACCGCGAGCTGGTGGGTGGCCCTGCCGCTGCCAAGTTTGACCGGGAGCGCAAGTATGAGCCTGCCTGCTCCGGCGTCGTGCTCTACCTGGGTTTGAACAAACGGTACGAGCACATGGCGCATCATGATTTCGTATTCTCGCGTGACCCGCATGAAGAGTTCCACCACATCTACGACCTGGGCGAGCCGGCACCGGACCCCACCTGCTACATTGCGTCCACAAGCGGTACTGAACCTGCGACAGCACCGCCGGGAGGCGATGCCTTCTACGTACTCGTTCACACTCCGTACCTGCGTCCCAATCATGACTGGTCGCAGATGTTTCCAAAATACCGCCAGGTCATTCTGGACAAATTGAAGCGCACAGCCGGGCTCACCGACATCGAAGATCGCATTGTGTTCGAGCATCACCTCACGCCGGTTGACATTCACAACCGCTACAAGGTGCTGAACGGTGCCATCTACGGCTTGTCAAGCCATGGCCGCTTCAATGGAGCTTTCAAGCCGTCGAATACCAGTAGCGAAGTGGACGGGCTGTTTCTTGCTGGTGGTGCCGCGCATCCCGGTCCCGGCATGCCCATGGTCATGATGTCCGGCTGGATTGCCGCCGATGCCGTGGACCAGCGCTTTCGCGGTGTAGAACCGGCACTGGCTTCACGTACCGGGGCGGAGGCACTGCTGGCTCAGGCTCGATGAGGGAGGAAACGCATGAAGTTGTGTCACGCAAGGGGGCATATGCGCCCCTGCGTCCTTCACGCACCTTGCTGCGTTTCTTTGACACCTACTTGTCTTTTTTCGTAAGTCGACGTTTTCACGGGCTTCGACTTGCCAACACTGAGTATTGGCCCCGGCAGCGCCCCCTGATTGTGTGCCTTAACCATCCGTCCTGGTGGGACCCGTTGATCGCCATCCTGCTTAGCCGTTTTCTGGAGCGGGAAGCAGATCATTATGCTCCCATGGACGAGCTTGCCTTTACCCGGTATGGAGTTTTGCGCAAGGCAGGGCTGTTTCCGGTAGAGCAGGGTACACCGCGCGGTGCCGTGCAGTTTCTGCGTACAGCCGAGTGCGTTCTAGCTGACCGGAACGCCGTACTGTGGTTGACGCCGCAAGGCGGCTTTACCGATGCGCGTACGCGGCCTGTTACCCTGCGCTCAGGACTTGATGCCTTGCTGCGACGCCTGGATGAGGTGACAGTGGTGCCGCTTGCACTGGAGTACACGTTCTGGGATGAACGGCTGCCGGAGGCGCTTGCCATGCTGGGTACACCGCTTCATTTTCAAAAGGGCAAGCTCGTGCGCCAGTCCGGGGAGTCTGCCGGGCAACAGGTTGCAGCTGCGCTTGCGCAAACACAGGATGAGTTGGCGGCACTTTCAGCGCAACGCAACCCCGCACTTTTTCGTTCCCTGCTGGCAGGCAGCTCCGGTATAAGCGGCATCTACGGTGCTTGGCAGCGGATGCGTGCTTTGGGGCGCGGAGAGCGCTTCCATCCGGATCACACAAGTGTAGGAGCGCAGCCGGGCGACAGGCATGTATAACTGCATTGCCTCACTTTTGCGCATGGAGGGTGATAGTTGACGCCTTTGCCTGACTCACCCTTGCTATGGCTTGCGCTTAGCTGCTCCCTCAGCTCCCTTTTCGCTTTTGTCATCAACCTGTTCTGGTACCGGGCTCCGCGCCGCACCCTTGCGGCAGCCACCGCAGAGCCGATTTCCGTGCTCATCCCCGCGCGCAATGAAGAAGGCGGTATTGTCGCGGCTGTAGAAAGTGTGCTCGCGTCCACGGGCATCACCTTTGAGCTGCTGGTGCTTGACGATGCCTCAACAGACAATACCGCGATGCTGGTGGAGCAGGTCGCACAGCGTGACGGGAGATTGCAGCTGCACAGTGCGCCGTCCTTGCCTGCGGGCTGGAACGGCAAGCAGCATGCCTGCGCTACGCTGGCTAGGCTGGCACGGTATGACCGCTTCTGCTTTCTCGATGCGGATGTTCGTTTGCACCCGCAGGCATTGGCTACGCTCCTGCGAGAGTTTGAGGCTCGTGATTGCGATCTGATCAGCGGCTTTCCACGAGAAGAAACTGGCACATGGCTTGAAAAGCTGCTGCTGCCGCTCATCCACTTTGTGTTGCTGTGCTACCTGCCGGTACCGTTTTCACGCGCGTGGCCGCGCATGCCCGCGCTTGCTGCGGGCTGCGGCCAGTTGCTACTGGTGGGGCGGCGCGGTTACGAGGCCAGCGGCGGCCACGCGGCCATCCGCGAAACGATGCATGATGGGCTGCTGCTGCCGCGCCGGCTGCGCCAACACGGCTTTGCCACAGACATAGTGGACCTGACAGCCCTGGCCAGCTGCCGCATGTACCACAATGCAACCGAAGTATGGAACGGCTTGAGCAAAAACGCGACAGAGGGCATAGCCGCACCCGCGCGCATTGTGCCGTTTACGTTTTTGCTCTTTTTCGGCCAGGTGCTGCCGGTATTGTGGCTAGGAGGTGCGCTGCTGCGGCATGCTCCCATTGCCTGGGCTGTAGTGGCAGTGTGCGCCACCTACATTGTGCGTGCGATAGCAGTTTGGCGTTTTCAGCAGAGCATTTTCGGCGCTCTTCTGCATCCGATTAGTGTGGCAACTTTGCTGGCTTTGCAGTGGCTGGCGCTGGGCCGCAAGCTGCTGGGCCGTCAGGCTGTATGGAAGCATAGAACCTATGACGTGGGTTAAAACATCTTCTAATAAATCGAATAGGAAGCGGATGCTGCAGGTTTCCGGCATTGCTCTTGCCGGGGTAGCCGTTGCAGCTCCATGCGGCGCAACCGAGGGGGCGAGCCGGCCACCATGGTACGCAGAATTGGTAGCTGCTCGCATTCCCTACTACGCAGGTGTGGATGGCGACAAAGATGCCATTGCCGACGCAAAGCAGCGTTTTGCCGCCCTTGCTCAACAACACCCCCATGACACAACGCTTGAGGCTTACGAGGGCAGCCTGGAGCTGCTGGAAGCCTCGCACACCTGGGCGCTGAACCGGAAACATGCACTCAGTGTTGAGGGAATTGAGCGCATGGATTCTGCCGTTAACACGGACCCTAATAACCTGGAAGCCCGTTTTGTACGTGCGTTGACAACCTGGCACCTGCCATTTTTCTTTCATCGCAAGGAGATTGCTGAAGGTGATCTGCTCTTTCTGGGGCCGCGCTCTGAGCAGGCCGCGCGAACCGGTGTGCTGCCCCCGAACCTGGCAGCGGCTGCCCTGGACTATTGGGGACAGATTTTAGCCGAGCGCGATCAACCCGATGCTGCGCGTCAGGCGTATGCTTCCGCAGTGCGTGTAGACAGATCCTGCCCGGCGGGCAAGGACGCATGGAAACGTCTGCATTAGCGAGGCAGGGGAGCAGGCGCTTCAAATTTGGAGTCAGCCTTCCAGGAGTGAGCCTGCATCGGGCTCGCCTCACCGGTACGCCGGATGCTTGCGATGATGAACAGCGGTCGTTGTTTGACCTCGGTGTAGACGCGACCCAGGTACTCACCCATGATGCCGAGCGAGATCATCTGCAATCCGCTTAGAAATAGCACCCCGACAAACAATGTGGCCCAGCCCGCAACCCAGTGGCTGGTCAAAATACGTACAGCCAGGGCCCACACGATGCCGATGAGCGACAGGAAAGCCGCGCCGAAGCCGAGAAGCGTCAGGATGCGCAACGGTACAGTCGAAAACGAGAAAATACCGTCCAGCGCAAGATTGATCATTTTGCCTACTGGGTATTTCGTAATGCCTGCGAACCGCGCTGATCGCTGGTACGGCAAACCGGTCTGCTGAAACCCGACCCAGGAGCACATGGCCCTCAGCAGCCGGTGGCGCTCCGGCATGGCAAGCAAGGTGTTGACTACACGGCGGTCCATCAAGCGGAAGTCGCCTGTATCGAGCGGGATTTGAACATCGGAAAGCCGGTTGATGAGCCGGTAGAAAGCCTTGGCTGTCCACAGCTTGAAGCCGCTTTCGCCATCCCGATGCGCGCGTACCCCGTACACAACATGCGAGCCCGCCTGCCAAAGCGCGTACATTTTCGGAATCAGCGAAGGGGGGTCTTGCAAGTCAGCATCGATAAGCACCACGGCGTCGCCGCGAGCGATTTCAAGCCCGGCAGAGACGGCAAGCTGGTGGCCGAAGTTACGGGCGAGTGAAACGATCACCGCATGCGGGTCACTCTCCTGCAAGGTGTTGAGCAGTGCGAGCGTCCGGTCCCGCGAGCCATCGTCCACGTAGACAATCTCATACTGGATTTGCATCCCTGCAAGCACGCCTGAGAGCCGGGCGTGGCACTCCGCAATTCCATCTTCTTCGTTGTAGCAGGGCACGATCACGCTCAGCATCGGTTTACCTTCCGCCATGCGGCTTTCTGGTACAGATGGCATAGAAATCATGCTGTGTGCAACTCCACTCGCTCGCCAGCGGACCCAAAAAACTCTCGGCAAAGCCGAGCGGGTCCGGTACCGCACTATTCGGGTCGGCCATCAGCAGGAAGTCCGCCAATGCTAGTGATGAAGCTTTCAGTTCGGGGTGGCGCTTGAACTCATCCAGAACATAGCTCGGGCTTTCAGAGTAGGAGACAGGTGTGAGGTCGCGCATCAGCCCGGCCCGGCCATTCTCCTGGACCGGCACAATGGTGAGCTGGAGCCAGGGCGTGTTCAGTAGTACGTCATTGTGCGCGACGAAAGGACGTACGCCGTCCCAGAAAGCGACTGACCACCAGGTATGCGTGTGTACGCCGCTCATGCCGTTCAATGGTTGAAAAAACAGTCCGCGCGCGTTGGGGGGCAGCGGCGCATGCTCAAGCTGTGCCTGCTGCAGTGCCACGGGCCGTACATACAGCAGGCCGAAGGAAAGGCAGAGCATGGCTGTGGCCACGCCAAAACCGGCGATCCATTTCTCCAAAGTACCCGTTTTCGCTAATGCAGCCATGCAGACTGTACCTGTCAACCACACCACAAACCACATACGGACAACGAACTCAGCGGAGCCGTTCATGGTTTCAGGAAAGATCAGTGTGGCAGCCAGAAAGACCAGGGAGCTAATCAGCAGCCGCTCGGCAGCGTTCATCCGTCCGGTGGTCATATGTAGGAGCAAGCCGGCCCGTAACAACAGCAGCATACTGACCGGCAGCATGCAAACAATAAGGAACTGGTAAAGCCGGCCGAACCCATTGCTGACATGGAAATAGCTGACGTGGTAGCCCAGCAGCATGGGCAGCAGCAGTCCGAAGTTTGGGTGCAGGTGCGTGATGCTACCGGCTACGGCTGCTTTGTCGGCGATGAGGATGGGGAAGACAAAAGCCAGGCAGGCAAGCCCAAGCGCCGCAGCCTGCGGTAGAGGGAGGCGCAACGTCCGCCGCGTTTGCCAACCGGCGAGCAACTGCAGCCCTAGATCCAAGCTCCCGAGGCAGATGAACACCATAATAGGGACAGGGTGCGCCAATACCAGCAGGATCAGTGTGAGGAACAAGGCTCCAAAACTGGAGCGTGTGTTCCCAGGCAAGCCCAGGCGCGTGTAGTACGCCAGCGCAAACAGCAGCAGCCCGCAGCCGAAGGTGAAGTTGAAGAAGCCGGCCGAGACAGGCCAGCTGAACAACAGGGGAAAAATGAGGAGCGAGGCTGCGGGCGTACCGTGACCGGACGCAGCTGCCAGCGTACGGGCGAGCGTACGGAAGCCGGTCGCAAGCGTCGCCCAAATCAACCCGACAAAACATTTTTCCGCCATATCAACCGGCATAATGTGCTCAAGCAGGATGAGCAGGTAATAGTGGAAGGAGTAGGGCTGTACGAGGTGGCGAATGGCGTAGAAGTGCCCGTAGAGCGGCGAGCTGTGTGTTGCGAGTTTCCAGAAGACAGAAGAAAGATAGAGATGGACCGGCCCGTCGCCGTTGGGGAACAGCGGGAGCGTAAATACGAAAAGCTCGAAGAGCAGCAGCAGAAGCCAGAAGACGATGCCGTACGGGTCTTGCCGCCTGTGCCGTGAGTGCGTAACTGCGGGGGCAGGCGTGGAGGAAAGCATGCAAATACTCCCTGGATACTGCTTAACTTTGTAACGGCTTGCGCGCGAAATACCACAGCGAAAACGCCAGCAGCGCAAACATCAGCACGGATACGCCGTCATGGTAAAGAAAGGTGTGCGGCATGGATGGCAGCGCGGTGCGGTTTAGTGCAGCTTCATACAGTTTGAGTACCACACCCAGCAAGCCGATGATGCCACCGGCGGCGATAAGCCCGCTGGCGTAGAGCGAGCCTGGGCTGATTTCTTCGGAAATGAGCCCGTCCTCCCCGGCGTGTTTCGCAACGGCGCGGTCTACCATCCAGCGGACGACGCCACCGGTAAAAATGGCGAGCGTGGTCGCAATGGATAAGTACGCGCCGACGGCAAACGAGAGCGAGCGGATGCCCAGCAGCTCCACCGTGACCACCAGGAAGACGCCCAGCAGCACCAGCCCCCACGGCAGCTGCCGCGTCAGGATGCCGTTGATGACGGTCGCCATAAGCCGTGCCTGCGGGGCGGCGGCCTTCTCACTGCCGATACCCTGAATCCACTGCACCGCGATCCTGCCGGTAGCGGGGTTGTAGAGGTACTTGCCGTCTGCCAGGTCATGCGAGCCGAGCGCGTTGAGCAGGATGTACTGCGTGCCGGTCTGCTGCTCGCTTTTGCCTTCGCCCTGTAGCACCTTGATGTGCGCGCGGGTAAATCTGCCTTGGTCCTGTACGCCCTGGTGCGGCACGCTCAGGTTCCAGGGTTTGTCGGCGGTACGGAACTCTTCAAGGCCACGGTTCATGGCGTTGAGCGTAGCGCCGATGGCAACCGTTGACACGCAGACGCCCACCATCAGCGCGAGCTGCTGCTTCCAGGGAGTGGCCCCGATGAGGAAGCCGGTCTTCAAATCCTGTGACGTGTCTCCCGCATTGGCCGCCGCAATGCAAACCACACTACCGATGGTGAGCGCCAGCGCCGCAAAGGCGGGCGCGGTCCAGCCCTGTACTAGAAAAATGGCGGCGGTGGCCATGAGCGTTGCGATTGTCATGCCGGAAAGGGGATTGGCAGAAGAGCCGATCAAACCCACAATCCGCGACGACACAGTGACAAAAAGAAATCCGAAGACTGCGATCAGCAGCGATGCCGCGAAGTTGGCGGTAAGCGTGGTTTGCGCGCCCGGCACCGGCTTGAAGGTGAGGAACAAAAACACCAGCAGCACGAGCAGCACCGAGCCGCCCGCGACTACCCAGGTAGGAAGGTCGCGGTCTGTACGTCCGACTGCCGCAGCCTCAGCCGCGCGATTGCGTAGCCGGAGGTTCGCCACGCCCGAGCGCAGCGCCCCGAAGATGGTCGGCACGGTGCGCAGCAGTGTCAGCAGACCGGCGGCGGCTACCGCACCCGCGCCCATGGGTCGCACGTAAGTGGACCACAGATCAGACGGACTCATCTGTGCGATGGGCTTGGTCGCCGGGTACAGTGCCGTGGGCAGGTGCGAGCCGAAGAAGTAGATAGCCGGCATGAGCACCAGCCAGCTGAACACCCCACCTGCAAAGATGGTTCCGGCCACGCGCGGGCCGATGATGTAGCCGACGCCCAGGTACTCCGGTGTGGCATCGCAGCGGATAGCTGCACCGCGCATTACATGCCCCGCACCCAGGTCCGGCTCGTAGTTGGGTGTGCCGGGCCATGCGCCCAGCAGATTTTCATTCTGAAATAGAGTGTAGACGCCGCCCAGGCCCAACCCCAGGAAAACCCGGCTCGCAAACGACCCGCCGCGCTCGCCCGCGAGCAGCACGTCGGCGCAAGCCGTTCCTTCAGGATAGGTAAGCCGCCCATGCTCTTCCACAATCAACTGGCGGCGTAGCGGGATCATGAACAACACACCCAGCCAGCCGCCCAGCAGCGCCAGGAAGAAGATGCGTGCGTACTCCAGGTCAAACCCTAAAAAGATAAGCGCGGGCAACGTAAAGATGACCCCGGCAGCGATGGACTGCCCGGCATTGCCGGTTGTCTGCACAATGTTGTTTTCAAGAATGGACGCGCGGCCCAACGCGCGTAACACCGAGATCGACAGTACGGAGATAGGAATGGAAGCCGCGACAGTAAGCCCTGCTCGCAGCCCTACATACACCGTGACCGCGCCGAACAGCAGGCCGAAGAATGAACCCAGCAGCAGTGCCCGCGCGGTAAGCTCAGGCCGCTGCTCCGCAGGCGAGACGTAAGGGCGAAACAGCGGGGGAGGGGCTTGGGTCTGTGGCATACGGAGGGGCCTCTAGCGTAACAAATATGCCGACACAGCAGGCAGCGTGAGTGTATCAAGCAGGCGAGGTGCCCTGCGGTAGGCCGGCAC
>CAXSFX010000098.1:0-14915 GCA_964236655.1 uncultured Acidobacteriaceae bacterium | reverse complement strand
CGATCTAAAGCCGCAGGCGCTCATTGAGCCCCTTTTACTTCCCGTTGGCGCTTAACTCCATCCCCGCGTTGACTTTACCCTTCTAATCTCATAATCTGTGATTCTTGCGTATTCACACGCCTGCTATATGGGCGTGTGAGTGTTTGAACTCCTGTAAGCCTGCTTCCAAGATCGTTTAGGAGCGGCATCCTACAGTGGAGAGTTCACCTTCCTTGTATTCATTCGAGGGAGCAGGCTGGTACAGACGCCCCGATGGGATCGTTCCATACCTAAAAGTTTTGTTGTAATGGTGCTACCTGTTGTCATTGTTATGAGGGAGTACGAGATGTCTACGTTTATACCGAGCGCGCTTGAAATTGAACGCAAATGGTTTGTGGTCGATGCCGCGGGCAAGACCGTGGGCCGGCTTGCGACCGAAGCAGCCAGCATCCTTGCGGGCAAGCGCAACCCCAAGTACGTGCCATATATCGATATGGGCGACCATGTCATCGTGTTGAATGCCGAAAAGGTTCGCCTGACCGGACTCAAGTCTGAAAAGAAGGTCTACCGCCGTTACACCGGCTTTCCCGGCGGCCTGCGTGAAGAATCATTCTTGCGCTTATTGAAGCGGCGTCCGGAAAAGATCATCGAGGAAGCCGTGCAGGGCATGTTGCCGAAGACCAAGATGGGTCGGCAGATGGCTACCAAGCTCAAGGTCTATCGCGACGACAAGCACCCGCATCAGGCGCAGCAACCGCAGGTACTTGAAATCAATACCAATCTCGGCAAGAACAGGGGCTATCAGCATGGCTAATTTGGTGCAGTACTATGGAACGGGTCGTCGCAAGTCGGCGATCGCTCGCGTATTTCTCCGTCCCGGCAGCGGCGGCTTCACAGTCAATAAGAAGCAGCATGATGTCTACTTTGTAACGGAACAGCAGAGAATTGCCGCCAAGCGTCCCCTGACACTGACGGAGCTTACCGCCAACTTTGATGTAGTCACGACTGTCCGCGGCGGCGGTGTATGTGCACAGGCTGACGCCATCAAAATGGGCATTTCACGGGCTCTGCTTGAGTTCAACCTGGAGCTGCGTCCCATGCTTAAGGCAGATGGCCTGTTGACTCGTGATGCCCGCATCAAGGAGCGCAAGAAGTACGGCCAGAAGGGCGCACGAGCGCGCTTCCAGTTCTCGAAGCGCTAGACACCGTCATGGCGCGTATATGTTTTGTCGAGTTGCCATCCAGCCAAATGGAAGCGTCCAAGCATTTTTTCGCTGAAGTATTTGGTTGGGAAATGACACCATTCGGGCCTACGTATGCTTGCACTATGACCGGGGATGTTGATCTTGGATTGCAGGCAGATCCAGAAGAGGCAACCGCATCTCCCCTTGTAGTTGTTCAGGTAGACGATTTGGAATTGAGCCTGCAGGCTGTTACGAAAGCAGGCGGTGTTCTTACAAAAGAGCCGTTTAGCTTCCCAGGTGGTCGTCGATTTCACTTCCGCGATCCAAGTGGAAATGAGCTTGCCGTTCTTAAAGCAGAGTAGTTGCAAGCAGCGTACCAAATAACACCCGGTGCGAGCCGGTATATCGGAAGTGATTCTCCCGCACATAGGGATCAATCCGGGCGCAGCAAGCCCGGATGCAACTTACATTAGGAGGCTATTTGGCAACCATTACCATGAAGGAACTGCTTGAGGCCGGTGTCCACTTTGGGCACCAGACCAAGCGTTGGGACCCGCGCATGAAGGAGTACATCTTCGGCGAGCGCAACGGGATTTACATTATCGACTTGCAGAAGACCTTGAAGATGTTCAAGGAAGCTTCGAAGTATGTAACCGACCTGACTGCCACGGGCAAAGTCATTCTATTTGTCGGCACCAAGCGCCAGGCGCAGGATGCTGTTGCTGAAGAGGCGAACCGCTGTGGAATGTTCTACATCAACCAGCGTTGGCTCGGCGGTTTGCTGACCAACTGGGTCACAGTGCAAAAATCTGTCAAGCGGCTCCAGGAATTAGATGAGATGGCGACCGACGGCCGCTATGAATTGCTGACAAAGAAGGAAGTCATCAAGTTGGAGCGCGAGCGCAAGCACCTCCAAGCCAACCTGGCCGGCATTAAAAATATGAAGCGCCTTCCGGATGCGCTGTTTATCGTTGATTCGAATGCTGAAGGCATTGCTGTCAAGGAAGCCCGCAAGCTTGGTATCCCTGTCGTTGCCGTAGTCGATACGAATTGTGATCCGACAGTGGTCGATTATGTAATCCCCGGTAATGATGACGCCTTGCGCGCGATTCGCCTGTTTACCTCGAAGATTTCGGATTCTGTGATCGAGGGTGTGCAGATGGCGAATGATAAGCAGTTTATGGATGTTGCCGGTGTTACATCCGAGGCGCAATTTACTCCGGAAACTTTTGAATCGGGTTCTCTTGAATCCGGCTCTGATGCACCTGTTGAAGAGGAACCGGAACCAGAGGTCGATCTTGAATCGGCACTCGGCGGCGGCATCCGCAAGGCACCTGCAGGTGTCGGCGTGATTACGGAACCGGAAGTTATCGAAGGTACTGTCTAGCAAGGCAACGTGGGCCGCATGTAAGGGCGTGGGCCGGGTTCCGGTGCCGCGCCCATCGTTGCGTATGGATGTTATAGCCACGCCGCCTTGCGCGGCGTACATGGAGAAATAAAGTGGCAGCTGTGAGCGAAAAAGTCGACGCAAAACTTGTCAAGGAACTTCGTGAAAAATCCGGCGCACCCATGGGTGACTGCCTGAAGAGTCTGCAGGAAGCCAAGGGCGACATGGAAGCGGCATTCATTATCCTGCGCAAGCGCGGCATGGCATCGGCGGCCAAAAAGGCTTCGCGTGGCACCAATGAGGGCGCAGTCGGTACCTACATCCATGCCGGCGGCAAAATCGGTGTGCTGCTTGAGGTTAACTGTGAGTCGGATTTTGTGGCGCGTACCGAGGACTTTCAAGAGTTATTGAAAGACATCGCGATGCACATTGCTGCAACCGATCCGCGCTATGTTCGCCGCGAGGATGTTACGGAGGCCGACCTTGCCCGCGAAAAGGATATCTACCGCGCCCAGGCTGCCGAGACCGGAAAGCCCGCGCCCGTCATTGAGAAGATTGTCGAAGGCAAGATGACCAAGTTTTACGAAGAGTTCTGCCTGCTCGATCAACCCTTCATCAAAGAGCAGTCGCTCTCCATTAAGGAGATGATCGCGCAAAAAGTCGGCAAACTTGGCGAAAATATCACTGTGCGCCGCTTTGCCCGTTTCAAAGTCGGTGATCCTGTTTGGACTGTAGCGCAGGTTAAGGCCGAGGACTTGCCCTCGGCAGCAGAGTAGCTGCGCAGCAACAACCCGGTATTCCGCACCGGCGGTTTGCAGCTTAAGTAGAGCAGTGTGGCAGACTGAAAAAACGCTATTAGCAGCAGCGGTTGAGGCGCGAACCGCCGGTGCAGATGGTTGAAGGTGGCACCGGTTTTGTAAAGCAGAAAACGACAAACGTCCATAAGGAAAAGTGTGAACCTTCAAAAGACAGAGGAACCGCTAAGTCCGGGGCTGTATCGGATTTCGATTGCTGCGGGCGTCGCTTTGCTTGGCTTGGGAGCAGGCGGCGTTCTGTTTCCACTATCATCCTCTAAGATGTACGGCGTACCTCTGACCGGGTTAGAAGATACAGGCGCGGCTTACGTGCGTGCAACTGCCGTCCGCGACCTGTCGCTTGGGGGTATGTTTCTGGCTTTTGCCATGCTTGGAGACCGTCGGGCGCTCGGTGTTACCACTTTGCTAAGTTCGGTTGTAGCCATCGGCGATGGCTCAGTCGCGTTACGACATGGCCCCGCTCCGGCCAAAGTTCTCCCTATCCACTGGGGCGGTGCTGTGGCCCTTTGGGGCTTGGCTTACCTGCTATTGCGTGGTAATCCCGCTAAAGTCACTTAGAAGACTTGCAATATCAAAAGCCCGGCCTTGAAGAATCGAAGCCAAGGATCCAAGGAAGCTGCCCATAGCAGTGAACCTGCAATCCCCCCGATTTGCAAACTGAAATCGCTGTCAGAGTTTAGCTGCATCCCACGTAGCAGGAACCCTCATGGCTGCCATCCTCCGTGCTGCATTCGGCTACTTTTTCCTGGTCTTTATGATCCGCATCGTCGGCCGTCGTCCCGGCAAACAGATGAACCCCTTTGAGTTCGTACTGATCTTCTTTATCGGCGGGCTTGCGCTTACCTTTACTGTGGCAGATGACCGTTCCCTTACCAATGCCTTTACGCAGATCATCACTATTGCTTTGGCTCACTTATTTCTGGTTATGCTGCGACAATCTTCCAACCGCATCGCAAGGTTACTGGACGGTACACCGCTAATCCTGATGGAAAACGGTCAATGGCATCAGGAAGTTATGCAGGGCATGCTAATCGGGGAAGATGATGTCATGACCGCGGCGCGTGACAAGGGCATCTCCTCGCTCGAAGGTATCGCCTACGCTGTGTTGGAACGCAATGGTGAAATCACAATCGCCGGCATCGAAGACTAAAGAGGACTGACATAAAGCCATGGAAACGTCTACAGCGCCGGTTGAAGATTCTGTTGCCAAGGTCAGCAATGATGTTGCCGTCGGTGAAGATCTGGCATTTCAACGCCGCTGGTGGCGCTTTGAAAAAGCAGTCTGGATCGTCTTCGGCATCATCGTGCTGCTTGACCTTGCCGGAGTTTTTGGCCGCGGCCCAGCAGCAAACGCTCACAAGGAAACTGCGGATGGAGCCATGCAGTTACGGTATGAGCGCATTGAGCGTTTCAGCACTCCGTCCATCCTCTCCATCCACTTCGGCAAAAATGCTGTCCGAGATGGAGCTATCAAGCTCTGGGTCAGTGATTCGATTGTCAAAACCCTTGGGAACCAACGCATCATCCCGTCACCTTCTACGTCGATGACGATTGATGACGGACTTCTTTATACATTTCCATCCGGCGCACGTCCTGATTCTGTCGAGTTTGCCCTGCAACCGGCACGTCCCGGCCTCTCCCACTTTACCGTCCGCCTTGTTCCCGATGGTGATCCGCAACACCCTTTGGATTCCATTACAGCCGGTGTCTTTGTCATGCCGTAGCACGAGTTGAGGAAAGGTTTATGTACACGATCCTCCATGCCATTCTGGGCTACTTTTTTCTTCTTTTCGTGGTGCGCGTCCTCTCCCGCAGACCCGGTGGACAGCTCACACCGTTTGAGTTTGTCATCGTATTTCTTATCGGCGGTTTGATCATTCTCGCTACTGTCGGCGACGACAAATCCATTACCAACTGTGTTTGCGCCATTATCACCATCGGTCTCATGCATCGCATTACGGCCCGGATACGGGCGAAGTCTACGCGTTTGGGAACTGCTATTGACGGGTCTCCACTTATTTTGAGAAAAGATGGGGAATGGCAGTGCGAAACCATGCGAAGGATGCGCCTTGATGATGAAGACATCATGGCAGTCGGCCGTAGTAAAGGCATCCGCAGTCTTGCCGGCATGAAGTACGCCATCCTGGAGCGTGTCGGTACTATCAGTATCATTCCCTCGGAAAACAAGGCTGAAGCTAACAAGCAGTCGCAGGAAGCATCCCTCAGCTCCGCACCCGTTGAAACCCAAACAGAGAAAGGAGACAGCAGGTAATGGCAGATGGGCAGGTTGAGCGCACCATAGAAACCCTGGTGCCGGCGCGAATGGATCGCCTGCCCTTCAGCCGCTGGCATGTGCGCATTGTGCTGGCGCTGGGCAGCTCCTGGATCCTCGATGGGTTGCAAGTCACGCTGGCCGGTTCGCTGGCCGGCATTCTTGAGGATAAGCGCGGGCTTTCACTCTCTGCGCCGCAGGTCACTGCCGGGGCTACTACCTATCTTGCCGGAGCCGTGCTGGGAGCACTGTTCTTCGGGTACCTGACAGACCGTTTGGGTCGCCGCAAGCTGTTTCTGGTCACCCTTGCCACCTATTCGCTGGCCACACTGGCTACGGCGCTGTCATGGAACTTCGCAAGCTTTGCATTGTTTCGTGCGCTGACAGGCTTCGGCATCGGCGGTGAGTACGCCGCGATCAACTCCGCTGTCGATGAGCTGATCCCCGGCAAGGTGCGCGGCACAGTGGACCTGATTGTGAATGCCACTTTCTGGCTGGGCGCGATCCTGGGTTCATTGGCCTCGTTCAAGCTGCTTGACGGCAGCATCCTGCCCATCCACATCGGCTGGCGAGTGGCATTTTCAATAGCCGCCCTGCTGGGTGCGGGCGTACTGCTATTACGCCTGAAAGTGCCGGAAAGCCCACGCTGGCTCATGCTGCGCGGGCGCAAGGAAGAAGCTGAAGCCATTGTCTCCGGCATTGAAGCAACAATCCGAAAAAGCGGCAAACAGCTACCGGAGCCGCAAGGATCGCCGATGCGGATCGCTGTACGTGACTACACGCCCTGGGGCGATGTCTTCGGCAACATGCTCGGCGATAACCGTATGCGGTCGTTCCTGGCATTGGTGCTCATGGTAGGGCAAAGCTTTTTCTTCAACTCGATCTTCTTTACCTACGGCTTGATCGTGAAGAGCTTTTATGGCGTCAGCAATGCGCGTCTGCCGCTGCACCTGCTGCCGTTTGCCCTGGGGAGCTTTCTTGGCCCTATCCTGCTGGGGCCGTTGTTTGACCGATGGGGTCGCAAGCCCATGATCGCCTTCACCTACGGCGTTTCCGGCCTCATGCTACTTGCGGTCATCTACCCGTTTGTCCACGGACTGCTTACAGCCGAATCACTCGACCTTTGCTTCAGCGCCATATTTTTTGTCGCTTCTTCTGCTGCGAGTGCGGCGTACCTCACTGTCAGCGAGATTTTTCCGCTTGAGATTCGTGCATTTGCCATCGCCATCTTTTATGCGCTAGGTACGCTCGCCGGGGGTGTGGCCGCACCCATATTCTTTGGAGAGTTGATCGCTTCCGGCTCGCGCGCGCATGTGGCCTGGGGCTACGCGCTGGGTGCCACGCTCATGGTACTGGGAGCCGTGTGTGAGCTGGCGATCGGCGTGGAAGCGGCTGGGCAATCGCTTGAGTCTGTGTCGAAACCGCTGCAAAGCCGATGATGATTGGGGCTTGAGGCTTGCGTTAAGCTCTTGCTTGCGTCCTGATTCCTCATGCAGCTACTTCGAGTTCAGCCCGCTTGCGCTGGATTCTGAAGTCATCGGATCGAGCAGAGCGTGATCATTGTTTCTAACGTTGCCGACGCGAGCACTTACAGGCCACGCCCTCATCGCCTCCGCATCGTAGGGGCGCAGCAAGTCAACCGGCAGATGCGAGGGCTCGGCGGGTTGCAGCCATCGCGCATAGTCAGAGGGTTTCAAAATTACCGGCATGCGGGTGTGAATCGGCTCCATCAACGCGTTTGCGTCTGTTGTGATGACGGAGAAGGTTTCGAGCAGTTCCTCTTCATGCTTCCATGTCTCCCAGATTCCGGCAAAAGCGCACGGTTCGCCATTTTTTAAGCCGATGGCGAAAGGCTGCTTTTCCTTTGGGCCCAGCTTTTGCCATTCGTAGAAATTGTCTGCCGGGACCAGGCAGCGACGCCGCTTGACAGCTTCACGAAAGGCGGGCTTCCCCGTGATCTCTTCAGCGCGAGCGTTGAAGGTCGCATAGCCTGCTTTTGCCTCCTTGGCCCAAAACGGCACAAGCCCCCACCGCATCAACCTCAGCTCGCGCCCACCCTCGGCATCCAGCCGAACTACCGGCTGAAATGTCTGGGGCGCGACGTTGTAGCTGGGGAAGAAGTCAGGAGCTTCCTCTATATCGAAGTAGTCCATTACTGCTTCACGGTCTGATGTTCTACCGTAGCGTCCGCACATAGTGCCTTTCCTCCATGCAGTGGAGCTCTCAGCGTTGAAGAGGATGCTGCAAGTCCACACAGGTTTACATCATTAGGATTCCATGCAAGTCCCGCAGGTGTTTTGCGTCTGTAAAGACAATATCGTTATTCCAACAAAGGTCTCCATTCTCAGGCGTATATTCGAGGCGTCGGTGCCAACCTTTGCAATGACCTTGTAACAAGCCGGCTAAGACTCGCAGCCGATGAATCACAGCCCTTCTGGAGAGCCACCATGCATCGCACCTCGCTCCCGCTCGTTCCGCTTACAGCTATGGCTTTTCTGGCAATCTCCGCATCGGGCGGTGCCCAAACGCCCGAGCCTGCCCAGGCGCAAGTCGCGGAAAACCAGATTGTGCGACTGAGCCTGGTTGAAGGCGACGTTCGCGTCTCACGCGGCAAGGCAGCCGAGCATGCCACCGGCGGCATATGGGGAGAAGCCGCCGAGAACCTGCCCATCGAGTCGGGCTTCAGCCTGGTGACCGGCACAGGCCGAGCCGAAATTGAGTTTGAAGACGCATCTACCGTATACCTGGGTGAGAACTCGGTCCTGCTGTTCAACCAGCTCACCACTATAGGCAATGTTCCCCACTCTGAGCTAACACTGTTAAGCGGTACAGCGACACTGCATGTGCGACCTGCGGTTCCCGGCGAGACTTTCAACCTTAGCACCCCCAATGCGCGCCTTGGCACAGGCTACGGCGCGGCACTGTTTACACGGATCGACAGCTACCTCGATGCTACGGAAGTCACGCCGCAGGAAGATACCTCATTCCACATGAACACACCCGCGGCTACAAAGATGATTGCGGGCCAGACCACAACTTACTATGCCGACCGTCACGTAGTGACCGGTACGGCTAGCCGCGGCGAACCGGCAGCATGGGATGCATGGGCCGCCAAGCGCGTGGCAGCGCGATCTGCGGCCATGGCCGCGACCTTGAAGGAGTCTGGGCTTGCGGCACCCATACCGGGCCTGGCGGAACTGAAAGGGCATGGAACCTTCTTTGATTGTGCGCCTTACGGTACTTGCTGGCAGCCGAACGGCGGTTGGTCAGGGCAGGAGAAACCGGCGGCACCACCCCAGACACAACCCAGACCACAACCCACGATAGAAGGAGCGAGCTACCGGCCGTTATGGCAATCAGGGTGGCAAACGGGCACTCCACGGGCGCGCCTTCTACAGGTAGCACAGTTCCAGACCGGGTCCTCCGGCAGTGGTTTCGGTCAGGACCTGAACGGATTTGACGACGAGTTTGCAGGGAGTTTCTTCCCCTGCTCCCCATACCGGTTTCAGCGATTCGGCGGTCAGCTCGACCAGTTTGGAGGCGGCTTCGGCCTGGGTCCCTCCTATAACTGGGCTTTGTGCCATGCGGGTAGCTGGATTCAACGGCAGCATGGATACGTGTGGGTTGCCGGTTCGCAGTTGCATCGTCGCGCTCCGGTGAGCTGGGTGAAGTATGGGCATACGACCGCCTACGTTCCTGTTCATCCCGGCGATGTCGCAGGCAAAGCTCCGCTGAATCTTCAGCATGGTGTGTTCACGTTCAATGGGAAACAAGGTGATTCTGTACAGAGAATCGCTTTTACCCCGGCCACACCGGTTAAGGTTCTCAACTCGGGTCCGAAGCAGTTTCGCAGTGCGTTTTACACTCCGCTACAACCGGCTGCCGTGCCTCAGCCGGTAGCGCATGTTGCAAGCTCGTCCGGGTCGAGTCTCCTGGCCGGGAAACAGCTTGCAACCACGCCGGGCGGCACTCCCATTACCTTTGACCATAAGACACAAAGCTTCGTTGTGACTCGTCCATTAGTTGTCGGCAATCAAACAATGACTGTCACGCAGCGCTTCGGCGGGCGGGTGGGAGCTGCCGGCATGAGCTCTGGACCGGCGGCCGTGAGCACGGCTACCGGTCATGCGTCATCAGCTTCATCGGGTGTAGCAGCGTCGCCGAGTGTTTCCAGGTCTGCTGTATCGTCGGGAGCTTCCGGCGGCGGAGGTTTCAGTAGCGGGGGAGGGTCGCATGCAAGCGCCAGTGGAGGAGCGAGCGCCGGAGGCGGCGCTCACCACTAGAACAGTTCAAGCGTGAAGATCTTTGGGATCGGATGAAAGTCGATAGTTAGGTAGAAGTCGTTTAGCTCACCACTTGAGCAGTACCAGCTGCGCGCAGAAGCCTGGACCCATGGCTGCCAGTATGCCGTAGCTGCCCGGTTCAGGTCGGCGCTCGCGGATAGTGTCTTCAAGTACGAACAAGACCGATGCCGACGACAAGTTGCCGACTTTGCGTAACGACTCCCAGGAAAGCGCACACTCTTCACGTGACACCCCGGCACCCTCCGCCATGGCTTCGAGCACCTTGGGGCCGCCGGTGTGCAGCACCCAGGACGTAATTTGATCCCGACGGAGACCATTGGCTGTGAGGAAGTCTGCGAGATTGGGCGCAAGGTACTTGCGAATGATCGCCGGTACTTCGGGTGACAGCACCAGGCTGAATCCCTTCTCACCGATATCCCAGCCCATCGCGTCTTCCGTATTCGGGTAGAAGTTTGAAGCTGCGGCGACCACGCTGGGGCCAGCCGGCTTCGGCAGTTTAATGTTGTCGCCGGCAACGATCACTGCCGCGGCTCCATCGCCGAACAGGCCCGTTGCGATGAAATTGGCAACTGAAAGATCACCGCGCTGCCATGTCAGTGAGCATAGCTCGACTGAAAGCAGAACGGCAATTTTATCCGGGTACGCTTTGACGTAATCATGTGCCTGCGCAATGCCCGAGGCACCGGCGACGCAGCCCAGGCCGAAAATGGGAGTTCTTCGCACATCACCCGGCAAGCCCATGCGGTTACACAAATGCGCATCCAGTGACGGGCTCACCACGCCGGTGACAGTCACCGTCAGCAGGGCACCGATGTCTTCCTTCTGGAGTCCGGCTTTCTGGAGTGCGATGCAGATTGCCTGTTCACCCAGTTCCTCCGCCACACGCAGCCAGGCTGCGTTGGCCTGGCCCCAGCGCTCCAGGTTGCGGTACTCGCCCAAAGGCAGGGCGAAGTAGCGACCATCCACACCGACTCTTTGGTGAAAACGCTGCAGCACGGCAGGGTTTTCAAGCTCATCGCCCCAGTACGTGACGAGTTCGTCGTAAACCTGCTGCTGAGTGTAATAACGCGGCGGCAGGGCAGAAGCGACAGCGGCAATCTGGCTCAAATGTTGCTCCTATAGATACGTGCTCATGACTAACGCCTGAGACTGTATGCCGCAGACCAGCTATTTGTAAGAGTGCTATGAAGCCCAAATCGTTACCGCGAGGCGGCAAAGAAATCTGCGGCGCATGCTGACACGGTAACCGGTAGCTGTCGCCATGGAGTGCAGCTCTGCAAAGGAGTGGGCTTGCCGTATTGAAACCGGCCCGTCGTGCCTGGAGATACGGCTTGGGTCAAACAACGAAAACATCCTTGCGAGAGCGTAATGAAGCCGGGTTCGCTCCACATCGTTGATTACCACAGCCACACGCGCCACGCGCAAAGCCTCACGCAGGTAGATTTCGCTCTCACGGGGGCTAAGGTGGTGGAGGAACAGGCAGCAGCTCACCACGTCAACGCTTTTATCGGGCAGGGGGATAGCAAGTGCATCGCCTTGGAGCAGCTCCGGCCCGGGCAATTCCGTTGGCCAGTCGGGCGGCAGGTGGCTTGCCTGGCGGTCGAGCAGCGTGGCATGGATGGTGACCGGGTTGGGCTGCCGTCGCCGGAGCGACAAGGCTGTAAAAGCCAGCACCCCGGCAAGGCCTGCCGCAACCTCAAGCACTTCAAGCTCCCGGCGGGTACCGGCAGCCTCACTCAGCAGTTGCCGGTGGATGCGGTTGCCGCCAAACCACCGGTTAACAAACTGGATGGAACGCAGGGCGCTGAGGACTTCAGCCGGGGTGCCGCCGTCAGTGTCGAGCCACTCTTCCGCTGCTTTTCGTTCGAAACTCACACAGCTCCTTCCATCTCATCAAGAGGTTGTCCCAAAATGGTAATTCTTATCTTTTTACATGGGGGCGCAGTCCGCCCTGCCGCAGGGGATGCGATACTCGGAGCTAATGTACAAGCGTGTAGTGCTTAAGCTATCAGGGGAGGCCCTTGCCGCAGGCCGGGGCTTCGGTGTGGATGTAACCCGTGTGCACGAAGTGGCCAGGGAAGTGGCCGATGTGCGAGAAAGCGGTGTAGAGGTAGCTATTGTCGTGGGCGGAGGCAACTTCTTCCGTGGCGTGGCTGAGCAGGCCAAGAACATGGACCGTGTCTCCGCCGACAACATGGGCATGCTGGCGACCGTGATCAACTCGCTTGCCCTTCAGGACGCGATCGAGAAGACCGGCACCCACTGCCGCGTCATGTCCGCCATCCAGATGCACCAGGTGTGCGAGCCCTATATCCGCCGCCGCGCCGTGCGGCACCTGGAAAAGGGGCGTGTGGTAGTGTTTGCCGCAGGCACCGGTAACCCGTACTTTTCAACGGATACGGCGGCTTCGCTGCGAGCCATGGAAATCCGCGCCGACGTGCTGCTGAAGGGCACCAAGGTAGACGGCATCTACAGCGCCGACCCGGTGCTCGATAAAACAGCGACGAAATTTCAAGAAATTACCTACATGGAAATCATGCGGCTCGGGTTAAAGGTGATGGACATGACCGCGGTGAGCCTTTGCAAAGACAACAACATGCCGATGATCATCTTCAACATGAACCAGTCCGGCAACATTCGCAGGGTGATCGCGGGGGAGACGATCGGCTCGCTGGTGACTGCCTGAAAGAGGCCGCACCTCTGGCCGCCCACGATGATGATCCTGCGGCTGCGATGCCGGGTGAAGATGTTGCTAGACCTGTCGAGGCGAGCCGCAGCCGGCTGCCGGCACTTACCGGGCTGCGTGCTTTCGCTGCTTGCAATATCGTCTTCTTTCATTTTTCAAACCCGCAATGGTTCGGACCGTTCGCGCCGATCGTAGACAATGGCTACACGGCGGTTTCGTTCTTCCTGCTGCTGTCCGGTTTCATCCTCTCGTATAACTACAGCGCACGCGCCGGTCGCGGTGAGCTGGTGCACTGGCGCTTCTGGGTAGCGCGGCTCTCGCGGCTGTACCCGGTGTACCTGTTTGCGCTGCTCATCTCGCTTGGTGCGCTGCACGGGGAGTGGCCGGTACGCACCCATGGCGCGTACTACACCGGCATCGTCCTGACCCTGCTGCTGCTGCAAGGCTGGGTCCCGAGCCTTGCTACCTTCTGGAATACGCCGGCCTGGACCATGTCAACCGAGGCATTTTTCTACCTTGTGTTCCCGTTTGCCGTACGTTGGCGACGACCGCAAACCAACCGGGGCACGCTGGCATTGCTTGGAGGGCTTTGGCTGTGCGGCATGGCGCTGCCGCTGCTCTACATGTGCTTGAAGCCGGATGGCGACCCGCACCCCAGCCGGTATACAACCGGCTTCTGGATTCAGGCGCTGAAGTTCAGCCCGCCGCCGCACTTGCCCTCTTTCCTGTTCGGCATGGTGCTGGCAGACCTGGACGGGCGTTTGCGACGCATCGGCGGGCAGAGGCTGCTGCTGGGTTTGTGCGGCGTATGCGGCGTGTATGCGGTGCTAAGCTTCGGCGACCGCATGCCATATGTGCTGATGCATGATGGCCTGCTGATGCCGCTGTTCGGCTGCGCCATCCTGGGACTGGCCGGAGAAAATCTCCTGGCAAGTTTCTTCAGCTTTGCACCATTTGTCGCGCTCGGGCAGGCAAGTTACTGCATGTACATCCTGCACTTCAACTTATGGCAGCTAATCCATACGTCGGGCCTGCTTGAGAAAACCGGGCTGGTACGCTTTGACCCCTGGGCCAGCTACTGCTTACTGGCGGCGGGGGCCGGTGCGGCTCTGGTGTTGATTCAGCTGCCATCACAGAGGAAGATACGCAAATTGCTGGCATAGCGCGGCTGCTTTAGCGCCAGAAATAAAAAGGCCCGCGCTTTCGCGCGAGCTTTCTGCTGTAAATCATCAACCAGTTTAACCAGCAGTATTGGAAGGCTGGATCACGGCATGGTTGCCGTGCTGCGTGGCCGCGACACACTGCGATAACCCGGAAGTGTTGTACGGAGCGTTCTGCGTTCCGGCCAGCGCTCCAGTGCTGGGGTCAAGGGTAAAGCCGCTGATACTGCCTGCAAGGAAGTTTGCAGTGTAGACATAGCGACCAAGCGCCGGCTCCACAATTACGCAACCCGGCTGGGCTGCTGTAATCCCGCTACCGGCGGTTGCAAGCGGAGAAAGCTGGCCCGTGCCCAAATTGACGGTGTAGCCGCTGATGCTGCCGCCGATTTTATTGGAGACATAGACATACAAGCCGCGCGGATCGACTACAACCCCATCCGGGGTTGTGCCGGTGGCTACCGGCGGTGCAGGCCGAGTAGAAATGGCTCCAAAAGTTGCAGTAGGTGCGCCGCCTGAAGTCACGGAGCGATCAATGCCGTACGTCACGATCTGGTTCTGCGAACTATCCGTCACATAAAGGAATGTGCTGAAGGGATGGGTGGCAATAGACGAGGGGTTGGTGGGTCCGCAGTAAGGACTGCCCGGCGTTGCTGTAATGACGCCGGTCGGCACGCCGTTGCTGTCAAGCTGGGTCAGGTTAAAGCCCTCAATACCGCCCTGACCTGCGGCACAGCCGTTCAGGGTTTCGCCTGCGGCCAGGATGTCAGTCACATACGCGCTTAGACCGTCGTTGGTGATGTTTACCGCTCCTACTGTAGGAAGGGCGCTGTTGGGAAGGGGAATATTGCCTAAAGGATAGTAGGCTTGCGCAACTCCGTTTACCGTCTGTGTGACAGAGGCAGAAGTCAGCGCCCCGGTCGCGTCCAGCTTATAGACGTAAAGGCCGGCAGGTCCTCGGTTTAGATCGGTAAAATTGGGCTGCAACGACTCCACGACCAGCAGGATACTGCCCTGTATCACGCCTGAACTGTTGTAGTACGAGTGCACAGCTACCGAGACCGGCTCAGAGCCTGTCGGATTGACGGTATGCTGGCCGTAAAGTTTGGCATCTGTGCCAATGGCAAACTG
>CAXSFX010000097.1:0-15033 GCA_964236655.1 uncultured Acidobacteriaceae bacterium | reverse complement strand
AAGGCTGGATAAGAGCCATGTGGAATACTGCTGATACATGTTCCACTCAGTGATTTATCGTGTACATGAGTAAATTGTTGCCGCCGAAAGGTATGGCATACTAATTAATAAAAGCGTAGCCAAGCAGGACGATGGTCGCAAGGATGCACCCGATAAGCAGAAGCTCTCGGGGCTCAAAAATCTTTGTTACTGCCTGCGAAGCCTTGGCCCAGCGTGAAGACGGATTCGTCCGATCCGGCTTCTCACCAATGCCGGAAGGATCCTCGGTTTGTAGCGGCAATGAGTGCGCAATTCGCACTTCATATCCGGGAACCTCCAGAAGGTCACTCGGGCGCACACGCACAATTGTCTGAGATCGCAGCTGAATGCCGTTCAGCCAGGTTCCATTACTGCTAAGGTCCTGGATAAAGAGAGTGCCCTCCTTAAGGCTGAGCATAAAATGACGGCGAGAAAGCCCTTCTCCAAGAAGTGCGACAGGACTTTCCATATGGCGGCCCAGTACAACCGGTTCATCAAGGGCCAAGTCACAGCGGGTTGAAGTGCCGGATGTTTTATTTGTGACAATCAGCACAAACTGCACAGCTAGCCTTCCCTGCCGTCATTAGGCCGTCCGCACCGGAGCCGGACGCTGCCGCGGGTGCACAAGGGCTGCGAAAACGGCTAACGCATTCGCGAGTTCAGCTGCAGGGCCGTGCGGCTTTAGCCTTTTGCAGTGCTCCAAATTCTCCCTTGCTGCCGCGAACTCCCGGCGCAACAGGTGAATTTCAGCCAGCTGCACATAGGCCTCAGCGCAGGTGCGGTTGACCTCCAGCGCACGTCGGCTATGCATAACAGCCGCCTCATAGTCACACTCATCCATGCATAGTGCCGCAAGAGCCAACTCAGGAGCTTCCCGATTCGGCAACAAGGCACGCACGCCCTGGAAGATATCTCGCGCTTCCGAATACCGTCCCGCGTACCTGCATATATGGCCGGCTTCCAGCATAAGCACAGCCTCGTTGCTCGTTTTGTGCATGGCTCTGCCTCCAGTCATGAACCCATATTCTGAATTACATTCATTGTCGAGGAGTGCTTGGATTTCATAACATTCGTTACGGCTTCAAAAGCTTCTGACTGCGCGTTCATTTGTTTGGCAAGATTTAGATATTGGTCGGCGCTCGGGCCGTAGTCACTGCCTTGATCGATCATGCTGCTTAGGGCGTTGTCGCTCATGCCTCGTCCCTGGCCGCCCCCCAGGACGCTGCGGCTCAATAGACCGCCGAATGCACCCCCCAAGCCGGGGGCGAGCACGCTTCCCGCTATACCGGCTATATCAACGCCCGTGGCCAGTACACGCTTAAAGATTCCAGGCTGCGAAGTTTGCTGCGGCAAGCCGGTCGGCTGCTGAGGCGGAGTCTGATACACCAGTTGGTCGGAGCCGTTGTAGCCGCTAAGAGGATTGAATGGCGTTTGACTCATATGTCTAGTTATCGGGAGCTGCCCGCCATGGTTGCTTCCTTTTTCAATGCTTGCAGACGCAGTGCCTCCAGTTCCTCCAGCAGGCAGGCAGTACGCGCATACGCGGCGGCGATTGAGCGAGCTCGAGTCCGTTCAATGACATTCCCAGTACCTTCCTGCCTCTCGTACTCACGCGCTTTCTCAAGCAGGTGCGTGACGGTACTCTTTGGAGAGGGCTTGAAGGCGGACGCCACCTTTGGGAAGTTACTCGGGGCAAGCTCCGCGGAGACAAGGCGTGCGGGTATGCTTTGTAAGGCAACAGTTCGGGTTGTCATAGTAAGCTCCTTCAAACGCTAGGCAAGAGCCAGCTGTTCATTTTCCATTAAAGACGGTAGTAGGGAGACTACACCGATCGGCTCAACCCAGATTTCAGGGGCTAACTCCGTGTAACTGAGCGCATGTAATTCAGGGAAGGCCCGGCCTAGCACTGCCATTACGAACGGGCGGATGGAATCATCCACCACGAGCACAGGATTCTGCGTCCGCGTGAGGGATTCGGAAATACCTCTCCGGACCGATTCGACCAGTAATTGGTTCTGCTCCTCGTCAAGCGCGAGAAATAAGCCCATGGGACCTTGCCGCAGCGCGTCGCGAATAATATCTTCTAAATCCGGGTGGAGTTGGTAGACCAGCAGCTTCGGCCGGCCGCTACTTAGCCCGAAGCAGATGCGCCTGGCTAGGGCCGCTCGCGCGCGTTCAGCAAGGGCGGCTGGATCACTACCATCCACCCGGCTCCACTCGTTAATGGCGTGAAGAATTGTTCTCATATCTTTGATAGAAACCCGTTCGCGGAGGAGCCGTTGTAGAACAGTTGTCAACTGCTGCAAAGTAAGCAGCTTGGGGATGGTCTCCTCTACCAGCGTAGGGTAATGCTTTCGGACCTCCTCAATCATCCATTGGACCTCCTGTATTCCAAGGAAGTCCGGCGCGTGCGCACGAAGAAAGGCGCTGATCTGCATCAGCACAATGTCGTCCGTGTCCCAATACTGCAAGCCTGAACCGGCGATTCGCTCCAGATTCTTGCGATCCATCCAGGAAGCGGGCTTGTAGTTCACCGGGTTTCTAGTCGGCTCGGCAGCGATGCCGTACTCGTTCAACCGTCGCGCTTCTACGTTGACCAGGAGCAGGTTGGGGTTCACGCGCCCGGTAACAACAGGAGCTTCATTTAACCAAAAGCGGTAATTGCCTTCCCCTTCGAGCCTGCGCCCGGCTGAGTCGACACTTAACGGCGGGAGCACTACGCCAAGCTGGCTGTAGAGCAGTCCCCGCAGGGCAACAAGTTTATCGAGAAATGCCTTGCCGCGCGGGCTTTCAAGCGGAACCAGCAGCTCCAACTCCTCTGCTAATTCGATAATGATCGGCACTGTTTTATTAATGCCCAGGTAGGACGGTTGTGTGACAACCTTCTGCGTCGCATTTTGCCGCTGTTCGTCGGCGGTAGCTTTCAAGCGCTTAGCCTGGAAAAGTCCGAACGAAGTACCTCCGGTCACAACTGCCATCAGCAGGAATGCGAATTTCGGCATACCCGGCACTATCCCCATAATCAGCAGCACAACAGAGACAATGCCGATCGCTTTCGGATGCGCAAGCACCTGCTCTGCAATATCACTGCCGATGTTACCTTCTTCATCTTCGGAAGCAATGCGGGTAACGACCATACCGGCAGAAATGGAGAGGAGGAGCGCCGGAATCTGCGCGACCAAGCCGTCCCCGATAGTCAGGATGGAGTAGGTCTGTACTGCTTCGCCTGCGGGCATGCCGTTCATCGTCACGCCGATGATAAGGCCGCCTACGATATTGATTACCGTGATGATGATGCCGGCAATCGCGTCACCCTTTACAAATTTCATGGCACCATCCATGGCACCATAAAACTGCGACTCCTTTGCAAGCATCTGTCGACGGCTGCGCGCTACTTTGAAGTCGATACTGCCGGCTCGCAGATCGGCATCGATGCTCATCTGCTTGCCGGGCATCGCATCCAGCGTGAAGCGGGCAGCCACCTCGGCCACGCGCTCGGAACCCTTTGTAATGACTATGAACTGTACCAGCGTCAGGATGAGAAAAATGACCGCACCTACAACAAAGTTGCCGCCCACGACAAAGTTACCGAAGGCCTTGATCACATCACCGGCGTCAGCCTGTAGCAGAATCAGGCGCGTGGAGGAGACTTCCAGAGCCAGTCGATAAAGTGTCGTCAGGAGCAGTATGGTGGGGTAGGAAGCGAGCTGCGCGCCATTTGAAACATAGATCGACACCATCAGAACAGTGATAGCGATAGTGATGTTAATAGTGATGAAAATATCAAGCAGAAAGGTCGGTAAAGGGACGATCATAAGACCGACAATGAGGACAATACCGGCGACCAAGAGCAGGTCGCTGGAGCGCGCCAAGACAGAACTAAAATTGCCCGCGCGTATTTCTGCGCGTATACCTGTTATCTGCTTTAAGAGTTTATTCATCGTCCTGCATGGTTAAGCCAGTGCATTTCTCTTGACTAATGGGGACGCATACTTTTTTTACAGAAAGTCCGGGCCCGCAAAAATCGGCTGCCGGTGAGCATTTCGCGTATGCTTCACCGGCAAGACCGAACCTATTGCTGGGTTCTTACGCCTGCTGGATTCTTAAGCCGAGGTTGGAAAAGCGCCAATCGCCTTATCGTCGAGACTGTGTTTGAGCTGAATCATTGAATCCTCGAAGCTGCTTTTTTCAGCTGTCGAGTTAGCTGCTTGGGCTGCCGCCTGGTAGCCACCAGCCTCACTATCAATACCACCGGCGGATGAAGCATCTGCAGAGCTTCCGGACAAACTGCCGGATAGACCATTTCCACTACCCGAGATGGATGCAGAGTACGAGGGAGGCGGCTCACTGGGGGAGTATGCGGGAGGTGGCTCACTAGGGGAGTATGCAGGAGGCTCTACGCCTGGAGAGTACGCGGGGGGCTCGTTTCTGTTTCCTGAAGTTACATTAGAACTCATAATCATCTCCTATGGAGGCCGGCATTACAGCTGCCGGCTCGCTGACTGAGTTATCGAAGCGGCCAGTTCATTGTTGCGCCAGTCTATGTCATTTTAATTTTCCGGTGAGTGTGCGCAAGGGCGGCGGTAAGATTCGCCAGCCGCATCTCCATGCGCCGCGCCTGCATGATGGCACCCGAACCGCGAATCCGGTCCAGGTCCACCTCTGCCGGGCCGAGTTTACCCAGGCGCAGGTACGCCTCACACCGGCGTACCAGCGCAGAAATGTTACCGGGCTCCGCCGTAAGCACCTCCGTGGCGTAGCGCTCAGCTTGCAGCCAGTTTTCGAGCGCGAGATGCAAGGCGCTGATTGAATCCTTGCTGTATAAATTGCTTGGGTCGAGACTCGCCAGCCCTTCAAAAAGTGTCAGCGACTCTCGGAAGCGCCCTTCCGTATGCAAGAGGTAAGCCCGCTCACTGATCCAGTACGCGGCCTGCTCTTTCCATCCGGACTTCCATGGGTTGTTTGCCGGAATTTGGGAAGGACTGCCTGAAGATTTCACAGTGCGGATCATTGAAGTATTCATCTGCTTCCTCCTCGCCCTGAACGGGCACGAATCCCGTAGCTTGCCTGCCGGTTTCCCGTAAGCAGATCCATCATGCGCTGCACCTCCACAGAAGGCGACTCGGCTCCCGTTTTCGTCGAGAACGCATTTTGCAGCATGGGAAGGTACGCCTCCCCGGGACTGCCGCCGCCGAGAGCACCCTCAAGCGACGATGGTTTAGGCGGCGGGCCGATGTGGCTGGGCTCCGGCACAACCCGGTTCAAGCCGAACAGCTCTTGCAGACCCTCCAGAGAAGGTGTTTCAGTGTATTGGGGTGACTTCTTTTTCCCCTCACCAAAGCCGGAACTGACTTCCTCCGTGTTGATTGCCGGTGCGGGATCGAACTCCGCCCCAGGGATCAAATACCCGGCGGGCGATCCGCCAACCCTACTTTTCATCGGCCAACCTCGAAATCAGATTCAAGATTTCCGCGACGCTCACATATAACTCCTCGGGTATTTCTTCTTCAAGCTCCAGCGTGTGCAGGCTGCGAGCCAGGGGGATGTTACGCAGGATCGGCACCTGGTGCTCTTTCGCAATCTGCCTGATTTTGTCCGCCATCTCCATCTTGCCTTTGGCAACTACGCGCGGCGCACCCATCTGCTCCCCGTCATAACGCAGTGCTACGGCGATGTGCGTGGGGTTGACGATCACTGCCTGTGCTTTCGGTACCTGCTTGAGCGCCACTCTGTCCAAAAGGATCCAAGGAGTGCTGCAGTACTGAGGAAACCGCGCTGGAACTGCTGTGTTGCGGACTCCCGAGCCGGGAGACGCTTTCCCCTTCTGCTCCAAAAGCTTTTTCTACGGAATTGGTTAGGGGTGATCTTTCCGAGGTTTGAGGGGTTGCTGCCGTAAAAGAATCTTTACCTGCCTGTACGAGCGGCGATAACAATATAGCCATTGTTGCCTCCTGAGTGGGATGGCGCGCTCATGAAAGATGCCATCAGCCGCCTCTTTCCCTTTCATATTTACGGTTATCGTCATGGGCTCCTGAATGTTGCCTGAAAACGTGGCTTGGTGAAGAAGTTGACACTTCAGCCTTGGGATATTGCATTGAGAATCCTGCTTTTATCTGGGAAATAGTAGTGGCGGCAGCAACGGAATGCATTGGCTGCAACGAACATCATTACAAATTCAAGCAACTTATTGGCCGCAAAGACCGATACCTTCCGCAGAAGGAATTTAGATCAGCGTTTCAGGAGTAGGGCATGACACGTGTAGGCAGTGGTAGTTCGGGGATGCCGGCTTTAGATTTCAACGAGCGGACGATGGATAGCGGGAAGCAGTTCGGCGGACAAGGCTTGAACCACAATTCGAGCTCTCAACAGCAGGGGCCCAGCAGCAACAACAGCCTGCATAGTGCTTTAGCAGGTATTGGACAAGGTCCTTACGGCGACATCGATGTCTCCGGGAACTCACGTGGCGGAACAGGCAGCAGCTCGATTATGGGCGGCCTGCACAGCAAATTAATGAAGCTGATGCAGATGATGGAGCTCATGCAGCTGCAACAGATGATGCAACAGCTCGGCGGCGGCCAGGATGTCGGTAGCAGCCAAGGGCTCGGTAGTGGGCAGAGCATGGGCGGCCAGGATGTAAGTGGCGGGCAAGGGCTCGGGAGCTCGTCCGGTGCATCGGCAATGCAGGGTACGCAAAATTTATTGCAGTTGTTAAGCGAGCTTGCGCAAATGATGCAGCAGCTCGGCGGCCAGGGGCCAGGCGGCAGTCAAGGGCTTAGTGGTGGCCAAGGGCTCGATAATGGCCAGGGAACGGGCGGCCCAGACGTTAGCGGCGGGCAAGGACTTGGGAGCTTCACCAATGGTTTGGCAACGCAAGGTATGCAGGGTATGTTGCAGATGTTGGGTGAGCTTATCCAGATGATGCAGCAGCTCGGCGGCGGTCAGAACGGCGGCTCAGGCAGCGGTATCGGGGGCGGGGATGGGACTGGATCAAGCCCTTCCGGAGAAAACGGGCTCGCGGGTCAGAAAGGGTCCATGGGAGCGCTTGATGGCGGAAGCAATAGCCTCCAGGGCGGAGGCGACATCAATGCCCTGATGCAAGGTATACAGCAGGCGCTCAACAGCCTGGAACTCCAGCTACAGGGCAACCAGGGCTCGCCTTCGTCGCAAGCCGCTTCGGCTCCAGGAGGCGCTCCCACTTCCCTTCAGGGTGCTGCGGGTGCCGGCCCATTGCCGGCAGGCACCGCTCAACTAGGCGGTTCAAGTGCAGGCGGCATGGGTGCCGCTCCTTCCGGGGTGCCCTCCTCCATCAGCGGTATAGTCCAATCATTGGATTCAGGTGTCTCCACTCCGTTAGCCGCTCCTGCGAACGGGAGGACTGCACCTCAACAAGAGTCAACCTTACCGGCAAGCCAGCTAAGACCGAACTCGCCCGCAGTACCGCAGTCGGTCATGGAGGGTTCAGCGGGTGCAGACTCGGCGAATCAGCGTGCAACAGTAAATTCCCAGCGGTCGGACATGGCCACGATGAGGGACAACTCGGAGCAGAGCCGCGCGAGCGTGTCACAAAAACTGACCGCGTAAATGGGAGAATGATCCAGCGTCAAGAGCTTCTTGGGCGGCAGCTCGAATTAGCGGGAATCCACATTCAAGAATCAGGATGTGGGTTCCTACTGAAACTAATGATGCAAATGCAGGATTGATCATCATGGATAAGCTGCGCAGCGATGTGTATGAGCTGCCCGGTAATCGGAGCGGTCACGCAAGTCTAACTCTGTGGTGCAGACGTATGAAGCTGAGCATCTGCTGTTGCCGACTCGCTTCTGCTGTACGCCGATGCCGGAAGGCTCGCTGACTCTCCAGTGGCTCGTGCGTACGCAGTACAATCCACAGAAACAGCAGTAGATCAATAGTAGAAGTCATCTTCAAATTCCATTTTTCGTTCCGATTCGAAAGCAAGCGCCGACAGTGCATTACTCATAAAGGTTGGCGAGTCCCCGAGCGGCACTATAGATAAACCCTCATGATTAAGATTTGAGAAGTATGAATCCAGGGCGCGGTTACGATCGTTATTAGATAATTGAAACTGCTAGTCTGATGATTGATGGATTTCTGCCTGTAATCCATGCATGGTATGAGACATTCTTGAGGAAGAGAAAAAAGGAGGAGTATACCTCCGCTTCTGGTCATGGCAACAATTACTAATTTAAGCCCCGATATGTGGAACTCGGATCGGCCCGAGAATGCCTCCACGGCCTAAAAGCACGTATCAGTGGCTTGCATTGTCACATTTTTGCGTTAACCGGCCCCCAGGTAGAGGCAGAAGACCTAATACAGGAACTTTACCTTTGCGTCGTGGAGGTTTTTGGAGCACCATGAGCAACTGCAATGACTGCCAGATGGGTATACAACGCTACGTAGGCGAAGATCTTGAGCCTGAGCAGCGTGACATTCTCTTCTCCCATATAAAGCATTGCCAATCCTGCCGCGACTTTCTGGAGCAGGAACGGGAGCTTTCCATCCGCATCCGGAAGGCTCGCCCTTCTATAACCGCCCCAGATTCTCTACGCTCTACTGTGGAACAACGAGTACGTGAGCACCAAAGCATTCCCAACGATCAGGCTCTATTGCGCTAATTAGCGCAATAGCAGCTCCGCCCATGTGGTTTGCAGGTCAACCAGCAGCCTTATCATGTGCTGGATGCACCGTTACGCCTGCGCTCAAAGATGCATGAAAGTGCGTTGGCACCATGGATTAACGTCCTGGCGAGTGGATGGTGACATTTCATGTGCATCGAACATAGTTGACCTGAACCAATAAGGAGCTGGAGTATGGCCTCATCAGAGCAGAATCTTGGCGGGCGTGTGCCCTTGTTCGATCCACAGGCACTGACGACATCGCAAAAAACCGTCTACGATTCCATTAATAGCCATATGGTGCCCTGGGCTGAATCCTCCGGGTTTACGGCCAAGCTGCCGGACGGTAAGCTCATCGGTCCATTCAACATGATCCTCGCCAGTCCGGAAATCGCTGCATCGTTTCTTGCCTTGCAGGCCTCCGAGCAAGCGCACACGTCGCTGAGTGAGCGAGTGCGGCAGGTCATCATTCTCACAGTCGGAGCTGTCTGGAAGTCCGATTATGAACTGTATGCCCATTCTGCCGTTGCGCGAAAAGCCGGTATTTCTGAAGATGCAATCCGTGCGCTGAGTCAGGGAGTTGAAGCCGATGATTTGACCCCGGAAGAGCGGGTTGCGCAGCGCTTCACCCTGCAGCTGACAGCGAAGCACGACATCGGTGAAGAGCTTTATGCGGAGGCAGTTGCCTCTTTCAGTACTCGGGGCATTGTGGACCTAATTTTTCTCGCCGGCTTCTATGACACGATCTCGTCTTTATTGAATGCCTTCCGGGTTCCCGCTCCTGAGTAGGTCGCTTGCCCCGCTTTCGCACGATAGGAGACCAATCAGCAAGGCTTCTCAAAACACGATCGATGTCATGTCGATGGATTCGGGATTGAACAGTAGCTTCACCTAAAGCATTGCGAGCAATCCTTATCACTGAACGCTGATCGGTCCGTCCAGCGAAGCAAGAGAAGACCGGACAACTACGGCCGTGTCACCTGCTTCATCATGGACGGCGGAACGGCATCATCGCCGCCCGGCAACTCGAAGAACGCGCAGGCGGTGAGTAAAATTTCAGACTTTACCGAAGGTCTTTCCGGGAGGCGGCGGCATACTAAAAGTTTAGGAAACAGTAAATAATTGCGTAGCTTTGAGGTGCACCCGACGCGACACTTCAGTCATTGCAATCGCAACGTCATAGCTTCAAAATCGAGCGTGAAAGCATGAGCCTGCTTGAGCAGATCCATTCCAAGATTGCCTGCCGCCCATGTCCCGTTACCGTGATCGGTGAAGACGTGTGCCGGTTTTAGGACAACACTTTTGCCGCCAATCTCAAGGATGACAGAAGGTAGAAGTACCGAATGATTTTCGGTGCTCCCACCGAGTCCTTCAATCGACCTTTTCTCCGGCGTGCCGCTCTTCATCAAGGCTGGAAGAGCTGTTGCGAACTGCGGGTTGAGATCAGTATCCACCGCACCGGTGTCTAGTGTGAAATCAAGATGTCTGCTTTCTACAACCACATCGATGACCGGGTTAGAGTTATGAAAGAGCATGTTGCATCCGCCTGGATCAAGAGGCTGAGCGGGAAAACCGAACTCGAACTTGCCTGTCGGCGTCCACCGGATTGTGTGCATCGCAAGTAGTAGCGGCAGGCCGATGATTCCATGCCTCCTCTTTGGAAGATGGTTCCACGGTTCCCCTGTATCGGCGATCACGAGGAAGGGTACATCGCGGAGGTGAAGGCCTCCAATGCGTAGATCCGATACAAGCGCGAGTTGGAGTCCGGATACCCCTCGACCACTGGCGTCACCCACCTTCCCCTCGACAGGTTTCGTCAGGATGCCGAGTTCTTTCGCTTCTGACTCGCCCATTACTGAGATCCCGGCACCCGTATCAAAGAAAAAATTTAGCTCCTTGCCATTCGCCTTCAACGGTAAGGAAATACTGCCGGGCTCGATGTCGATGCTGGTCGGCTTTGCTTCGACAACTACCATCTTCGGCAAAGCGTTTAGCGCGGTAAAGATCGAGAGCATGCTCCTGGCGTCTGAAGCGTCAGGGCGCTCGTGTAAAGCCGCCACGATCTCACCGTATCCTTCATGGTACATACCATTCCGAAAGTACATGTTTCCAAGAAGATCATGAGCTTCGTAAGCGTCGTCGGAGTGTGAATCATGCTGAATTACTGAACGGAGGTCGTTTTCAGCAGCTCTCACGCTATTTAAAGATGCTTCGACAGCGCCTCTGTAGAAGAGAGAGGCAGGGGAGTGTGAAATGGCGTCCCTTAGCGCAAATACCTGGTTCGCTACATATGCATTCTTTAGAGCATCGGGAAGTTGGGCCTGGGCAAGCTGCCCCGTCAGTAGGATCACCGGTAGAGCAATCAAGCGTCCAAGCCGCATCCAAAGCTTCTCGTTTCTAGCCGTCATTTGTTCAGACTGACGATACTAGGTGCCGCTCACATCGGCAATGCTTAAAGTGTATCTACTGGGTGTGTCCTAATGCGAATTATCAGGTAAGTAGAATTTCACTTGCGGAAGCTGGGTTCACAGCAACGCTCGGTAATACTCTTCTTCTGTTCGGCAGTTTGTGGCGGACAGTTCTTCCGTGTTGTCAGCCACACAGCGGGTAAAGCCAATCTGTGAAGAGGCAGGCATTAGTTACGGCGACCAGCTTGGAAACGTCTTGGTCTCACTCATTCGCTAGCCTTGCTACTAATGCGTTACACCGTAATGTGAGGCTTAAGTGCGTCCTCCAAACCGATACGTCGGAACAATTCCGCCCGGACGCGATCGCCCATCATGTTAATGACCTCGGCACCGGCGTCAGCAGGATCAATCGTAACTCGGAAGGGACGCTTGCCGAAGGGCGTGTCAACCACTTTTGCAATGGCACGGGCAACATCCGCGATATCCGATCCTGCCGGCTCCATGACTTCGTGTCCCTTGTCGACCAGCTCCGGCATGTCTTTGTAAGGCCCGTCGGCGTACTCCGCCGCGCGCTTTTCATCGCCTGGATGGCTCGCCGTTGCAAAGTGGTTGGTACCACTGGTGTAAACACCCGGCACCACAATCGTGGTCTCAATACCCCATCGCGTCAGTTCTCCAGCGTAGGTCACCGCCAGTGAATCCATGGCGGCCTTCGCAGCGAAATATGGCCCGAGATAGGGCGGCGTGCCGCCGCGGGTGCTGGAACTGCCAACCCATATGACGAGACCTTTACCTTGCTTCCGCAGGATGGGCAGCGCAGCGCGGTTCACTCGCTGCGTGCTGAGCACATTGATGTCGTAGAGCTCGGCGAGCTGCTCGACGGTAAATGCCTCCGAAGGTCCAAAGACCATGTGGCCGGCATTATGAATCAGCACGTCCAGGCGGCCGGTGTCCGCGATGATCTGTTTGATCGCTGCGTCCACTGACTCCTGCGACTGGACGTCCATCTCAACAGAGCGGAGGTCTACTTTTTCATCAATCGAGAACTGCTTTACAGCTTCGACCTCCTTTGCGTTTTCTCCTGCTGTCCATCGCATTCCGGCATACACGATATGACCCTCTTTGCTGATGGCCCGAGCCGATAAAGCCCCAAAGCCTGAAGATGCACCAGTAATTACAACTACATATTTGGACATGGATTCCCTTCTCATCGCACTTTCGTCTGAGGCGTAATCGCCGCTGGAGGAGATTTACAGCACACTGCTCGAAAAACAAGCGGGCCGTACTGGAGTCATCAACCGTGCCGGCGATAACTCCTTTGATGGACGTAACAGGATTTCACCAACCATAACGCTTATGCGAAGCCGCCATTGACCCGGATAACTTGCCCGTTGACCCAGCCGCCTTCCGGACCGACGAGAAAGGAGACTATTCCAACTATGTCGGTAATTTCTCCAATTCGGCCAAGGGGTGCCAACTTACCGATACCCGCGATTTGTTCCTCACTTTTACCTTTGAGAAACAGCTCGGTTGCTACAGGTCCGGGGGCTACGGCATTGACAGTAATCTTTCGCTGACCGAGCTCGTTGGCTAGAACGCGAGTTAGGCCCTCGACCCCTGCTTTTGAAGCGATATAAGCGCCGTAGCCGGGGAAGCTTTTTCCAAGGACGCTGCTCGAAAACGTGATAATCCGTCCGCCATCTGCAATGTGGTTGGCAGCCTCGCTCATGACCAGAAAGCTGCCACGCAGATTGGTGGCGATGACATTGTCGAAGGCGTCAAGATCGCCCTTCTGAATTGGTGCAAGCGGCATGATTCCCGCGCAATTCACGACGACTGATATCTCTCCAAAGTTGGATCGAGCCGCCTGGAAAATTTGTTTGACATCGTCTGCTTTGGAAATATCTGCGGCGATGCTGATTGCTTTTCCACTAGCGGCCTGAATGCTCTTGAGAGCGTCTTGCGCTTTCGTCGCGTTGCCCGAATATGTGAGGACCACTGAAAATCCGTCAGCGGCCAAACGTTCTGCGATGCCTCTGCCGATGCCACCGGATGCCCCGGTTACGATTGCTGTTCCTGCCATGTATCTCTCCTTATTTTTTGCTGCATCCATGAGACGACATAGCCATATGCAAAGAATCATGCATACTTTCGATAGTGACTATGCGCCTAACGCAACTTCGCAATGCAGACCTTAACCTGCTCGTCTACTTCATCGCGCTGGTGGAAGAGAAAAGCATTTCGCGTGCGGCGAAGCGATTACGGCTTAGCCAACCTGCCGTCAGCCGAGCCTTTCAGAGGCTAAGGGATCTGTTTAACGACGACCTGCTCGTTCGAACGGCGAGGAAATATGAACCCACGCCGCGAGGCCAGGCACTGCTCCAGGAGCTGGCAGTCATTCTTCCGCAGCTCGAAAGGTTAATCTCCGGCAAGGAGTTTGATCCTTCTACAGAACACGCTTTGTTTCGCCTGGCCGCCGGTGACAGCCTCGCTCAGCTATATGGGCCGGCGCTCGCCAAGCGACATTCCGCACGACCGAATCTCGCATTTATATTCCAGGCTTACACGGACGATCGATTTAGCGATCTGGAAGCCAATCGTTTCGATCTACTGCTGGATGCGGAGTTCAGGGCGCTTCCCGCGACGCTGAAAAGCGAAGTGTTGTTTGAAGAGGAGCTCGTGTGTGCTGTTGCAAGGGAGAGCGCATACAAGAAAAAACTTTCGCTCTCTCAGTACCTTGCCGCAGACCACGTTTGCATTAGTGTTCTGGAAAACCGGCAAGCTGTTCCAGACATAGCCCTGGCAAAAGTTGGAGCGACGCGCCGATGCGCTTTCACGGTTCCCTACTTCGGCGTAGGTCTCCGTATGACTGAAGGAACCTCTCTTATTGCAACCTTGCCTCGCAAGTTGGCGGAAAGTCTTGTGAACCCGGATCAGACAAGACTGGTATCAGCACCGGAGGAGCTTGGGAGCTTCCGCTATCTTATGATCTGGCACTCTCGTCAGGAGTTGGACATCCGCCATCTGTGGCTGCGGCAGGCGATGCGGGATGCAACGGGATGAACAGTTGAAATAGTCCTCTGTCATAGAAACTAATCCCTATAGTGTTGGAATGTACCCATGCGCTATGTAAAGTACCGGTTTACTGAACTGATTTACTAAAATGCTTTAACCGCAACCGTAATTCTTTATTGATAGAGCAGTGCCATCGAGTACAAAGCAGGATGATTTCGACCGGGAACGACTAAGCCGGAGCATGCACCATCGTATCGCCCAGGAGTTCAAATTCCGAAAGCGGTTAGCCACTTACTGCAATAATGTCGGATTCCAAGTGAATGCGGTAGAATCCCGACCGGCTCCTCTCAATCCGGTCATATTAATAATCCTATGAACTATGAACGCTCGCACTTAGAAGTCAATGCGAGCCGCCACCTGCCCGGTGCGGCTTCCGCCGAAGTCAGACCCGCGCGCCGCTGTAATCTGCCCGAAGTTGGCATTGGTGATGTCGAGTGATGGATCGTTCAGGTTGGTGTGATTCAGGATATTGGTAAAGGTGCCCTCGACCCGGAGATGAATCTGCTCGGTAAGGGGAAAGCTCTTCGACAATCCCGAGGAAAGATTCACCGTACCCGGCCCGGTGATGGACCCGATCTGCGCATTGCCGAACCGCCCTATCGGTGATATGTACCCTGCTGCCAGAGCCTGCACCGGGGTATCAGTTGCAGTGGGGTCAGCCGCGCCTGTGTGGCAGGCTGTGCCCGGCAGCCAGCCGGGGTTCCCAGGGCAGCCGAACGATGCTGTGTTGATCCAGTTGGTACGGCTTTGATTCGCGGGCCGTGCTGCGCCGGTGCGGTCCGGCTTCTGGTTGCGATGACCGAGATCGCCGAACAGTCCGCTGTTCAGCCCTGATCCGGTGCCTGACGGATCTGCCTGACCTGCGGGAATGTATGCCGACAGGAACGGGCCGGACTGCC
>CAXSFX010000096.1:0-15330 GCA_964236655.1 uncultured Acidobacteriaceae bacterium | reverse complement strand
CACCTACGACCGGCGCGCCCATACGAGTTCTCCCGTGGAGAGTTTTTCCTTTGTGCTATTAGAGCCATGGTGGAAGCGCAAGCCTTTTCTGGCGATTGAAGCTGCTGCGATACTCGCTATTCTCTTTGGATTGTGGCGGGCCAGTATGCGCTTCCTGGTCGCACGCCAGCAGGCACTCGAACGGCTGGTATCGCTGCGTACCATGGAGCTGGAGAAGGAAAAGCGTGAGCTGCTCGCCGCTCGGGCAGAGCTGCTTGAAACGACACGACGCGATCCGTTGACCGGCTTGTTGAACAGGCGTGCAATCTTTGAACATATGCATGCGCTTTGCGAAAGGGCGCAAAGCGCAGGACCCTCAATCGCAGTTGTCATGGCGGACCTTGACGGCTTCAAGCAAGTCAATGATCGGTATGGTCATGTAGCAGGTGATTCGGTACTGCGAGAGTGCGCTCGTCGCATCGAAACTGTAACTCGTCCGGTGGATTTCGTCGGGAGGTATGGCGGCGAGGAACTGCTAATTTTGTTGCCGGGTCTCGATCGAGGCAGCGTATACAAGCGCATGGAAGAGATTCGCCTGTCTATTTCCGCACGGCCTATTGAACATGATGACCTCCTCTTACCCGTCACCTGCAGCTTCGGTGTGGCGTGGTTTGATGGGGGTACAGCAACCACTATGGATCTGGTGACCCTGGCCGATGCCGCGCTCTACCTGGCTAAGCAGAATGGGCGCAATCGCGTGGAATATGCGGATAAGCTCAATTCTTTCCCGATTCCTTCGACGCTGGAGCTGACGACAGCAGTGCTGAGCCAAAACTGTGCCTAGAGTTCAGGCAGTTAGACCCCAATTCCATGTTGCTATAAGGCACTTTCCTCATGGGTCTACACCGAAAAAGAGTTTTGGAACTAAGCTTGAGCCTCTTGCGGGCAGATAGCAGAAAGCAATCGGTTGAGGGCTTCCAGGAAAGCTTCAAGAGCGAGCTTGCATGGCAGGGACCAAGGCTTTGAACTAGAACCAGGTTTCTCAATCGGGTAGAGGTCGGCGAGTACGGTAGGTGAGATTGCTCGCCTATAAACCCTTGCTTTATTCACCATGGGAAATCAGTTTTCGCTACATAACCTTGGACTCAGGATGAGTTCCAGCCGCTGGTGCCTCACCGCTATAGTAAAAGGATGGTTCGAACACTTCATCGCATCCCATCTGCCCAGCTTAGCCTGCTTGTGTTCGACCTTGACGGTACCCTGATCGACTCGAAAAAGGACTTGGCCGAAGCGGTAAACGCAACTTTGATTGAGTTCGGCCTGCCTCGGCAACCGGAAGAGCGGATCGCATCCTACATCGGCGATGGAGCGGGCATGCTGGTGAAACGCGCACTAGCCGCTGATGGTGCCGATCCGGCGCTGGCTCCTGCGGCGCTTGAAAGCTTTCTGGCCTACTACCATGAACATAAGCTGGACCACACATACGTGTACCCGGATGTGATCGAACAGCTTACTTCCCTGCGGAATGCCCTGCCGGGTGCTCGCATGGCTGTGCTGACCAACAAGCCTGTGCGTGCTTCCGAAGAGATCTGCGAAGGGTTAGGACTAAAACCGTTCTTCTTTTCTATTTACGGGGGCAACAGTTTTGCGACGAAAAAGCCGCAGCCGGAAGGCTTGCTGAAGCTGATTGCCGAAGCAGGTGCCACGCCCGAGGTGACGCTAATGATCGGTGACTCTGATGTGGACATCCGTACTGCGCGTGCGGCAGGCACCTGGAGCCTGGGCTGCCGCTACGGCTTGTCCCCGCATTCCATTGCCGACATGGAGAAGCAGGGGCTGGTCGATGCGGTTGTAGATAGCGCAAGCGAGTGGGCGGAAGCCCTCGGCATACCAGTACGAGCAGGGGTGGCGCATGCTTAGCCAATTTACCAAGGAAGAGTCTCTTCCCTTCGACCTGGTGAGCGATTACGAGCCGCGCGGCGACCAGGGCCGCGCCATCGGCGAGCTGGTGGACGGCATACGCTCCGGCGAGCGGCACCAGGTGCTGCTCGGCGTTACCGGTTCGGGCAAAACCTTCACCATGGCCAAGGTGATTGAAACCCTAAACCGCCCCGCGCTTATTCTGGCGCATAACAAGACGCTGGCTGCGCAGCTTTATCATGAGTTCAAACAATTTTTCCCCAACAATGCGGTTGAATACTTTGTCTCCTACTACGACTACTACCAGCCCGAAGCCTATATCCCGGCAGGTGACCTCTATATCGAGAAGGAATCGACGGTCAATGAGGAGCTGGACAAGCTGCGACTGGCGGCTACGCGGTCGCTATTTGAGCGGCGTGACACCATCATCGTGTCGTCAGTTTCCTGCATTTACGGCCTCGGCTCGCCGGAGGCCTACTACGGCATGCTGCTGTTCCTCGAAAAAGGCCAGCATATTCGGCGTGAAGACGTTACCAAAAAGCTGGTCGAGATCCTGTACGAGCGTACAGATGGTGACTTCCGCCGCGGTACATTTCGTGTTCGCGGCGATGTCATCGAGGTTTTCCCCACCTATGACGAGTCAGCCTACCGGATTGAGCTGTTTGGGGATGAGATTGACGCACTTTCGCAAATCGATCCACTGTTCGGCACTGTCATTCGCAAGTACGCGCGGCTGCCCATCTACCCGAAAAGCCACTATGTCGTCCAGCCTGAGCGCAAAAAGTCAGCCATTGACTCCATCCTGGCCGAGCTTGAATGGTGGGAGAAGGAGCTTGAAGGCCAGGGCCGCATGGTCGAGGCGCAGCGCATTCACCAGCGCACCCGCTTCGACCTGGAAATGATCAAGTCCATCGGCTTTTGCCATGGCATCGAGAACTACTCGCGGCACTTCTCAGGCCGCATGCCGGGCGAGCCGCCGCCGACCCTGTTCGACTACTTTCCACAGGATTACCTGATGTTTCTCGACGAATCGCATGTAACCGTGCCGCAGCTACACGGTATGTGGCATGGCGACCGCTCGCGCAAGCAGAACCTGGTCGATTACGGCTTCCGTCTGCCCTCGGCCACAGACAATCGGCCGCTCAAGTTTGAGGAGTTCCAGAACCGCACGCAGCAGCTCATCTATGTCTCGGCCACGCCGGGCCCATATGAGCTGACGCAGGCCGCGGGCGTGGTCGTAGAGCAGATCATCCGGCCAACCGGCCTCATCGACCCGGAGGTTGAAATCCGGCCCATACGTGGCCAGATCGATGACCTGCTTGCTGAAATTCGCATTCGTGTTGAACGTGACGAGCGCGTGCTGGTCACAACGCTCACCAAGCGCATGGCCGAGGATTTATCCGGCTACTACACCGAGGTAGGCGTGCGCTGCCGCTACATGCACTCTGAAATTGAAACGCTGGAGCGCGTAAAGCTGCTGCGAGACCTGCGCAAAGGCGAGTACGACGTGCTGGTCGGTATCAACCTGCTGCGTGAGGGGCTTGACCTGCCCGAGGTTTCGCTCGTGGCCATTCTCGATGCGGACAAGGAAGGCTTTCTACGCTCGCAGGGCTCGCTCATCCAGACCATCGGCCGTGCGGCGCGGCATGTTCAGGGCCGCGCGATTCTGTACGCGGACAAGATGACGGATTCCATGAGGCGAGCACTGGATGAAACAGACCGCCGACGTGAGGTGCAGCGCGCCTACAACACGGAGCATGGTATTACGCCTACCTCCATCATCCGGCCCACGGATATGTCGCTCGCGCAAATTATGAAGGCTGACTACGCCGATTTGACAGAGGAAACAGACGATCTACCGGAGTTCAAAACGCAGCAGGCGCTGGATCTGCATATCGCCAACATGGAGTCAGACATGCGCGAGGCTGCCAAGAAGTTCGAGTTTGAAAAAGCCGCCAAGCTGCGCGACACCATCGCCGGCCTGCGCACCAAGGAGTTTCTGTTTGCGTAATTCATTTAGCAGGAGGATCCAGTGAAAACATTACTGCGTGTTTTGATCTCGCTGATGATCGTGCTCTGGGTGGGCGCGGTGCTGTTCTTCCCGGCAGTTGCGAACATTGCCTTCCAGGTACTGCCCGACAAGGTCACAGCGGGGCTGCTTGTTCGCAACTGCCTGATCACGCTCCATGCAGAAGGGCTGGTAGCCGGGTCTCTTCTGTTGATACTTCTTGTGCTGGCTGCGTGGCAGCGCGCGTATGGTCGCACCCTTCTCGGTCCCATCTTGTGCACTGTAGCCATGCTGCTACTCACCGCGCTATCGCAGGGCAACCTCATTCCTCGCATGGAAGCCGACCGACTTGCCGTAGGCGGCGATATGGATACAGTTTCAGCGCGCGAGCCTCACAGGAAGGAATTTGACCACTTGCATAAAGCAAGTGTGGAGATTGAAGAAGGTGTGCTAGCCGCCGGTGTGGCGATGATCGTATTTCTGGCGCGTCCACCAAAACGTGACGATCTTCCAACGGCATAGCGAACCCGGTTCATCTCAAACAGCCGTAGCATGTTTTCTGCATATATACACTAGCGACCTGCAGGCCATGCATATACCTCAGCCGTGGCTTTCTCCGACAGAGCCCAAAGCTTCCGGCTGGACTCAGGATCAAGGGCCTGGGGCGCTACCTTGCCCGGAGCCGGAGCTCCTTTGAATTCCTGAAAGCCGCTGGGGCCATAGTAGCCGCCGGGCTCTACCTGCGCTGCTGTTGCCGCATACAACAACGGCAATGCACCCCCGGCATCATCCTGGCCCAGTACGCTGAAGGCAGTGGAGACAATAAGCTTTTGCAAGCCTTGCAGTTCCCGTGTGATTGAGGTAGCTGACAACCCTGGATGCGCCGCAACACTCAGCAGCTTTGCGCCGTGCGTGTCACTCTGCCGCTGCAACTCTTTTGCGAATACAAGCGCGGCCAACTTGGTTTGCTGGTAGCTCTTTACAGGGCTGTAACCTTGTTGCTGCTGAAAGTCTTCAAGATACAGTTTGCCTCGTTTATGAGCATTACTTGAAACACTTACAACACGGGGCGCGCTTGAACGCAGCAGCACAGGTAGCAGCAAACCGGTAAGAGCGTAGTGCCCAAGATAATTTGTTGCCAGCTGCAGCTCAAATCCGTCCGGACTCACTTCGCGCTTGGGCAGCATCATGATGCCTGCATTGTTCACCAGGATATCGAGCGGTTCTCCCGCCGCCAGCACGTCTCCGGCGAACTTGCGCACGGAAGCCAGCGATGAAAGATCAAGCTGTGCCACAGACACCTGCGCCCCCGGCTGCTCAGCCTTGATCTTGTCTGCCGCTGCCTGGCCCCGCTCCACCGACCGGCATGCCATCACTACTTGCGCGCCGGCCCGCGCCAGCTCCCGCGCTGTCTGAAATCCAAGACCGACGTTTGCACCGGTCACAATCGCCCGCTTGCCTGCCTGGCTTGGTATCTGCTTTGCTGTCCACTGCTGTGCCATGTTCTGCTCCCTTACCGTTGTGCTTCGCGCCACACTTTGTACAGCCCCCAGGCAGCCAATGTGCAGCAGTCTTTGATGCGACCCGTAAGCAGCATCTGTTCAAACTCGGGCACAGAAACGCTGTGCAGCGTCAGGTCATGCTCTTCGGCATCGAACTCCGTTTCGCCCTTCTGCAAGTCCTCTGCCAGAAACGCGTGTTGCTGCTGGTTGCAAAAACCGTATGCGACCCACATGGGACCAAGATACGTGAGCGAGCCCGCGTGTAGTCCGGTTTCCTCGCGCAGTTCTCCGGCAGCAAGCTCCACGATGTCCACGTCCGGGTCTTCCCAGCCGCCCTGCGGAAATTCCAGACACACCTCGCCGACCGTATAGCGGTATTGCTGCACCAGGTATAGCCGGTTTTCCCCATTTTCCCGCGCGAGTGGGATGATGACCGCGCATGGATGCTTCTCCACGACTCCATAAATGCCGCGCGTGCCGTTCGGACGTTCAATGTCGTCTTCGCGCACACGCATCCACCGGTTACGGTATACCTCGCGGGTGGCAAGAGTTTTGATACTCATATGGGCAGTGTACCTGCCCAATGTACCTATAGAGTTCGGCGCGGTAGAGTAGAAGCCGGCTGGAAACGAGGAGAGTGCACGTGGCAGAGCAGCTGTTTCTTGGCATGGATGTGGGTACGGGCGGTACGCGCGCCGTGCTGATCAATACCGGCGGTGTCATCGTTGCTTCGGCTGCGGAAGAGCATGCGCCATTCCGTGCGGAGCAGCCGGGTTGGGCGGAGCAGGACCCGCAGGACTGGTGGCGTGCCGCGCAGAGTGCCATCCGCGGTGCCCTGGCACAAGCGCCCGGCGCAAGCGGCATGAGCATTGGAGCTATCGGCCTGACAGGGCAGATGCACGGTGCGGTCATGCTCGACAAGGACGGCGAGGTGCTGCGCCCGGCGCTTATCTGGTGCGACCAGCGCACCGGACCGCAATGCGACTGGCTCCACAAGGAACTGGGCCGTGAGCGCCTGATCGAGCTGGTGGCCAACCCTGCCCTGCCGAACTTTACCTTGACCAAGCTGCTGTGGGTGCGGGAGCACCAGCCCGAGATTTTCGCGCGTGTCGCGCACATTCTGTGCCCAAAAGACTACGTGCGCTTCCGCCTGACCGGTACCTACGCCATGGACGTGCAGGAAGCTTCAGGCACGCTGCTGCTGGATGTGGCGCACCGGCGCTGGTCGAGCGAGGTAGCGCACGCGGCCGGTATCAGCGAAAGCTGGCTGCCTCAGTTGTTTGAGTCGCCGGAGGTATGCGCGCACATCACCCCGGACGCGGCCTCGGCAACCGGCCTCGTGAGTGGTACACCGGTTGTGGCAGGCGCGGGCGACCAAGGCGCGGGTGCGGTGGGTATGGGCATCCTGGAGCCCGGCTCGGTCTCCGTTACCATCGGGACTTCCGGGGTTGTATTCGCAGCCACGGCCAAGCCTTCGCTTGATACAGGTGGCAGATTGCACACTTTTTGCCATGCTGTACCGGGCCGCTGGCATGTGATGGGCGTGACGCAAGCCGCGGGGCTAAGCCTGCGCTGGTTGCGCGACTTGCTGCTGCCGGGCGGCAGTTACGACACACTTACCGGTGAGGCCGCGCACGTCCCGGCAGGCAGTGACGGCTTGCTGTGGACGCCGTACCTGCTTGGGGAGCGCACGCCGCACCTGGACTCGCAAGCCCACGCTGCCTTTGCGGGCCTGACTGCCGACCACACCCGTGCTCACCTGACCCGCGCCGTGATGGAGGGAGTTGCCTATTCTCTGCGTGACAGCTTCACGCTGTTTAGCGAGATGGGCGTGCCGGTCAAAGGCGTGCGGCTTGGCGGCGGGGGTGCCCGATCTCCATTGTGGCGAATGATTCAGGCAGCAGTGTACGGCCATACCGCAGATGTGCTTGTAGCCGAGGAAGGTGGCGCGTTCGGCGCGGCCCTGCTGGCCGGGGTAGGTGGCGGCTGCTGGCCGAGCGTAGAAGCTGCCTGCGCACAAGCCATTCAGGTAGCGGAGCAGATTGTGCCTGATTCTGCCGATGTGGCACGGTATAACCGGGGATATGCGGGATTTCAGCAGGTGTACCCGGCGCTGAAAGATGTGCGCGGGTAAGCTGTTTCGAACCCGGCATTTCGACCTATACTGGAGACCAGTCCAGCGGAGGGAATATGGCGACGGTTGCGGACATCATCGCGGCAGATCAGTTGGCGGGCAAGCTTGCCGCGGCGAACCTGATTTCAATTGAGCAGTACCTCCACACCAGCTATGAGCCGGATGCGGATTATGTGGATGGAATCATCGAGGAGAGATGCTTGGGACAGTGGGATCATTCGTCGTGGCAGCGTGCAATCATGCTTTGGTTTGAGGCACATGCAAAAGAATGGAATATCCGCATGCGTCCGGAACTAAGAATGCGAACTGGAGCCACTCGCTTCCGCATACCGGATGTGTCGGTATTTGATCGCAACCAAATCATTGAACAGGTACCAACTCGTGCCCCCATGGCGGTTTTTGAGGTGCTCTCGCCCGAAGATCAAATGCCGCGAGTTCTTAAGAGGCTTGCCGACTTTCAGGCTATGGGTGTCTCTGAAATCTGGCTGCTAGACCCGGAGACGAAAATCTTCTCGCGGTTCACGCATGGTGTCTTAACTGAAGCCACCCATTACGGTGCGCCGGGAGACCGCATTCACTTCAAGCTTAGCGAGATTGAAGCCTACCTGGACTAGGCCTTACTCCACCGGCAGCTTGGCCCGGTACCCGTCACGCGCGATAACATCGTACTTCAGCGACTTTTGCTTCTCATCCTGCATACGCAGCGGCTTCCCTTCGTTGTCCACCAGCTCCACTTGAATCTTGCGGAATGTTCCATCCTGCTTCGTATTCGTCGGTCGGTAACTCAGCACGTACTGGTTGCGAATAGAGTTATTGATTTCATGGAAGATGTCGGGCATTTCTCCCTGGAAACGCGGAAAAAACGCTTGGCCGCCGGTCATGCGCGCGAAGCTTGAAAGCTGGTTGTCTGCTTGTAAAAAGCCGATCTCGCGGCTGCCGCCCAGCCCACCCCTGCCTTCAGCCATAACTCGTGCGAACTGTCCGGTACCAATCGCAAAAATGGTTACATTGGGCGTGGCCTTGATCTTTGCCAATGTCTTGTCGAGCGTGATTTTTGAGAATGTATCAACCCCGGAAGAAATCAGGATCAGGTACTTGCGGCCCTCAATACGGGTCATCCTGTCCAGCGTTTCATACACTGCGTCAAACAGGTCGGTCTCGCGCCAGGTCGGTATTACCAGCGAGTTCAGCGCCTGGGCAACCAGCCGCTTGTCCTGGGTAAAATCCGTAAGGATTTCTGTGTGCAGGTCGTAGGTCTCAACGGCAATGTAATCATCCGGTTTTAGCTGCTGCGCGAATGAGTACGCCGCGTTGCGCATGTCATAGATGAAGTTGTAGTTGGTGGCTGCAAATTCTGCCAATAGTACAGCGGTGATTGGTGCCTGGATGCGCCCGAACGAAGCGACCTCCTGCGGCTTGCCGTCTTCAAAGATGCGAAAGTTAGCCTGCTGCAAATTCGGCACAAACTGGTGTGTCTTTTCCAGGATCACGCCCACATCGACATTGACTACCGGCACGTCTACCCGCAGGGAGAAATTTGAAAGTTGGGGCGGGTTTTTGATGACTGGCTCAACAGGAGGGGCTACCGGGGGCGGCGCTTGCTCCTTCTTCTTCGGGATGGCAATAGAGCCGTTATCCCCGCCGGGGCCTCCCTGATCGGGCGCGGTCTGGTCCGGTGTCGTGGGGGCGGGTGCGCTCTGGTCCGGAGCGGTCGGCTTGGGCGCGGTCTGAGTGGGGGCGGACTGGGGCTCAGGGGTTCCACCCTGCGGCGTGAACTGTGCTTGCAGCCCGGTTGCGCCCGAGCCGGCCAACATGGAAAGACCCAGCAACATTGCCTGTACGGACACCGGTTTGGTTCGATCACTCACGTTCCACTCCCCGACTTTCCTGATAAATGCTTTGACCATAGTTTCAAGCCTGGCAATCTCACCATGCAACTTTGCTTGAAACGTAAGTAAGCCAGCTAGTCTGTAGACGTGTCTACTTCGCAAATGGTCCGGCTTCTTCTCTCTGCCCTGCTCATCCCGATTTCATCGGCTGGAGCGCAAACAGTGCCTCCCCCTTCCAGCGCAGGTATTTTCCCGCTGTCGGCTGTGCATGCCGGCCTTCATGGAACCGCCTACACGGTGTTCGAGGGCTCCACGCCCGAGCCCTTCGGCGTTGATATTCTAGGCGTGCTCCACAACTCGCAAGGGCCCGGCGAAGACCTGATCCTGGTGCGGCTTACAGGAGCGAAAGCCGAGCACACCGGCGTGGTGGCCGGCATGAGCGGCAGCCCCGTCTACATTGACGGCAAGCTGGTAGGTGCGCTCGGCTTTCGTATCGGCGAGTTCTCGAAAGAGCCTATCGGTGGGATTACTCCCATCGCGCAGATGCTGGCCGTGCGCGACATTGACGCCGTTGCAGCGCCCGCCACTTCGGCACTTGCCTTGGGCAACCCGCAGATTCAACCAATTCAACCAATTCAACCAGTTCCATCAATTCAACAAATAGACACACCGCTGGTGTTCACCGGCTTCTCCCCTGCCGCGCTGGCACTGTGGAAGCAGCACGCGCCGCCCCTCGGCATGGAAGCAGTTGCCGGGCTGGGCGGCAGCAGCCAGTCTCCCGCCGAGGCCGCCAAGGCACCGGCGCTTGAACCGGGCTCTGCCGTAAGCGCGCTGCTGGTTTCAGGCGATATGGAGATCGCAGCGACCTGCACCGTGACCTACCTGGACAGCGCAGGCCGCCTGCTGGCCTGTGGGCACCCATTGACGCAGTTCGGTGCAGTGAGCCTGCCTATGACCAAGGCTGACGTGCTGGCAACGCTGGCTTCACAGTCGAACTCGTTCAAGATCATCAACACCGGCGAAGTTGTCGGTGCATTTACTGAAGACCGTCAGACCGCTATCGGCGGCACTCTTGGAATCACGGCGCACACCATCCCGGTTGAGATTACGCTGCACAACCCGCATGTGGCTGCCGGTGTCGCAGCCACGCGCGTGCTGCACCTCAACGTGCTCGACCAGGCACAGGTGACACCGACAGCCATCCTGGTATCGCTGTTTCAAGCGCTGCAGCAAACCCCAAGCTATGCCGAAGAGGACAGCCTGCGGGTGCAGGCCACTGTGCGGCTGCCCGGCTATGAGCCGGTGACAATTGCTACCCTGGCTTCAGCAGGCGGCTTTGGTCCGGCGGCTTTGTCAGCGGCGCTTACCATCGGGCAGCGTTTCAACACACTTTACAGCAGCGGCGACCGGCAAATACGCTTCACCTCCGTGCAGATCGCGGTAGACGTGCTGCCTGGCCGCCATACGATTGCCCTGAGCCGGGCCGCCGTGGAGCAGACCGTGGTCCACGCAGGCGACCGCATCGATCTGGCCGCAACGCTCGCGCCCTATCGCGGCACGCCGCAGTCGCTGCGCATTCCGCTTACGCTGCCCACGTCGCTGCCGCGCGGTGAGGTTCGCTTGCTCATCAGCGACGGACCCACGCTCGATGGGCTGCTGGGTGCAGGCCACGGTGCGGGCCCTACACCGCTCGGCAGCACGGTTGCGCAGCTCAATGCGAACCACCCGGATGACACCCTCTATGTGAGCCTGCTCTCGCCTGACGCCGAGGTATGCGTGGAAGGTGAAACGCTCGGTAGCGTGCCGCTATCGGTTGCCAACCTGCTGGCCGCCTCGCATGAGCGGGACCGCGCAGCACTGCACGGTGAATCAATCCAGACCCTCGCGGCCATGCCGCTTTCCGCCACCTTTACCGGCCAGCAAGTACTGACATTGCGGGTAGAATAGGCTCCACACTCAAGCAATAAGAGACACAAGCGAGACCGGAAAACAATGATCCAGGGATTGGCCGTACATGCCGCCGGAGCCGAGTTGCACACCTACAGGTACGACCCCGGCGAACTACGAGCAGGCGATGTGGAGATCGCGATCTCGCACTGTGCCGTGTCCCAGGCGGATGTAAGCCTGATCAACAACGAATTGGGAGCCAGCAAGTACCCGTTCATCCCAGGGCACGAGATTGTGGGAACCATCTCGGCTACCGGAGCAAACGTCCACCACCTGCATGTGGGTGACCGCGTAGGCGTGGGATGGCAGGCAGACAGCTGCGGGCATTGCACCTGGTGTCGAAGCGGCGAAGAAAATCTGTGTGCCGCCAACCAGCCCACCTGCGTAGGCCGTAATGGCGGCTTTGCTGAAGCCGTTCGTGTGAATGCCCGCTTTGCCGTCCCGCTCCCGGTGGAACTGGACAGCGCTTCGGCGGTGCCGCTCCTGTGTGCGGGCATTACCGTGTACTCACCGATGCGTGCTGCGGGGATCCATCCAGCCTCGCGCGTGGGGGTAGTGGGCATCGGCGGGCTTGGGCATCTGGCCTTGCAGTTTGCGAGGGCGTTCGGTGCGGAAGTAACCGCTTTCTCCTCCTCTGCGGGGAAGGAAGAGGATGCAAAACGACTGGGAGCGCACGAGTTCGTCAATACCCGCGAAAGCAAGTCGTTGAAAGCACTCGCCGGGCACTTTGACTTCATCCTGTCCACGAGCATTGCTGACAGTGACTGGAGTGCGTATGTAGCCGCCCTGCGTCCGCATGGATCGCTTGTATTTGTAGGGTTGCCCCCGAAGCCTGTTTCACTGGGAGTGTTTCCGCTGGTCTCCGGCAGCAAGATCATTGGAGGCAGCAACATCGGCAGCCCCGTACAGATTGCAGAAATGCTGGACGTCGCAGTACGCCACAAGGTTCACGCCATGATCGAGTCGTTCCCCATGCGCGAGGCAAATGCGGCTGTGGGGCGGGCGCGCAAGGGCGCTCTGCGTTATCGAGCGGTGCTGTGCAACTAGCCGGACGCCGGGCAAAAGCGGGCCGCTGGTAAACTCCACTGGTGACGATGCCTCTTCGCTTGCTCCCCCTGCTGCTTACCGTTTCCTCGCTGGCTTGTGCGCAGGGCACGCACCTTTGGAATGAAGCGAGCTTCAGCGACTGGGAAAAAGGCACCGCCCACAGCATCGCCATCGGCAGTGACGGGATCTTGTCTTCAGGCTTTGACCTCAACACGGTGACCCAGTTCACCTCGGCCGATGTGTGGGCGCTGGCGAGTGACAAGGCGGGCAATGCCTACGTCGCTACCGGCTCACCCGCGCAAGTAATACGGATTGCGCCCACTGGTAAGCAGACCGTTCTATTTACGTCGAAGGATCTGAGCGTGCAAGCCCTCAGCATGGGTCCCGACGGTGCGTTGTACGCGGCTACGCTGCCTTCGGCGAAAGTCTTCCGCCTGGACCCGCAAGCCGCCAAGCCGCTCGATGAAACTACCGCGCCTGTGGCGTTCAATGCTGCCGATACGGCGCTGAAGCCGAAGTACATCTGGGCCATGCAGTTCGACGCACAGAACCGCTTGTACCTTGCAACCGGCGCGCCCGGAGGCATTTTTCGCGTTGGGCTGAAAGGCAGTGCGACCCCGGAGCTGTTTTTTGCAAGCGACGAGCCGCACATCCGCTCCCTGCTATTCGCCCCAAACGGGGATTTGCTGGCCGGTTCTGACGGTACGGGGCTGGTGTACCGCATCCCGCCCGCAGGCAAGGGGCTGGTTGTATACGAAGCTCAAAAACGCGAAATTACCTCGCTGGCCCTGGGGCCGCAAGGCCAACTGTACGTAGCGGCAGTGGGAGAGAAAGGTCGCAACAACAATCTGCCCCTGCAACCCACCGGTAACGCGGGCTCGCCTGCAACCGGCACCGTGACCGTGACAGTGGTGCAGCCCGGCTCCACACAGGCAGTGAGCAACAACGCAGCCGTGCCGGAGGGCTCTGAAGTCGATCTGCTGCCGGCCGACACCGCGCAGGCACCGCGCCGCATCTGGGCTGCTCCTAATGATGTGGTGTACAGCCTGCTTATGACTCCCGAAGGTCTGCTGGCGGCTACCGGTAATCATGGGCGCGTGTACTGCCTGCACGACGATGGAACGTATCAAGACATCGCGCACGCAGATGCAGGCCAGATCACCGGCTTTGCTCCGATACCTGATAACCACCTGCTGCTGACCGCCGCGAACACCGGCAAGCTGCTGCGGCTTGATCTGGCACCAGCCGCGAAAGCTACCTTGCAGAGCGAGGTCTTCGACACCGCGCAGCCCTCGCTATGGGGCCGTGCCGAGGTGGTCGCCAATACACCCGGCTACACGCTTGAAACCCACACCGGCAACGTCGATAGCCCGGCTCGCGGCTGGACGGATTGGAAGCCTGTGGGAGCAGCTGACACAACCATCGCCCAGCCCCCGGCACGCTACGCACAGTGGCGGCTTACGCTGCAGCCGGGTGCGCTCGTCAGCCAGGTTAGCCTGAACTATCTACCGGCCAATGCTGCACCGGAGGTAGACGAGGTGCTTGTGGCGCCCGGCACGCGCGTCAACGCCTCTGCCAACCAGGTGAGCTACCCGCAGCAGACGCAGCTAACATTTGCCTCGCAGGGCGGCGTGGTCAATATCGATTCGAACAGCCCGGCGGCACCCTTGAGCGCGATCAAGGATAAAAGTTCTGTTACCGCGCGCTGGGCCGCGCACGATGATAACGGCGACGAGCTGCGCTTTGCCCTGTATTACCGCGCGCCGGGAGACGCAACCTGGCACCTGCTGAAGGATGACCTGACGGACCGCTTCTACAGCTTCGACGCTTCCCTGCTGCCGGACGGGCCATACCGACTGCGCGTGACGGTTACCGACGCACCCTCGCACCCGGCTGGGGCTGCGCTCGGGGGCGAGCGGGTCAGTGATCTGTTTCTCATTGATACCGCCACCCCCTCTGTCACGGATTTAGCGGCGAAACGAAGTGCGGCCGCGCTGCATGTAACAGCCGTAGTGACAAACAAGCAGGCCCCCATTGCACGGGCAGAATACTCGCTCGACGCCGCGCCATGGCAATATGTTGAACCGGTTGGCCGCATCTCCGACTCCGCGCGCGAGCAGTACAGCTTTGACGTGGCATTGCCGGGTGCCAACAGTAGCGGTCCGCACTCGCTGACGCTGCGCGCCTTTGACCGCTATGACAATGCCGGTTCGGCCAAGGTTGCGATCCCATGATGGCTGATTTCAGTGCGCTTTGAGTTGTTCATTGCTGCCCGCTACCTGCGCGCCCGGCGTCGGCAGGCAGTCATCGGTGTAGTTACAGGTATTTCAGTGGCCGGCATTGCGGTGGGTGTTGCCTCGTTGATCCTGGCGCTGGCGATCACGACAGGCATGCGGCGCGACCTGCAAAGCCGCCTGCTTTCAGCCACCGCGCATGTATCGCTCATGCGAATACAGAATGATGGTATCCGCGATTGGCGCGGCCTGACAGCGCGCCTGCGCAGCCTGCCGCACGTGACCGCCGCCGCACCCGCGCTGTATGAGCCGGTGTTGATCTCACGGGGGGCGCACTCGGGCGGCGCACTGCTCAAAGGCATCCTGCCTGCGCAGGAAGCGCAAGTCTCTGACATGCTGCGCGACATGACCTCGGGCAGTGCCGCGGCTCTTGCTGCGCCGGTGATGGCCGACGCTCCCAATCCACCTGTCGTACTTGGCTACGATCTGGCCGACTCGCTTGACGCACACGCGGGCGACACCGTCCTGGTTACCAGCCCGCAAGGCGAGCTCACCCCTTACGGCCTGGTGCCCAAGTACCAGCGGTTCCTGGTGGCCGGTATCTTTCACTCGGGCTTCTACCAGTACGATTCCGGCTTCGGCTTCGTGCGGTTACGCGATGCACAGGCGCTCTTTGGCGAGCCCGATCTTGTTTCGATTCTGTCATTTAAGGTGGATGACCTAAACCGTG
>CAXSFX010000095.1:0-15463 GCA_964236655.1 uncultured Acidobacteriaceae bacterium | reverse complement strand
ACCCGCAAAGCCGTATCGCCATGTGGAACGCCGTGCGGACCCTTCGCAACGAAGGCATCACCGTGGTGTTGACCACGCACTACATGGAAGAAGCGGACACTCTCTGCGACCGTGTAGCCGTGGTAGACAGCGGCCGCATCCTTGCGCTCGACCGTCCGGAAACGCTCAAAGGGAAGCACGGCGTGCACACGGTCATAGAATTGACCCTGCGCGATCAAAGCGGAGTAGAGGCCCTGCTGTCACGCCTAAAGGCATTGCCCGGTGTTGCCTCAGCAGAAGCGGCAACCGGTGGAGTCCGCATCTTTGCCGACCATATTGAAGGGCTCCTGCCGCAGGTGATCGCTGCCGCTCAAAGCGCTGGACTGCGCGACTTGGCGCTGCACGAGCCGAGCCTTGAAACCGTGTTCCTGAAGTTGACCGGGAGAGCCCTGCGTGATTGAAGAAGGCCGCGAAGCGCAGCTTCAATCCACGCCCAACAAGCAAGCGCAACCGGTGCCTTCGGGCAGCGCGCTGGGAGCTTTTGGCGCACTCATGCTGCGCGACGCCCGTGTACTGAGCCGTGAGCTGTTCCCCTTCGCTGTGCGCGTCATCATGCAGCCGCTGCTGTTTCTTTTCGTATTCACGTACCTGTTTCCACGCATGGGCTCCGGGGCCGGCATCATGATGGGAGGCGGCAGCTTCGCCACCGTGCTGCTGCCGGGGCTCATGGCAGTGGCGATTATGTTCACCGGCATCGCTGCCGTCGCTTTGCCGCTCTCAAGCGAGTTCGGCATCACCCGAGAGATAGACGATCGCGTCATGTGCCCGCTGCCGGTGTATGCGGTCGCCGTTGAAAAGGTCTGCTTCTCTGCCCTGCAAAGCATCTTCGCCGCATTGCTGGTACTACCGCTGGCCTACTACGTGCCTTCGACGCCGGTGTTGCTGCACGTCACCAGCTGGCCCATGTTTGTAGCGGTCCTGGTGCTGGCCAGCCTCGTTTCAGGTGCGCTTGGCCTTACCATCGGCTCCAGCGTACAGCCTCGGCAAATCGGCTTGATCTTTTCAATTGTCGTCATCCCCATCACGTTCCTGGGCTGCGTGTACTACCCATGGACGCTGCTGTCGCATGTACGCTGGTTGCAAATCGTGGTGCTCGCCAACCCTATCGTGTACATGAGTGAAGGGCTGCGCACCGCGCTCACGCCGGGCGTTCCGCATATGCCTTCATTCGCCATCCTGCTTGGCTTGCTGGTCTCGCTCGGGCTGCTCGGCGGTGTCGGCATCCGCAACTTCCTACGGCGCGTCATCGCTTAGCCGGTCTCACTGCATTTGACTTGCAAACTCTACAGACCTCCCCGCTATAGTGGGAGCTCTATGCGGCAGACACTTCTTGCACTTGCCCTGCTCACAGCCGTAACCATGCTCGCACAGCAGCCCGCAGCTGCCCCGCAGCTCGGTCCTGACTCACAGCAGCATGCGGGCGTGCCGAGCGGTACTCTCAGCCCCAAACTAACCTACACCAGCAAAATCTACGACGGCATGGTCAGCAACTACTGGGTCTACGTCCCCGCGCAATATGATCCCAAACAAGCTGCCGCGCTGATGGTGTTTCAGGATGGCGGCGGCTACAGCCACCGCGACGGCGACCACCCCGCCCCGAACGTGCTCGACAATCTCATCGCGCAAAAGAAAATCCCTGTCATGATCGCCGTCTTCATCGACCCGGGCGACATCTCGGCAGCGCCCGGTACGCCGACCTACAAGTTTGTCGAAGCCTACGGCAAAAAGTGGTCGCGCGACCTGAAAGACTCCATGCGCTCCACGGAGTACGACACAGTCTCGGACCGCTACGCCCGCTTCCTCCGCGACGAGCTGCTCCCCGAGGTGTACGCCAAATACAACATTCGCAAAGATGCATATAGCCGGGCCATCACCGGGCTTTCTTCAGGAGGCATCTGCGCATTCAACACGGCATGGCAGCAGCCTGACCAATTCTCGCGCGTCCTTACCTGGATCGGCAGCTTTACTAGCATCCAGTGGCATGAGGACCCGGCAGTCCCGGACGGCGGCCAGGACTACCCTGAAAAAGTGCTGCACGAGCCGCATCGCAACCTGCGCGTATGGATAGAAGACGGCAATAACGATATGGAAAACCCGCGCTACGGCAGCTGGCCGCTGGCCAACCTGCGCATGGCGAATGCGCTCAAGCTCAAAGATTACGACTTCCACTTCTCGTTCGGCACCGGCCCGCACAGCGCGGCGCACGGCGGCTCGGAGTTCCCTGAAGAGCTCACCTGGCTGTGGCGCGGCTACGACCCGGCTTTAACTTCACAGACCTACACGCAGGACCCCGGCGAGGCAAAGCTACCGCCATTCCGAGTGTCTGTAACCAACCGTCAGCCCTGAAACAGTTTTCCGGCTGTTTCGCCTATCTCCCAAGCCGCTGTACCCAGCTTCTCCGGGCAAACCTGCATTGTCACGCTCCTCTCATATGTCGCTGTTAACTTCTCCAGCGTGTCAGGCAGGGCTCAAACCCTGCCGCCCTGGAGGTTCAAACCGAATGCATGTCGTAGCTCACCCCCGCACTCTCAGCCTGGCTCTTTTAGCGATCACCGCAGGCAGCCTGCCCGCACTTGCGCAAACCGCAACAGCAGCCAAGCCCCAGCTCTACCCCAACAATCTGGTCGTAAGCCGCAGCGTGTACGACAACAAGGCAAGCAACGTCACTGTCGGACAGATCTTGCCGCCGAACTGCGCCTCTACCACCGGCGGCTGCGCTGCATCAACCGGTGCACCTTATAACGGCACCTATCCGTATATCTTTAACAATGCCGCTTATGACGGCAGCTTCGGCATCACTTCAAGGATTTACCTCGACCAGATTTCCATCTTCGGCAACCCGGTCAACTCCATTGAGGTGCCAAACAGCGACCAGGGCGGCAACGGCAAACACCTGGTCACCAGCTTCAGCTCCAAATCCGAACTTGCACTGCACCTCTCAACCGACGGTAATGTGCTGACGTTTATGGGCTACATCGCTCCGGTCAATGTGCTCGACGTATCCAACTCGAATACACCGCTGGCGATTGACCCGACCAGCCCCGACGGACAGACGCCCTACTACCGCGCCATCGCTGCCATCGGACTCGACAGCACTTTCCGCTTCACCGCGACCAATGCCTACAGCGGCAACAATGGCCGTTCGGCGATCCTGAACAACAGCTACGGCAACCCGGTGTACTACACCGCCGGCAATGCAGGCAACGGTGCGACGCCCCAACCTGCCAATGTAATCCTGGGCGCGGGCGCGCAGATCGTCTCCCCGGCCACGCAGGCTGAAGAAGCGCAGAATCCCGGCCTGCCGACTCCCGTAGGCAGCTTCAGCATCGCCCAGCTTGGCCAAAAAGCCGACAAGATCGGCAAGGATGATAACTTCCGCGGCCAGACCATCTTTAACAACGTCCTGTATTACACCAAAGGCAGCGGCGGCAACGGCGTCAATACCGTCTACTTTGTCGACACTACAGGCACAGCATGCCCTAACGGCGTAGGGCTGCCCGCCCCCAATGCCAAGCTACCTACGCAGCCGCTGGCATACAACGCCTCAACGCTGCAAACCGCAGGCTTGCCCAGTAATATGTGCATCCTGGCAGGCTTCCCCACCGTGCTTGCAAAGTCCGCAGCCAACACCAGCTATCCATTCGGATTGTGGTTTGCCAATGCCACAACCCTCTATGTCGCCGATGAAGGCGACGGCTACGTGGGCGGCACGGACCTATACACGCATGCTGCCGCGCAAACGACCGCCGGTCTACAAAAGTGGGTCCTGAACCCGACCACCAAATCCTGGACCTTGGCATACACGATCAAGAACGGTCTTGGCATCGGCTCGGCTTACACAATCGCAGGCTACCCCTCCGGCAGCAACACAGCTACCAAGCTGCCATGGGCACCGGCCACAGACGGTTTGCGCAACATCACCGGTCTGATTGGACCAAGTGGGCTGGTTGCCATCTGGGCCACAACTTCAACCGTAAGCGGCGGCGGCGACACTGGCGCTGACCCCAATAAGCTGTTTGTCACCGTCGATCTGCTGAGCAACACAGGCGCTACCCTGGGCAGCACCCTGCAATTTATCCCCGTCAAGGATGCCCATTTCGGTGAAGTGCTGCGCGGGGTTTCTTTCACACCCGGCTCAGACCTGGGCTTTTTCCAGAATCAGTAAACAACATGCAGCAAAAAGGGCGCAAATGGCAGCAAGCCATTGCGCCCTTTGTTTATGTGCAGCTTACAGGGCTGCCCCAACCGGTTCCTGCACCGGGGCTTGCAGCCGCACAGCTAAATCGTGGGCAATCTCCTTGCCATGGAATCGGCCATTCTCGATAAAAACCTCGTTGGTACGGTTCCCGGCAACGATGACGCCGGCCAGGTAGATACCGGGCACATTGCTCTCGCGCGTATTCGGGTCGCAGTCCGGCATCCGGTCTTCGCCGTGCAGGTGAACCCCTAATGACTGCAGAAATGTAAAGTCCGGGTGGTAGCCGGTCAAAGCAAACACAAAGTGATTCGGCAAGGTGCGCTCGCCATCCGGGGTACTCAGGGTCACGCAGTCCGGGCCGATGTCCGTCACTTGTGAGTTGAAATGCGCAACAATTTTACCGTTTGTCACACGGTTGTTAAAGTCCGGCAGTATCCAGTACTTCACATGGCGATGCATCTCCGGCCCGCGATGCACCAGCGTTACCCGGACACCATGCCGCCATAAATCGAGCGCCGCAATGGCTGCCGAGTTCTTGCCTCCGATCACCAGCACATCCATGCCGTAGTAAGGGTGGGGGTCGTCATAGTAGTGCATCACTTTGCTCAGGTTCTCGCCGGGGATGCCAAGGTAGTTCGGCAGGTCGTAATAGCCGGTAGCAACCACCAGCTTGCGCGCGGAGAACACCGCCTTGCGCTCGAAACGGTCTGTAGTGTGCACACGGAAGTCACCGTCTTTGCCCTCTACCGAATCCACATTCAAGTATTGGCGAATATCAAGCTCGAAGCGCTCGGCAACCTTGCGGTAATACTCCAGTGCCTCATTGCGATTCGGCTTCTGGTTCTGACTGGGAAACGGCACCTCGCCGATCTCCAGCAGTTCCGGCGTGGTAAAAAACGTCATGTGCGCCGGGTAGTGATAGATGGAGTTGCACAGGCAGCCCTTGTCGATAATCACCACGCGCAAGCCGATCCGCTTGGCCTCAAGCGCGCACGCCAGCCCGGTTGGACCCGCACCGATCACCAGTACATCGAACTCCCCAGCTGGAGCAAACCCGGCAGCTCCGGATGTGGAGATGTCGCTGTACGTACCCGGCTGCGAAGACTGCGAATTTTCCATGAGTAGTAGATGCACAGGGGGTAAAGCCGGGCGCAAGCCGACGGCATTCTAAAATGAAGAGACGTCAAAGATCTTGAAAGGACGCATGCATGGCACAAATGGCAACAGGTGAGTTCCGGGTAACGCTCACGCCGAGGCAGGAAACACCGGGGCAGTTCCGGCAATCCAACATCGCCAAGGTATTTACGGGCGATCTGAAAGCTGCCGGCCAGGGTGAAATGCTGGCCGCTATGGGTACGGTTGACGGCTCCGGCGGCTACATCGCCATGGAGCGCGTACAGGGCACGCTTGCGGGACGCACCGGCAGCTTTGCCCTGCAGCATAGCGGCAGGATGGAGCGCGGCATCCCGACCCTGACAGTTGCAGTGGTCCCGGACAGCGGCACGGACGAGCTCTCCGGCTTGAGCGGCACCATGGAGATTGAAGCCGCGCAGGGTACGCATATTTATCGCTTCAGCTACTCACTAGGTGCCGCGGAGTCGCTGCAATAGATTGTCCCCGTTCCAGTCCGTTCAAGACTTTAGCAAAACAGCTCTCGCAAGCTGCTGCTCCCAGGCCGTATAGTAATTACGCGAAAGCAGTGGAGATTGTTTGAGGAGTCCGCCGGAAAGCTGCACCGACCTCCCCCAGGCAAAAGCTGCCAAGTGAATAGGAGATCGCCTCGATCCTATCCGCATCTCGGCAGAGCCGTCTTTTCAGAGGACTCCAGTAGCGGCGGGTCTCCGGCGGCCACGATATGCCTGGAATCACAAATGTGTCCCATTGGGTAACTTTGCTGGCTGGATTGTTTCTCGCGCTTACCGGCTTGCTTTTGCGCGACATCATCACATCGCATCCACCCGCCTCAACCATGCCGGCCGGAAGCCGTTGGCACCGTAAGCGCATGGCCGGTATGGGCAAGCGCCTGGTGCTGATTGTCATCGGCCTGGCTGCGTTTGCCTACGGCCTCTCCAGAATCATGTACTAGGAACCATGTACTAGGGCAGATCGGTAGCCCAGTTCTCACAGGCAGTCGTTGCATGCAAAGCCAGCAAGGCTTTATCACCGGTTACCAGGGTCAACCCCGCGGCGACCGCATGTGTGACGATCAACGTATCCATATTGCCGAGCGGCCTGCCGCTTTGCTCAAGAGTCGCCCGCAGCACACCATATGCAGCAGCTTCCCTGCTACCCCATGGCAGAACATTGAGTTTGGCAAAAAAGCTTTTCATTGCAGCATGTAGAGGGTGCGTCGCAGGCAACTTTGCAAGTCCATAATGCACTTCTGCCTCAGTGATAGAGGAAATTGCAACTGCCTTGGCGGGAAGCGACACCAGCCTGGAAACGGCAGCCGCCGAGTGGCCTTTGACGATGTTGCTGACTGTATTGGTATCGAGCAGGTAGAGCGGCGTCACAAAGCCAGACGCTTTTGCGGGGCACCCTGGGTACGGTCGGCAAGAAAATCATCTGGAACCCCGGCTTCGTCAATGGCAGCCAGGACCTGCTCCCAGGTACCCGGACCTTCGGATAGGATAAGGTCGCCAGACATTGCATCTCGACGAATTGACACTTCACTTGACAAAAAACGGTACTCGGCAGGGATTCTCACTGCCTGGCTTCGTCCACTCATAAACACTTTGGCTGTAACAGCTTCAGTCCTATTGGCCATCTTGGTATCAAGCATGCCATATCTCAAGATACGTCACAAACATTAACCCTGCTTACTGACGCCCGAACCGATACACAACGCCGATGTTGAAGCCGAGGTTGTGCTGAATATCGGAGCCGTAGGTAGTGAGCAGGTAATCAGGCATCAGCCGTATGGCAAGCCCCGGACTCAGGTTGTAGTCCACTGCTGCCCCCACACTCAGGGCAAACTGGTTGCCGTCCGGATACAAGCCGACAAGATCTGCTGGAAAACCGCCTGTACCTGTCGAGAAGTTGCCATGAGTCACCCCGGCAAGCACTTGCGCGTTCCAGGACCAGTGCTGGCCCTGAAAAAACCTGTATTGCGGCCCACCCATAAAGGTGTACTGGCTAATTGAAGGCTTAAACACCTGGAACTGGAAGTTGTCTGTAATCGCCGTACCGTAGTAGCCGCGGAAGTCACCGGTAATACCAAGCTTGGGTCGCACCCACTCGGTGATACCTACGTTCCAGCCACCTTCAGTAGTGTGCTGCAGGTTGTGCCCTGGGCGAAAGCGCAGGTAGCCGCCGCCTGCATACAGCTCATACTTGTGCGTGTATGTGTCCTGCTCTACCTGCTGCTCGCGGATGTGGCGTCGCGCGTTCACGCGAGCCTGGGCGTCGCGCAGCACTTGTGCCCGCTGCTGCGTGGTTTGCTGCCCGGTTTGCTCGGCGGGCTGCCCGGTAACCTGGTCAGCGGTCTGGTCTGGAGTCTGGCTGGGAACCGGGTCCGGTGCCGAGCTGGGTTGCGTGCTGGGAGCGCCGGTTTGCGCGAAAGCAACAGCCATGGAGAGAGCAGCACTGGCAAGCAGAAGGGCAGCGGAACGGTGGCGGTGCTGAAACAAGTTTGATGCCTCCGAAAACGGCGATGGGGAAAGCCGTAGCCCCATGCAATCCTTATTAAAACACTCATGGCATGCAGCAGCTGAAGTTCCGGCTTGCGGCTGAAGATGCATCCGGGGCAACCGGCAGCCCAGGCGGAACTTACAGGAACTCGCCTTCGGCTATTGCGTACAAATCGGGAGTGCGATACACAGCAGGAAGGGTCGCATGTCAGGGCCCAGAGAATCGGCCCAGAGAATCGGCCTAGAGAAATTGGCCCGAAGAAATTGGCTCAGAGGAACTTACGATGCGTGGATTTATTCTTGGCCTGCTGCTTGGGCTGCTCATTTTACCGGTAGGTGCTGCGGCCTGGCTCCGATATGGTCATCCGCCGGTTGCTGTTACCGATCCACAGCTGCCGTTTGAGAAGCAGATTGTAAACGTCCCTCTCAAAGCACGCATCGATCGTGAAATGCCTGCAAAGGCCGCCATGGACCCCAGCCCGGCCAATCTGCTGCTGGGTGCCCAGGTGTACAAGGCGCAATGCGCCACCTGCCATGGCCAATACAACCGCCCTTCTGACTACGGGATGAGTATGTTCCCCCACCCGCCGCAGCTTTGGGCGCCGCACGGCCACGGCGTGGTAGGTGTCAGCGATGATCCGCCGGGCGAGACCTACTGGAAAGTGAAAAACGGTATTCGCCTCTCCGGCATGCCTGCCTTCGCTACCTTGTTGAACGAGGCGCAGATGTGGCAGGTTTCGCTGCTGGTGGCAAACGCGGACAAGCCGTTGCCGGACGACGTAATGGAAGTATTGAAACAGCCGCTGGCGGCCAATCCGGCACAGTCACATGGTCAGTGATTGCGCCGCCGGAAATCGGGGGCAGGCATGAGGCAAAGCCTCTTTGCTTCACGCCTAGTATTTCGACTTCACCGTATAGGTAACTCCAGTTGTGAACTGGAAGGAATTGCGTGTAGTCGGCGGCACTGACAGCTCGGGGTCATTCAGGTAGCTGTCGATGGTACCTACCGTGAAGGCCAGGCTTTTGTAGAACGGAAACGTCAGCGTGTTTTGCTCATTGGCAGAGTAGGCGCGCGTCACATTGAAGGCCGGAACATAGGCAATCTGCTGGTGAAACACAATACTGCGCGGCAGGGTAAGCATGTAGGTTCCGGAGACAGTGGAACCCACCAGGTTCTGATTCGTACCGGCCGTCGAAGTAATAAACTGCTGCCTTTCATACTGCAAGCTGGCCTTCAGGTCGAGCTGCTGCGCAGTCCGCTTGATTACAGTCACGCCGAAGCCGAGACCGTAGACCTGCTGCAAAGCAAGTCCCTGCGAAAAATTGTGGTCGAAGGCGGTCTGCGTCAACGCGTAGGTGCGGCTGCTTACATACTGGTCGCGTTCCGCATCCGCGTGAAAGATGGAAGTTTCTGTCGCGGCAGCCGGGACGAACGTACCGGAAGAAATATACGCGGGCTGCGTAATGCGGCCGTAGGAGCTTAAAAAATCAGCGGTAGTGCGGTTCCGGGCGGCAAGCCAGCTGACCGTCGGTACAGTACGCACCAGGGCAATCCCCGATGTGTAGATGTACTGGTTTTCCGTAGCCTGCACCAGTGTGACGCCGCCTGTGGCGCTGCCGTTCCAACCGGCAAGAAGATTCGGCTCCTGCCGGACCTGCCGGTCAAAAGTCTGCTCATCAAGAATGAATTGCGCGTTTCCGACAGGTATCGGCTGCGGCGAGGGCACTACAACTTCTCCCCGTATGGCATGCTGCTTCCCTTTGCCTGGAGCGTCTGCGGCAACCGGCTGCGGCGCAGCCCCCGGACTTACCTCGATATGGCCCCCGCTCACAGCCAGGGTTCCCTGCGAAGCATCGATCACGGTATGGCGCAGGTGTACGCCGGGCTTGTTTCCGAGCACGACATAGCCGGATTGAGTGTGCAACGACTTGATCTTGGCCCACGGCACGCTGATGGCCCCAAGCTCATCGGACTGGAAGAAGACGGTGCCTGAAACCTCGCGGTCAAGCCTGCCCTGAAGCACGTCCCCGTTCACAAAGATCAGCGTGTCGCGCAAACCGGTGGCAGGTCCGGCAGCAGGCGCATCGGCTGCCGGCAGGGGTGGTGCAAAGAGAAGGACAAGGAAGCAGAAAGTACAACCATTTGGTATGCGCGACACGATCTCAGCAGGCTCCTGCATGGATGGTAGCGTCTATGCCTGGCGTGCACCTTAAAAACTCTCCAGGTTACAAGCGAAGACAACAGTCACCATGGCAGCTCATCCGGCAGTACAACAGTCACCTGCAATGGAGTACATAGGTTGTAGAACACCGCGCCTATGAGGAATTACTACATGCAATGCCTTCATGAAAGCATCCCGAAGCCTTCACGCAGCGACCAAGGCTTCAGACACTTAAAGCGAGTGACCTCCAGGTATATCGGTCCGGCTAAGTTCGTTCCAAGGGGAAAAACATGCTTGCACGAGTTACTTCTTATTGCGCCGCATTCGCTATTGCCTTGTTTCCTTGCACCGCACCCTTGCTGGCCGCTGACACAGAACACCCATCCGCAAAGTTCAGCGTCGCACAAAGCACTGCTATCCCAGGGCGCACACTTCCTCCCGGCAGCTACTCCGTTCGCGTCGTTGACCATCTATCCGACCGCTACATCCTGCGTGTAGATGGACCGTCAGGCCATACATTGTTCCTCGGTGTTCCCAGCAAAAGCCTGCTGCCGGACCAAAAGGGCGAGGTTACCTGGAGCACGCCGGCAAACGGAGCCACCTACATTCGCGGCTGGAACTTCGCTTCCCTGCCCACCCCCCTGGAATTTGCATACCCAAAGAATGATGCAGTTGCAGTAGCCAAGGCCAACAACGCGCCTGTAACAGCTATTGATCCTGAGTCTGAAGGCATCCTCTCGCAAACCGATCTATCGAAAGATGAAATGCACGTGATTACACTTTGGCTGCTGACGCCCACGCAGGTAGGCCCAAGTGCTCCGGCAGGCATCCAGGCGGCACGGCTGCAGCAGGTAGCAAGCGCAACGCACAAGCCTGTCGTGGCACGGCTGCCGCATACCGCCGGTATGCTGCCTCTTGTCTGGCTACTGGGTATTGCATCGCTTTTTGGAGCTCTCGGCCTGCGCACAGCCCGCTTTGTATCCGGCCGCTAGGCCTGCCCCCTGCAAACATGAAGACACTAGAACGCATTTTATGGTTGACGGTGCTGCTTTGCGCGACAGCAACCGGCTTGGTTTGGCAAGGGGCGCACGCCGCCGCCAAACGGGCAGCGGTTACAGGCTACAGCCTCACAACGCAGGCAACAGGCAATACGGTTCTGGGGCAGCTCGCCATCCCGGCAATCGGGTTGCGGGTACCCGTTATGGATGACGACGACACCGGCAGCCTGCTTCAAGGCGTCGGCCATATTCACGGCACTGCCATGCCGGGGGGCCTGGGAACGGTAGGTCTGGCCGGGCATCGGGACACGTTTCTGCGCCCGCTTGCCCAAATAGCTCCTCACATGACCATTGAGGTTTCCCGCGGTCCAGAGATGTACCGCTACCTGGTAGATCGCACAGAGGTTGTGCATCCCGAGGAAGTGCAGGTACTCAGCACACAAGACACCCCGGAGCTGGTACTGGTTACCTGCTACCCGTTTCATTACATCGGCGCGGCACCGCTACGCTTTATCGTGCATGCCCACCTTCTATCGCTGACACCCGAAACGGCCCATCCCTAATGGAAGCGTGCCGAGGATGCAACACTGCCCTTGATACAGCGCGAACTTGTTGCCCGGCATTTGTTTGCGCCTTGTGTGCGGAAGCATAAACTATAGCTATGAGCATCACACGCGAACAGGCACTGGACTACTTTCACTCGGACGATCTGCTGGGTCTCGGCATGGATGCCGATGCCGTGCGGCGCAAGCTGCACCCTGAAGGCGTAGTGACCTACATCATCGACCGCAACATCAACTACACCAACTTTTGCACGGAGTACTGCACTTTCTGCGCCTTCTACCGCCCCCTCAAGGGCAAGCTCGCAAGCGAAGGCTACATCCTCGAATTCGATACGATTTACGCAAAAATCGCTGAGACCCTGGAGATGGGCGGCACCGGCGTCCTGATGCAGGGCGGCATTCATCCTGACCTGAAGATTGACTGGTTTGAGCGGCTGTTTACCGGCATCAAGCAGCGCTTTCCGCAAATTTGGCTGCACTGCCTTTCAGCGTCAGAAATCCTGGCGATAGCGGAATATTCAGAAATCTCTCTCTACGAAACTATCGCCCGCCTGCGCGATGCAGGCCTGAATTCCATCCCCGGCGGCGGCGCAGAGATCCTGGATGACGAAGTCCGGCGCAGGATTGCACGGCTGAAGTGCGGCACGGAAGATTGGCTGGCAGTGCATCGCACGGCACATTCACTCGGCATGCGGACTACAGCGACCATGATGTTCGGCGTAGGCGAGAGCGTAGACCAGCGCGTGAACCATTTTGAGCAAGTGCGGCGCTTGCAGGAGGAGACCGGCGGCTTCACCGCGTTTATTCCCTGGAGCTTTCAGCCGAACAACACCGCGCTGGGCGGTCGCGGCTGGGAAGAAGCTACGGCAGTGGACTACCTGAAGGTGCTGGCAATCTCGCGGCTGTACCTGGATAACATTGAAAACGTGCAATCCAGCTGGGTGACTCAGGGCTTGAAGGTGCTGCAAATGGGCCTGCGCTTCGGCGGCAATGATGTAGGTTCCGTCATGCTGGAAGAGAATGTAGTGCGGGCTGCGGGTACGTCCAACTGCACAACAGAGGAGGAGTTGCGGCGCGTGATTCGTGATGCAGGCTTCAACCCTAAACAACGAGACACGCTGTATACGACAATGTTTTTGAACTAAGGCTTTGCTGTAAGCGGAACGAGGTGCTGAGTGATCCATAAAGCCAGCGCCTCCTCCGCCATGTCGCCTGCGGCAAGTGCCATCATTGTATTGAAAACATCCAGCTGCGATGTTTTTACAGCCCATCCGTTTACCCTGCAGAACATATCAAGCGCCAAGTATGCCGCTCGCTTATTTCCATCACTAAACGGATGATTACGGGTGATCCCAAACGCGTATGCTGCCGCCAGCTTGGCAAGAGTTGCATCCGGTTCATAGTTAAGAATCTGCTGCGGCCGAACAAGCGCCGAGTCAAACAAACCCTCATCCCTAAAACCGCGAAGGCCGCCATGCTCAGCGAGGCTTTCTTCATGCAGAAGCAGCAATGCGCGTCGATCTAGCCACTGGATAGAGTCCGTCATTGGGAGCTACTTCGCCAAGGCGCGAAAAGCCTCGCGGTACTCTTTCATGAGTTGTCGTCCATGCTTTAGCTGTTCCTCCACGATCGGGTCATAGGGCGTTAGTAGATACCCATCCTTCGTCTCGGTGGCATGAAGCATGTCTCCCTTTTGCACTTTAAGATGGTTCAGCATTTCTTTAGGAACGACCATCCCGGTTGAAGTTCCAACTGCAGTCAGCTTGAGCGTGGTAGCCATGATCATTCTCCTTATTCATATTTATATACTTATGCATTTTAGCGTACAAGTACTTTTTGAAAGCAGACTTTTCACTACAATCGAGCCTGTGCCAATTCCATGGAGGCCGCGACCCTGATAGCCACCCCGCAACTTCCTTTCCCGCCGCTCGCCCTGCTGGTCTCTCGCGGGTTTAGCCGCTACTTGCACACGCATTACACGGATCGCACCTTCCAGCACTTGTACGAGTGGAACTGGTTTGACGCGGCACTGCTGATCCCCTACTTCGTCGTGCTGATCGTCCTGGCTTTCTACGGCGTGCACCGTTACCAGCTGGTCTGGCTCTATTTCAAGCATCGCAACCAGGCTACCCACGAGCCGGCACAGCTCTTCCACGAGCTCCCACGTATCACGGTGCAGTTGCCCATTTTCAATGAGAAGTACGTCATTGATCGTCTTATCGACGCCTGCTGCAAGCTTCGTTACCCACGGCACAAGCTGCAGATCCAGCTGCTCGACGACTCAACAGACGAAACTGCTGAAGCAGCGGCGCTCATCGTTGCAAATTATCGAGCCGCGGGACACCCCATCGAGTACATCCACCGCACCAATCGCTACGGCTACAAAGCCGGTGCCCTTGACAATGGATTAGGTACAGCGACAGGTGAGCTCATCGCCATCTTCGATGCGGATTTTGTTCCACCGCCCGAATGGCTCATGCAAGTGGTTCACCATTTCGCCGAGCCGCATGTGGGCATGGCGCAAACCCGGTGGACCCACCTGAACCGTGACTACAGCTTTTTAACGCAAGTCGAAGCTATCCTGCTTGACGGCCATTTTGTGCTGGAACATGGCGGCCGCTCCCGTGCAGGTGTCTTTTTCAACTTCAACGGCACAGCCGGCATGTGGCGACGCACCGCCATTGAGCAAGCCGGGGGCTGGCAGCATGACACATTGACTGAAGATACAGATCTCAGCTACCGCGCCCAACTGAAAGGCTGGAAGTTCAAGTACCTGCAAGACGTAGAGTGCCCGGCAGAGTTGCCCATTGAAATGACAGCCTTCAAAACGCAGCAGGCGCGGTGGGCCAAGGGCCTGATCCAGACATCAAAAAAAATCCTGCCCCAGGTTTGGCGCTCCAATGCACCGCTTCATACGAAAGTAGAAGCGGTCTACCATCTCACTGCGAATCTGAGCTACCCGCTTATGGTCGTGTTGTCCGTACTGCTGATGCCGGCCATGATCATCCGCTTCTACCAGGGGTGGGTGCAGATGTTGTTGATTGACCTTCCCCTGATCATCATGTCGACGTTTTCTATCTCGTCGTTTTACCTGGTGTCGCAAAAAGAGTTGTACCCACGCACATGGTGGAAGACAGTCGGATATCTTCCCTTTCTTGTAGCACTTGGAATTGGGCTCACGGTGACAAATACACGCGCTGTGATGGAAGCACTATTCGGCATCAAGAGCTCTTTCAAGCGAACGCCGAAGTACCGGGTGGAGAAGCGAGGCGAAAAAACCGCGGCCGCGGTCCAGTATAGAAATCGCCTGGGGATCGTGCCATGGCTTGAACTCATCATTGGAAGCTACTTTGCGCTCACTATTTGGTACGCAATTTCAAATGAAAACTACTTTACAATTCCCTTCCTGCTTCTGTTTGTGGTCGGGTACTGGTATACCGGCTTGTTATCGCTTCTACAGGGCAGGTTTGAACGGTGGCGCGGCGGGGCCAACCTTGATGAGTCTTCACCCAAACCCTTTCCCGTCGGAGTATAAAGTGCAAGAGCGAACCGGTAGATTCACTCTTGCACTTGGAAGTTAGAACCGTATTCCAAACGTAGCGGGAATAAGAGATTCGCTGCCGGTATGCGGGTTTCCATTGAGATTGTTTATGTCAAAGCTGGGTGTATCTACATAGACATAACGGGCTTCGGCGAAAAGTTTTAGATGTGAGTATTCACCAAGCGGGCTGAAAGTAACGCCCGCACCTGCATTTCCTCCAAGCCCGCTATCGGCAAAGCTGGCGACCGGTTCATTGACCACACCGCCGCCATAAAACCCTCCGCCGTACCCCTGCACCGGTGTCGTAAAGTTGGTGCTTTTGTGATAGTAGCC
>CAXSFX010000094.1:0-15513 GCA_964236655.1 uncultured Acidobacteriaceae bacterium | reverse complement strand
TGACTCGTGCACCCTGTTCATTTACTTTGATGAGTCGGGCAATCTCGATTTCAGCCAAGGGAACAGACCGCTTCGTTCTAACAGCATTTTGCACCTTTGACCCTATGGCCAGCCAGAATGCCATGATGCAACTGGCGCACGAACTTGCATGCAACGGGTTGGGGCAGGAGTGCTTTCATGCAACTTCAGATACGCAGGACACTCGGGACAAGGTCTTCGCTTCCATCATGGCGCTGCAGCAGCCTGCGGTGTTTCACGCCACCATTGCGAGGAAAAAGAAGGTGCCTCCTTCGCTCCATATAACGCAAATAGCGTTTTACAACTACATGGTCGCGCGGGCACTCCGTCATATTACGGGTAGCTCTCAATTCAAGAGCGCAGAAAAACTTGTTGTAGTTTTCAGTACGATTTTCACGAAAAAGGATGATGGCGCGATGATAGGCGCGGCGAAATCAGAACTGAAAAAAGCTGTGGACATTCCTTACTGGGTGTATTCCCATGCTACAAAATCAGAAAGCAATTGCCAGATTGCAGACTACTGCTGCTGGGCGATCTACATCAAGCATGAACGGGGTGACGAGAGATCACATCTGCTCATCCAGGAATTTGTTGCAAGTGAACAGCACTTGTTCCTTGAGAACGGTGATGACTACTATTGAAAAGCAGAAAGGAAACTCAATGAGTCTCCTTTCTGCGACCTTCTCGCCTATCTTCGTTATGAAGAGCCCAGGGGCTCTTGTCGGTGAGCGGGAACTTTTGTATGTCTGTGACCATCATAACGGAAAACCGTGATCTAAACGGAAAACCGTGATTTAGGCGCAACTTCATAAAGCAGGGTCCATTCAACCACGATGAGCCGCCCGCTATGCTCAGCAGACCGGCTGAACAGCAGCTGGAAATAGCAGTGCTGAGGTCTGCATTCGTATACGGTTGGGCGCAGTGCCCTGCGTCTTCTATAATCGGGCATCGCGTAAGATTACTTCGATCTTTGCTGTAGCCGAGGGTGTCCCTATTTTTGCCGAAACCCGTGGGGGTTCCAACTCCCCTAGAACCACCAGCCGGCAGGTGCCCCAAAAGCGCCGCCTGCGCTACTTCGCTGTTCCGCTTCTCTGCTTGTCTGCTATCTCGTTTGCATGGGCGCAAGAGAACACCATTACCAGCATCCGGGTGATCGGCAATCGCCGCATTCCCAAGGAAACTGTGCTGGCCCGCATCTTCTCGCACGAAAATGAAGCCTACGACGCGGCCACCATAGAGCGGGACTTCAACTCGCTGTGGAACACCGGCTACTTTGAGGATGTACGGATCGAGCGGGAAGACACGCCCAAAGGCGTGATCCTCGACATCTACGTCCATGAGAAGCCGACGATCCGCGAGATCAACTACAAGGGTCTCAACTCCATCACGCAGTCTGACATCCTGGATGCCTTCAAAAAAAGCAAGGTCTCGCTCGCCCAGGAGTCGCAGTATGACCCGACCCACGTAGCGCAGGCGGTTAACGTCATCAAGGAGCTTGAAGCTGCGCACGGCCACCAGTTCGCCACCGTGCGGACCGACGTCAAGACCATCCCGCCCTCAAGCGTGCAAGTCAACTTCGCCATCAAGGAAGGTCCCAAGGTCAAGGTCGGCAACATCACTTTTACCGGCAATGACAGCGTGAACGCGCGGCTGCTGCGCGCTTCCATGAAGAACCTGAAGCCCATCGGCATCCCGAATTCGATTTTCCTTGAAAACCTGTTTGCCAAGACCTTCGACGCCACCAAGCTTGAAGAAGATTCGGAGCGCGTGCGCCAGGCCTACCGCGACAAGGGCTATGCCCGCGCCAATGTGGGCGAGCCTGAGACCCACATTCGCAGCGAAACCGGCTTGTCCCTGTTGACCTTCAAGCCGAAAGACGGCAAGGATATGGACATCCATCTGCCTATCGAGGAAGGTGCGCGCTATCGTCTTGGCGGCATTACCTTCAGCGGCGACGTAGCAGGGATCAATCCCAAGGCACTGCGCGCGCAATTCGCGGCCAAGGATGGCGACTACGTCAACTTCACTGAGTTCGGCAAGGGTCTGAAGAACCTCGCCACCCAGTTCAGCGGGCTTGGCTACATCAATTTTGTGCCGAATCCAGTGCCGAAGTTCGATGATGCGGCAAAGACCGTCAGCTTCGATATCAACATTGACAAGGGCAAACCGTTCAAGGTCTCGCGCATTGAGGTACAGGGCAACAAGATCACCCGCGACTTCGTTATCCGCCGTGAGCTGCTGGTCGAGGAAGGCCAGGTCTACAACGCCAAACTGTGGGAAGCCAGCCTGCAGCGGCTGAACCAGCTGGAGTACTTCGACCCCCTCAAGGTAGACCAGGACTCGGAGACCCACCAGAACAACGAAACGAATACGGTGGACCTGCTACTGAAGGTGCACGAAAAAGGCAAGAACTCCATCGGGCTCAACGGCGGTGCCAGCGGTGTTTCCGGTGCTTTCCTCGGGCTCAATTACCAGACCAACAACTTTCTCGGCCTGGGCGAAACACTCTCCGTGCAGGCCAGCCAGGGCAACCTGGCGCGCAACCTGAGCCTGGGATTTAACGAGCCTTATATCCGCAACAAGCCCATCACGGTCGGCTTCCAGATTTTCTCGAACAAGACCGATTACAACTCCAACAAGAGCCAGGCGCTGACCGGCGGGTCGAGCTCGGCAGGCCAGAACGCCAATGCCGCCAACAGCTCGCTGGCGCAGAACTACAACCAGTCTTCAACCGGCTTTTCTGTATCAACCAACTACCCGCTGCGGCACTTTTTCAAGTTTTCAGGCTTCAGCCGCGTGGGCCTGACCTACTCGCTGAACCGTTCGGCGGTTACGGCCTTTAGCGGGGCCTCGCAGAACCTTTTCCAGACACTCTCCTTCCGCTCGGGCATCCAGGGGCAAAATGCGCTCACCGGCATTGTGACGAGTGAAGCTTCGCTGTCATACTCCTACAATCACTTGGACTCAAACTTCGCACCGCGTTCCGGTTCAGAGCTGCAAGGGGTGTTCCGCATCGCCGGGCTCTACGGCAATGTCCGCTACATCTCGCCTACCATCGAGTTCAAGCAGTGGCGTCCGTTCAACGGCATCCATCCTAGCGCGACCGGTCGCAATGCACTCGGCTACCGCTTGCAGGTGTCGTACATCCGGGGTATCTCGGGTGATGTGGCACCGCCGTTCCAGCGTTTCTACACAGGCGGTGAAAGTGACATCCGCGGCTTCGGCATCCGTACAGGTACACCCTACGCATTTATCCCCACACGGATATTATTCAACCTGACCAACCCGGACGGCAGTCCGGTATCGCGCCAGCCGGGCGCGGCGCAGACCCAGCAGGCTGTGCAGATACCATTGCCGGTATACGGCATCGTGTCGGCAGGCGGCGATACCTCGCTGGTCAATAACGTCGAGTACCGTATTCCGTTGGTGGGTCGCACGGCGGCACTGGAGTTGTTCAACGACTTCGGTATCGACCTGTCACTCGACAAGAACCAGCTGCGCCAAAGCCCGCAAGGCATCGCCAACCTTGACTCGCCGCTATACGGCTGCCGATCTTACGTCAATGGCTCCTGCCAGGGCGGTATTCCTATTGCTTTCAATAACAATGTCCAAATTATCTCCGGCACCAACCTGGTCCCGCGCGACTCGCTCGGCGCGCAGGTTTCGGTGCTGCTGCCGATCGTCAACGCACCATTTCGCATTTACTACGCCTACAACCCGCTCCGGCTTTTCAAATCTGTCCCACCGAATAGCCTGATCACCCGTCAGCTGTTCCCGGAAGGCAGCGCGGGCGACTTTACCTACCAGCAAGCCAGCCAGTTGTACGGTTCGCTGTACCAACTACGGGAGCCTGCAAAGACGTTCCGCTTGACGGTCGGAACGACTTTCTAACTCACATTTACATCCAAAAGGCCGGGCATTCTCCCGGCCTTTCACAGTTGGATCAAACAAGCTTTCATCATTACCTTGGAAAAGCATGTTTGAAGTTGCTCGTTCCTGGTTTTGCGCTTAAAACAGGGTCATTATGAGGAGCGAAGCGAAGAAGGATCTGCTTTTCACGTCCCTATAGACACAAAGCAGAGCCTTCGCTGCGCTCAGGATGACCTTGTTTGAAAAGATTTGGACTTCGCACGCCCTCTAAGCGTAGCCGAAGGACCTGCTTTTTCCCGCTGCCTGGCGGCATAATCCAGCGCCGTCCCACATGGCCGGCTGTGTGTAAGACTCGACCTGTAAGCAGTTTGCCGGATAGGTCTACACCTCAATGAAAGCTTTTACAGAAGCCACCACAGCAGCCGCCGCTAAAACCGCACACCCCAACCTGGTACTCGGCATCTGCTGCATGAGCCTGTTGCTGGTCGGCATGGACATTACGATTGTGAATGTGGCGCTTCCGTCGATTCAGCGGGAGCTCCACGGGACGCTTTCAGGGCTGCAATGGGTTGTCGATGCCTACACGCTGGTGATAGCGAGCCTGCTGATGCTGTCCGGTTCCATGGCGGACCGGTTTGGACGGCGGCGGGTGTTTCAGATAGGGCTCGTCATGTTCATAGCCGGGTCCTTGCTGTGCAGCCTGGCACACAGCATTGGGCAGCTGGCTGCGTTTCGTGCCGTGCAGGGGCTTGGCGCGTCCATGCTGAACCCGGTAGCGTTGTCGATCATTGCCAACACGTTTCTTGAACCCAAGGCACGGGCGCGGGCCATCGGGGTGTGGGGCGCGGTAGCAGGTGTCGCACTGGCACTTGGGCCCATCGTAGGCGGAGCCTTGACGCAGAGCATAGGGTGGCGTTCAGTGTTCTGGGTCAATCTGCCGATCGGGCTTGTGGCCCTGGCATTGACGGCGCGATTCATACCGGAGTCGAAGGCAGAACGGGCGCGGGCTCTCGACCCCGGCGGGCAACTATTGATCTTTTTGACATTGGTTTGTTTGACTTCCGCCGTGATTGAAGGGCCGCGCGCAGGCTGGGGCTCAGGGCTGATCCTGGCGCTGTTCGCCGGGGCATGCGCCGCGGCAGCGGGATTTGTAGCCTGGGAACCGCGCAGGGTGGAACCGCTGGTGGATCTGCGCTTCTTCCGCAGCGTACCGTTCAGCGGGGCGGCAATTATCGCGGTGTGTACATTTGCTTCGTTCAGCGGATTTCTGTTCCTCAACGCGCTCTACCTGCAGCAAGCGCGTGGACTTTCACCGCTCCACACCGGGCTGTGCACGTTGCCGCTGGCCGCCATGATGATGGTGTGCGGACCACTCTCAGGCAGGATGATAGGAAGTTTTGGAACACGCCCCTCGCTGCTGACAGCAGGGGCCAGCATTGTTGTGAGCACCCTGATGCTGACCGGGTTGAGTGTGAGCACCCCGCTACCATACCTGCTGGTGTGCTACACGCTGTTCGGTATAGGGCTGGGTATGGTGAACCCGGCCATTGCGACTACAGCAGTATCCGGCATGCCGCGGGCGCAGGCTGGAGTGGCGGCGGCCATTGCCTCGACAAGCCGGCAGGTAGGCGCAGCCATGGGCGTTGCAATTGCCGGAACCGTGGTGCATGCGGCACGCGCGGGCGGGGTCAATTTTGCAACGGCAACGCACCCGGTATGGTGGGGCATGACGGTATGCGGTCTAGCGGTAGGAACGCTGGGCTGGGTAGGAACCACGGAATGGGCACGAGCGACTTCTGTCCGGGTAAAAGAACTACTGGAAGGGTAAGTCTAAGGGATTAGCTTGTCCTTTGGCGATAAACCCCGGCAAGGTCTAACGGATTGCTTTCACGTCAAGTGGTGCGGGCGAAAGTGTCTGGCTACTCCGGGCGGCTTCCAGGGCGACAGACAAGTTTGGGTAGTCTCGAACCCGTACGCCTTTGCGGCCACGCAGTTCCGGTACATCTGACAAATCAATGTCACGGTCCGCCTCAGACATCCCACTCGCCGCTATTTTCATAAACTGTTCGTTCATAACCAGTTGCCCCTCGTGCAGAAATGATGCGATAGGCGGGAATTCATTCACAACTATATGAACTACGGTAAGCAGAAAAATTGCACCGGCATAGCCGACTGCACACCATCGCTCCTCGCCGTTCTCCTTGCGGTCAAAGATCAATACATAATCCGGATCGGCAAAGACACTTTCCGCCGTCTTGAAGCTGACATTGTGCTTGCGACGATTCTTCTTATCCTTGGCGGGGCTCCACGTTATCTCCATGCTTCCACAACCTGAGTATATGCAGGGCGAACTACGCTTACACGCCCATGCCGTACTCGGCAGAAGCAATTGAATCCCCCGCATAGGAAAAGAAATCCGAGGGCGTGCGGCGGTAAAACCTGTAGCGGAACCGGATTTCACGACCGATGTACAGCCCCAGCGAAATTGTAGTCAGTGCAACGGTAACCATGCCGAGTGCCTGCATGGCTGAGAATGACTCCTCGTTCAAGTCCATCTCCGGCTCGGATTCCAAGGTGGCGAGATTGAACTGGTTCATACATAAATGATAGCGCAGCCTCGTTGCAGCGGTAGGGGCCTTTGGGTACGGAAGTCATGAGATGGCTTCCAGCATACGCAGCAATGCCACTTTCCGGTTTGGATCGAGAAAGCTGGCCTCAATGGAGTTACCGGCAAGCTCGCGCAGTTGCTCCCGGGTAAAGTCGAAAGCGCGCGCTGCGAGCCGGTACTCATCCTGGAGATCGCTACCGAACAAGGCCGGATCGTCAGAGTTCAAAGTAACCATCAGGCCCACATCGAAGTAGTTACGCACCGGATGCTCCGCAAGCGACGGGCAGGAAGCCGTGCGAAGGTTCGAGCTGATGCAGATTTCAAGCGGCACCTGCCTTTCCGCTAGAACTGTCATCAACTCGGGATCGTCGATGGCGGAGAGCGCATGCCCGATGCGCTCCGCGCCGATGTTGAGCGCGCCCCAGATGCCGTCCGGGCCGACCGTTTCCCCGGCATGCACAGTCAGACGCAAACCCGCCTCGCGTGCTTCGGCATAGAGTTCACGAAACGGCTCGGAGCCGGTTCGCCGCTCGTCCCCGCCAAGGCCGATGCCGACAATGCTGGGAAACTCGCAGCGCATCTCGGCAGCCTTTAGAAACACGCGCGCGGCAGCTTCCGGGCCAAAGTGGCGAACAGCGTCAAAAATCCAGAGGCAGGTAATGCCCCAGCGCGCCTCAGCCGCAACCCGGGCTCGCTCCATGCCTGCGAACAGGGGCTCAAACTCGGTGCGGCCCCAGTAGTACACCACCCCTACCGAGACGTACACCTCAGCATGCACAACACCCTGCCGATGCAGGCGCTCCAGCATGCGCAGGGTAATGAGCTCGTAATCGTCGGCGGTTTGCAGCTGCTCTGTAATGGCCTTGAAGGCGAGCAGGAAGCCTGAAAAATCGACGTAGTTGTAAAGGGCTCGTGCAGTGTCAAGTGTCAGCACCGGCCCGGTTGAAGTCTGGTGGCGGCCGCTCAGCTCAACCAGTGTCTCAGGCGAAACGCTGCCTTCAAGGTGAAGGTGCAACTCTGCCTTGGGCAGGCTGCGAATGTATGTGAGGAGATCGACAGGCATGTCTGCCGTAAGATGCGGACGAAAACATTCCGCAGCTGCAAGCGTGAAAAGCAGGTCCTGGAACGCGCTTCCTGACGAAAGCTACGCTTAGGATGATCTGAATTTCACTGCAATCTCTCTGGAAATTTGGGGTCATCCTGAGCGTAGCGAAGGATCTGCTTCTGCTCTACTTGGCAGCTGGGGCAGCATACTGCTTCTGTACGGTGGCATAGACTTCTTTTTTCTCCCCGCTAGGGCTGAACAAGCCTTTGCGGTTATAGAGGTCCTGCACCCCCGGCAGCTGGCGCGTGGGCGAGCGGAAGTCCATGAGCACCCACGGCGTCGTTCCGCGCACAAAGGGAATTTTCGCAATCATCTCGAACTGCTTTTCAAACAGGTGCCGCTGAAACTCCTCTGTCCAGCGATCCTCAACCGCGCCGTGCAGCCCTGCGCGCGCGTCGCCGCCGAACTCGCTGATAATGACCGGTTTGCCCAACGGGTCGGCCCAGCGGTAGCTCAGCGCATCGTCGGACTTACCGGTGTACCAGCCGATGTACTCGTTCTGGCCCACCACGTCAAGGTACTGATCCAGCGGATCGTCAAGCACGGCAAGCTCATGGCCGTCGGCGTCCTTGTGCGTCGGCGTCAGCATGGCTGAGGTAATCAGCCGAGAAGGGTCCTCGCCTCGCGCCTGGTCCACCAGCTTGTGAATGAACTCCGTGCGCTCGGGCGAAATCGGTGTCTCATTCGACATCGACCAGAACACGATCGAGGCACGGTTGCGGTCGCGGGCGATCATTTCGTGCAGCTGCGACTGCGCACTTGCCAATGCCTCGGGACTGGTCCAGTGGATAGCCCAGTACACCGGAATTTCTTCCCACACCAGCAAGCCTTCACGGTCTGCCTCGCGCAGGTAGGTTTCAGGGTACGGGTAGTGCGCCATACGGACGAAGTTGCAGCCCAGCTCCTTGGCCCGGCCCATCATCAGTTTGGCGTCAGCCTCAGACCAGGCGCGGCCCGTCTCGCTTCCCGGGAACTCCGGGTAGCTGCGCGGTGCCTCGGCATGCATGCTGATGCCGCGCAGGTAGATTGACTTGCCGTTGAGCAGGATGTCTGTGCCGCGTACCTCAATCGTCCTGAAGCCGATTTCATCGGTCAGGTGGTCTGTGCCTGCCTGCCACTCAATTTTGTAGAGCCGGGGATGTTCCGGCGACCAGCGTTCCAGATTTTTCGGAGAGAAGGAGAAAATCGCACGTCCGCTTGCATCCGTCTTGGCCTGCTCCCGGATGTCAAGCTCCGGTATGTTCAGCGCGACAACGGTTCCCGGCAAAGCATTCATCACATGCGCATAACCGATTATGTGATCGCCTGCGCTACGCTCCAGCGTTAGCGCACTATCATCGACAAATGTTTGCGGTACTTCGACAAGTGACACCTGCCCCGTCAACCCGCCGTAGTTCCACCAGTCGGTCTTGGTAGTGGGTACGTGGTCGCGTATGCGCGTGTTGTCCACGGCCACCACGATGAAGTTGTCACCATCCTTGAGCGCCGATGTGGCGTCGCAGTCAAAGGAGGTAAACGCGCCCTCGTGTTTGCAAACACTTTGTCCGTTCACGGTGACATCTGCCCGGTACGCCGCCGCGCCGAAGTGCAGAAAGCTCCGCATGCCGGGATGCGGGTGATACGTAAACGTCCGTTGGTACCAGAGCAGGCCTTCGTAATACAACAGCTGCGGACGCTGCGAGTTCCAGTCACCGGGCACGGCAAGCGTAGGCTCCTTGGGCCAGTCATACTCCTGCACAGGGCCGCGCGGGTCCGGGGTCTGGTTGGCGATAAAACCTTTCGGGTTTGGGGCGTCCAGGTCCTTTTGAAACCCATCGAAGCCGTTGCGGTACGGGTCGACAATGTAGTGCCACGGTCCGTCAAGATCGACAGCCTGACGCCTGACCGCTGAACCGAGAACGGTTGTCGCAGACGGAGTTTGAGCGATGAGCTCTAAAGGCAGCAAAGCTGTGCAGGCAAGGAGCAAAGCGGAAAGCAGACGCATGCGGCCCATGGTAACTCCACACCGGCTGCCTGTACCAGCTAGGCTTTATCGGGCTGGGCGGTCGTCAGCGCGCTTCTGAACGCATTGGCCTGCTCAAACAGAGTGCGCAGCTCCGGCGTGCGCAGGTTTTCGCGCAGGTAGGCCAGCTCCTGCTCCATGCGCAATAGTGCCGCAGCTACCGCAGGCTCGTTTGCTATGGCAATGTCGCGCCACATGGAATATGGGCTCGCACCCAGCCGCGTCATCTCTCGCAAAGCCCGGCCGCCGATGCCGTGCAATTCACCATCCTGCCCGGCGTCTTCGCCGAACTGGTTTTGCAGCATTGCTGCAAAAGCCGAGGCCATCATCTGGGGCAGGTGGCTTACTGAAGCGCACAGCATGTCATGGCGCTCCGGCGAGAGTGTGACCGCATGCGCACCGAAACTCTGAACCCAGTGTTGCCACTCCCCCGCATACGGGTGAGCCGGCAGCGTAGTTGCGCCGGGGGACGCGCCGGTAAACAGCCAGGTACTGCCGGCAAACAGCCCCCCTTCCGCATGGGCCGCGCCGCTGTGCTCCTTACCCGCCATGGGGTGGCCGGGTAGCCAGCCGGGCTGAGCATCGCCGTTATAAAGCGAGCTTGCCTGCTCTACCAGGAAGCCTTTGACACTTCCCACGTCGGTGACCAGCTGGGCGGGCGACAGCACCGGTGCCAGCTGCTCCAGCCATTGCGCCACCGTAAACACAGGCCCGGCCAGCACAATAACGTTTGCAGCCAGTGCACAGACGAACGGATCGTCATTGGCATCACCCGCGACTACCGGGTCTATCGCGCCCAGGGCACGGGCCTGCGCCAACATACTCGGCTCCGGGTCCCAGCCCAGGATTGCGCCTGTGAAACCTGCCTTATGCAGAGCCAGCCCGATAGAGGCACCAATCAGGCCGGTACCGAAGATGGCGATGCGGCGAATTTCTCGTTCACGACCGGCTGTTTGAGAATGGATCTGCGAACTGAGTTCTTCCGGCATGGCACTCCTTAGCTTGCTTTTAGTCTGCGATGCTGCGCCCCACAGCAGGCGCGATTGCCTTGAGCTGCACCATGAGTTCTTCCAGCTGTTCGGGATAGAGCGTTTGCGCTCCATCGGAAACTGCCTTCTCCGGGTTAGGATGCACTTCAAGAATCAGCCCGTCGGCCCCGGCGGCGAGCGAGGCCCGCGCCATGGCAGGCACCAGGTCGCGCCGCCCGCAACCATGAGAAGGATCGGCGATCATGGGCAGGTGCGACAGCTTTTTAACCACCGGTATCGAGGAAATATCCATGGTATTGCGCGTGTACGTTTCGAACGTGCGGATGCCGCGCTCGCACAGCATTACGTCATAGTTGCCGCCTGACAAAATGTATTCGCTCGACAACAGCAGCTCCTCGACTGATGCGGCAGGTCCGCGCTTGAGCAGCACAGGCTTGCGGGTGTGGCCCAGCTCGCGCAGCAGGTTGAAGTTCTGCATGTTGCGCGCACCTACTTGGAAGCAGTCTATGTACGGAAGCATCATCTCGATTTGCGAAATCTCCATTACCTCGGTAATGATGAGCAGCCCGGTCGCGTCGCCTGCCTCGCGCAGCAACTTGAGGCCTTCAAGACCCATACCCTGAAAGGAGTAGGGTGACGAGCGCGGCTTGAACGCCCCGCCGCGCAGGAACTGCCCACCGGCATGTTTGACCTGCGCCGCGACGGTAAACAGCTGCTCCCGGCTTTCGACCGCGCACGGCCCCGCCATGATGACAACCGCTTCCCCGCCGACCGTGACACCATTGGGAAAGCGGATGATTGTGCCTTCAGGCCGGAAGCTGCGCCCCGCCAGCTTGTACGGTGACGAGATGCGGTACGCCTCCGCCACCCCGTCAAGCACCTCATACTCCTTTACGTCAAACGAATCCGGACGACCGACCCCGGCCAAAATCGTCTGCGTGATACCGGTGGTGCGATGCACCTTGAAACCGTCTTCCACCAGCCGCTCCACAACGTGCTCGACCTGGAGCGCGGTTGCGCCTTCCTGCATGGCCACAATCATTGCTTGCCTTCCCCTTCTTGCTCGTCTGCGGACTTGACCCGCTCCTTGGCCCGCTCCGATGCAAGCTCGTCCTGCTGCAAAGCGCGCATTACATCAATGAGCCGCTCATAGATGTGGGTCAGCTCCATGTCAGGCAGAGGACCTTTGTTGGCGGCGCGCACGTTCTTAAAGATAATGGCTTCACGGTTAGGCTCATATACGGGCAGGGTGCTTGATTTTTTCAAGCGGCCGATAACTTGCGCGGCGCGCGCGCGTTCTGAAATAAGCTCAACAATCTGCCGGTCGAGCTCGTCGATCCTGAGACGCATGGTTTCAATATCCATCAGTTCCTCACATGCTTGTGGAGGGATGTACTGCTTCGCAAAGGGCTTAGGAGCGGACCGGCGCGGGGCGCAGGCCCCCGATAAATCGCGCGATAGCCTGGGGCGCAATCTCGCGGCTGCTGGCCTCAATGAGTGAGACGATTGCCGAGCCGATCACAGCGGCATCTGCAAACCGGCCTACCTGCTCTACCTGTTCAGCATTTGAAATGCCGAAACCGACCGCAATCGGCAAGCCGGTATAGCGTCGCAGCCGTGCCACAAGCTGCTCACCGTCGCCGGTCATGGATTGCTGCGCGCCCGTAATACCCACCCGCGAGATGGCATAGATAAAGCCGCGCGAGACCTCGGCAATACGCTGCAAACGGGCGTCCGGGCTGGTAGGTGCAGCCAGAAAAATGGGCGCGAGGCCATATTGATCCGTCAGTCGCAGGTACTCGCCTGCTTCCTCGACGATCATGTCGGTCAGCAGCGTGCCGTCCACGCCGGCATCGGCGGCATCCGCACAGAAACGCTCCATGCCATATTGCAGAACCGGATTGAGGTAGGAAAAGATGACTAGGCCGGCTTGCGGCCTCTCCGCTCGCAACTCGCGGGCCAGTGCCAGCACGTCCGCCAGGCGGGTGCCGCGGGCGACCGCGCGCTCACTGGCCCGCTGGATAACTACTCCATCGGCAACGGGGTCCGAGAACGGGACACCCAGCTCCAGCACATCGGCACCGGCGTCGATCGCGGCTAGTGCGATGGCGCGGCTGGTGGCGAGGTCAGGGTCGCCGATAGTGAGGTACGCGACAATACCCGGCTTGTTGTTGAAGGCTATCGGCATGATTCGCTACGCCCCTTGCAGCTTGAGCTCGCGCGTCAGGATGCCGAGATCCTTGTCGCCGCGCCCGGAAAGGTTGATGAGCAGGATGTCTTCGCGGCTCATGCCGGGTGCGATGCGCATGGCTTCTGCCACGGCATGTGCTGTTTCGAGCGCCGGGATAATGCCTTCCGTCCGCGAAAGAGCGACCGTAGCCTTAAGCGCATCAGCGTCAGAACAGCTCACGTACTCCGCGCGGCCTCGGTCGTTCAGCATCGCGTGTTCCGGGCCGATGGAAGGGTAATCGAGCCCTGCTGATACCGAGTGCGTGGGCACGGTCTGGCCATTTGCATCCTGCAATACATAGGAGTACGTGCCCTGCAGCACACCGGGCTTGCCGCCGCCCCCACCGGGTAAAAAGCGAGCCGCGTGCTCGCCCAGACCGTTGCCGCGTCCTCCGCCCTCAACACCGATAAGTCGGACGTTTTCATCCTTGATAAATTCATAGAACGCGCCGATAGCGTTCGATCCGCCGCCGACACAAGCGACGATCGCGGACGGCAAGCGGCCTTCGCGCTCCAACATCTGCCGCCGCGCCTCCTTGCCGATCACCTTGTGAAAGTCGCGCACCATGGTTGGGTAGGGGTGCGCGCCAAGCACCGAACCCAGCAGGTAGTGCGTGGTGCGCACGTTGGTGACCCAGTCGCGCATGGCCTCGTTGATGGCATCCTTGAGGGTTCTTTGCCCGGCTGTCACGGTGCGAACCTCGGCACCCAGCAGGCGCATGCGGTACACGTTCAGTTCCTGCCGCCGCATGTCCTCCTCACCCATGTAGATCACGCACTCCATGCCGAACAGCGCACAAACGGTTGCCGTGGCTACGCCGTGCTGGCCCGCGCCGGTCTCGGCAATAATGCGCCGCTTGCCCATGCGTCGAGCCAGCAAGCCCTGCCCCAGGCAGTTATTGATCTTGTGCGCGCCGGTGTGCAGCAGGTCTTCGCGCTTCAAGTAAATGCGCGCCCCGCCCAGCTCCTCGCTCATGCGCTTGGCGAAGTAAAGCGGCGTAGGGCGTCCGGCGTAGTTTTGCAGCAGCTCATCCAGTTCGGTGTGGAAGGCGGGGTCCGCCTGTGCGACAGCGTAGGCCGCTTCCAGCTCTTCGAGCGCCGCCATCAGCGTCTCCGGCACGTAGCGGCCGCCGTACACACCGAAGCGCCCGGGGACGTTGGCAGGAGTGTTGCCGGTAGCTGTTGCAGTCATAGTGCCGGCAACAGTATCGGTTTCCGTCAGGTTGAGAATTTCCACAGTAGTGCTCATCAAAGCCCTCGCGTCTATCTAAGGTACGCTGCGGGGCCAGTTTGCTCAATCTCCATGCGACATTGAAAAGAGAGTCAAATCGGTGTCCGGCTAGTGTTCTACTCAATTTAGCTGTTGCATCTATGGTTATTTTCCTGCATCATAAAAATAGTACTTGCGGGTAACCACTCCCGTTATAGCCCAAAACCAGGGATGAACATTGGTGAGAACGGGCCCCTTGAGGGCCCCTTCGTTTTATTAGTTCTATAAGCCAAGTGAGAGACAAATACGAAGCCTTAACAGTGGTCTATTACATTCAATTAGGGCCATAGTCTTACAAAACTCTCCATGTGCATGATGGACTGCTTTGCGAATGCAGTTACCGGAACCCTCTTCAAACCATTTATTTTACAGATTAGAATTCGGTACTTCCGTCTTCCGGATGTCCCAAAATCACGTACATACACCTCACCCGGATACGCGCTTCCCTGAGCCTGCCAATTTTTAACGATGAAATCCGGTTTCTGGGTAAGGGCTGCAGCGAAAGCTAAATTTCGCACGCGCTCAGGATCATAATTCGGTGTCTTTCCATGGATGAGCGGGAAGCGACCTCTTTGCATTTGGCCAATTGCAAGCTGTTTATTCTTTGGTTCTCGCCCGTACTTGTCCGTGATTTTTGCCAGATGCACAAAAGCGTTCGGCTCGAAGCAGACACGAAAGCCGCGAGGGTCTCTAAGCTCGGCATTACAAAGGTATTTGGAGTACCAGCAAAATAGAGCAGGCATTGAGTCCAACGGCGGAGAGGGCAATACGCCTGCAAGGGGCAGCTCATCATCATGCGTAGTTGGAACTTGCAGGTTGCTCATTGGGTCGAAATGCCATGTTCTCCCGCTCTGGGGGCGTAAGACAATGCTTAGGAGACTGTGATGTTCAACATCTACTACAGATAATCTTGTACCTTCACTATTACAAACCACACCGCAGAAAAGCCGCCTACCACTGCTTTGCCTTCATTCGACAACTCAATTTTCCAAGTGTTCTGACCTGACTTGCTATATTCCGTATCACTGACGCATACCTACCTTATCTGCCGTCAGCATTGGCGCCCGCCGTACACCACACCAGTGCAGACCAAGAACAAGCCACATACTCACTCGACTTCAAGCTCGTAAAGCTGAACTGACCCGAAATCACGCACCAAGCAACGAAACCTTCCCCTCAGGCGTCTTTGAGATGCCGTAGAGCAGCCGCCCGTCCGCGTCCAGGTGGCGCAGCTCCAGCGCTTTGTGCGTCACGGCAAGATGGCTGAAGCCGTGAACCTCTTGCGCATAGGGGCCGCGCTCCAGGCCGTCGATCTTGAGCACATACAGGTCGGCACCGCCGCCGCCCGATAGAAAGTGGGTCGTCGGGTGCCCTGCAAACTCCAGGTGTTGCAGGTCGTGGTCATGGCCTGCCATGTAGAGA
>CAXSFX010000093.1:0-15685 GCA_964236655.1 uncultured Acidobacteriaceae bacterium | reverse complement strand
TTGCTCGCAGGCTCGCGCGGATTGATCCTGTTCATCGCGATATCCAAGCCTTCGCTCGCGATGATCGCTACTGCTTCGGCTGCGCGATCCAACCCTTCCCCAAGTAACTGCAACTCCATCCGCCGCATAGGCTCAAGCAGGTAGTCTGCACCGCGACGGCCTTTGCCGATCTCGCCATCCGGCCCTACCCCGATCCGCACACGAGCCCAACGCTCGGTACCTACCAGTGCATTGATACTTTTAGCACCATTGTGGCCCCCGGGGCGGCCACCCGGCCTGACACGTACGGTGCCAAGCGGCAGGTCCAGTTCGTCGTACAGTACAACCAACTCGCGCTCCGGGTTGAGCGTAAACTCCCGCAGCAGAGCCGCCACAGACTCCCCGCTGAAGTTCATCCAGGTTTCAGGCTTGGCCAGGATCACCTCGCGGCCACCCAGCTGTGCCTTGCCCGTCAATGCCCGGCCACGCCGATTGCCGATCTGAACCCCTGCCGCATCGGCAATGCGATCAATCGCCAGAAACCCGGCATTGTGCGGGGTCCATTGATATTGCGGACCGGGATTGCCCAGCCCGACAACAAGTAAAGGGCTGGATAGTAACATCCCTTACTTCTTGGGGGCGTCAGCAACCGGAGCTGCTGCATCCCCCTTGCCCTTCTTGGCTACCTCCGGTTCGGCTACGGCTGTCAATGCATCCGCTGCCTCCGGCTCTTCTCGTACCAGCGCCAGGTGAGCCACTGTTGCATCTTCCTCGGTGATGAACTTGAACTTGCCGCCGTGCGGCAGGTCAGCTACGCGGATCACATCGCCTACCTTCATTTCAGTTACATCCACTTCAATCGAAGATGGAATGTCCCCCGGCAAGCATTCAATTTCAACTTCTCGCAGCACCTGGTCAAGCAAGCCGCCCTCGTTCTTAACGCCGGATGCTGTACCGATCAGCGTAATCGGAACTTCTGCGCGCATTGCCCGGTCGAGCGCAATCCTCTTTAGATCGACATGGATGAGCCGGTCCTTGATCGGCTCGAACTGCCAGTCGACGATCATGGCCTTGGCTTTCGCACCCGCTACGTCGAGATCGAAGATGGTGTTGTGGCCTGTCTCCGAATGCAGGATACGCAGCATCTGCTTGGGGTCAAGCTCGACAGCAATTGCTTCCAACTTGGCCCCGTAGACAACGCCGGGCAGCTTGCCCGCCACGCGTACACGTCGTGCTGCGTTTTTGGTAAACCGGCCTTCACGGACCACGGCTGTCACTATTTCTGCTTGCGTTGCCATGCTTGTTGCCATTTGATTTCCTCTCGGGCACCGGTATCCGGCTCCCTTTTCTGTTGCGCGCCTGCCGCTTAGTTAAAAAGCGTGCTGACGCTGGTTTCCATATGGATGCTTTCAATAGCCGCGCCCAGCAGACCGGCAATGGAACGTACCCTGATCTTCGGTTCCCCTTGTGCTGCTTCAGACAGGGGAATTGAGTCGCTGACTACCAGCTCCCGCAGCCGGGAGCCTGCGATGCGCTCCACGGCCGGGCCGGATAGTACCCCGTGCGATGCACATGCGTATACAGCAATGGCACCCTGGGCCAGTAGCGCGTCTACCGTCTTTACCAGCGTGCCTGCCGTGTCCACGATGTCGTCGATGATCAGGCAGGTTCGGCCCCGCACATCACCGATAACGTGCATCACTTCGGTCACGTTCATTTCCGTACGCCGTTTGTCCACAATGGCCAGTGGAGCAGCCATCTTGGTAGCAAAAAACCGTGCCCGTTCCACGCCGCCCGCATCGGGTGAGACAACGGTCAGGTTCGGCAGATTCAGCTCGCGGAAGTAGCTCACCATAACCGGGCTCGCAAACAGATGATCGACCGGGATGTTGAAAAACCCTTGAATCTGCGCTGCGTGCAGGTCCAGAAACAGTGCCCGGTTGGCACCGGCCGTGGTGAGAAGGTCCGCTACCAGCTTGGATGAAATTGCTACTCTTGGACGATCTTTCCGGTCTTGCCGGGCGTAGCCGTAGTACGGTACGACCACTGTAATGCGCCCCGCGGATGCCCGCTTGAGCGCGTCGATCATGATGAGCAACTCCATCAGGTGACGGTCTACCGGGTTTGAAGTGGGCTGTACCAGGAAGACGTCGGCACCGCGCACATTTTCAAGCAACTGGAAATGCATTTCGCCATCCGAAAAACGCTGGATACGTGTTTCGCAAAGCGGTACGCCGATGTAGTGACAGATGTCGGCTGCCAGACCGGGGTTAGCGCTGCCGGAGAGAATGCGGAAACGCTTGTCTTCGCGCAGACGTGAACTTCGTCTACGCTCCCCGGCGGGCTTGTGGCCACTATTTCCGTCGCGTGCAGGCTCTCCGATATGAGTTTCGGTCCGGGTACCCGAATGCGTTTCTACGGTCTGCACTACGTCCTCTATCCCTGCCATGCCGCGTGTTCTGTCGTTCTGCATGCTTTGACCCTTTCGCAAGGCTGGTTGACCTCGCTCACCGGTTCGCTGTTCCCGGCAACCGGCTGGTTGTGCCGGCTGCAAAAATTGGCTGGGCGACTAGGATTCGAACCTAGACTAAGTGCGTCAAAGGCACTTGACCTACCATTAGTCGATCGCCCAACATCCGTCCCGCATACTGCGAGATCAAAACTGTACTCCTATACCTCATCTACCACTATATTGGCCCAGTAAGCCGCGCGGCCCAAGGTTCTAGTGCGCAGATGGCGAACTTTCAACTCGTCAAGCCGCTTTTCGGCTGCCTGGGCTGCCGCATCCTCGATGTACAGGCCAAACACAGCAGAACCGGAGCCGGAAAGCGCCGCATACAGGGCTTCCTGATCCGATGCATGTGTGTCACCTGCAAGCGCACGCTTAATCACTTTAAGAAAGGGATACTGCCGGAAGACGACTTGTTCAAAGTCGTTTAGGAGAATCCCGGTCTGGACAAGCGAGGAAAGCAGTGTTCCCGCCAGATTCTGACCTTGAAAGGCCAGAACACCGGATGCGTGCTGCCCTGCCCATGCGGACGCGAGAGCTCGACTTAACTTCATAAGTCTACCGGCCATAGTCCCCGCCGTCAAACCAAGTGCCGCCTGCCCCTGATCCCACGCGCGAAACGCTGCCGGGGTAGAGACGCCGACATCGGGCAGAGCAAGGACTGCCGTCAGATCCTTACCCTCCGCGCATACATCCGGCAGCGGCATTACCTGTTCCCCGCGCTCAAGGCCCAGGACCGTGCCGCCCAGCAGGAACAGCGGCACATCCGAGCCGACTTCGGCGGCCAGCCGCAGCCGCTCCTCACCGGAAAGCGGCGCGGCCAGGCCGTAGCGTGCCAGCTCCCGCTCCAAACCCACCAGCGCCGTGGCCGCATTGGCTGAGCCGCCGCCAAGGCCTCCCTGCACGGGCAGACGTTTTTCAATGTGCACCTTGACGCGAAGCTGTTCGCGGCCGGGTACAGCAAGCGCGGCGGCAAGGATCTTCCAGACTGTGTTGCGCGCGTCCAACGGCAGCCTGCGGTCATTGGAGCTGAGCTCAATGGCGTTGCTGCCTTGCGGGCGCGGGGCTGCTTCGACGGATAGGGTGAGCAGGTCGTGAGCCTCGATAGTTTGGTACAGCGTGGTCAGCGCATGGAAGCCGTCCGGGCGTGTCGGCCCTATGGCAAGGCCCAGGTTGATCTTGCTGTAGGAGCGCAGGGTGACCGGCATCGGCTTTCAGTGTACTTGTGCTTATCAGCTTCTATTTCGGTGTTCGGCAATTCAAGTGTGACCAGTCCGCAACAATTGTTTCCCAAGTCTATGCGGCTTTCTGCAGCCACCCATAGAAAGGGTGATGGCAGCTAACGCTTAGCTGTCGCAACTACCATGCCAGCGGTTCAGTCCTGCCATCAATTCAATAAGAATGAGCGAATTAAAACGGTCGCAAGAAGCATTTCCTGTATTTAACGGGCGCAAATTACTTGGCAAAACCGCAGTTCAACAGAGGCAATCGTCAAGAGCAAGATGCGACAGATATTCCTTGGGTGAAAGCACGGTGACCCCATTTCTAACCGTCTCCGGGAAGTGCTTGAGATTACCCGTCACGAGCCACGCTCCTGCCACTTGGGCTAGAGCGAGGAAGGGGATGTCCTTTGGGTCCGGCCCTCCTTGCACCCAGATTGCCGGGTCTGGCAAGCGTAGACTTTCCATTATCAAGAACTCAAGCCATTGAGGAGGAAATCCGTAACGTCTGAATTTTGGGCGCCTGACGACCTCCCGATATTCGCTGACAACCCATGGGCTGGTGACAAGCTGTACTTGTCCATCGAGTATCCAATCCATAACAAGTGTGGCGGGAGCGCCTCCCGGCTTGATGCCGGCGGAGACGATGACGTTGGTGTCAAGGACTGCCAATCTCATTCAGGGCCGGTGTTGGCGGACAACTCGGACCTGGTTGACCTCCCCATCAATCTCCTCGTCACTCAGAACTTCTCCGGCAGTCTCCGCAAGATTCCAGTTCTTCCGCAAGCTCGCCTTTGCTACGGCCCGCCGCAGCTCGCGTTCTTCCAGAACGACGTCTCCAATGACGGGAATCAGGAAATACGCCGGCCCCTTCTGACCCGCCAGCAACACAGTCTCCCCATTCGGCACGGCCTCCAGGGCCTTGGAACCCCGTGTTCTAAACTCACGCAGCGAAACCTGGCGCATAGAACACCTCCGATATGAGTGTAGCCATTCCGGCTACGATTAGCGAGTGTTTGACGTTCCACCCAGGGTGAGAAGATAAGGCAAGAGCTGTTCCCACTCATGCGTAAAATTATTTCAAGCCACATCTTTCTACGTTCACGCCTCCACCCCGGTCTGCTGGATACGCTCGCCCGTACCGGGGCGGATGGTATCGAAATTTTTGCTGCGCGCAGTCACTTCGACTACAACGACCGGGGCACAATCCAGGAAGTCGGCGACTGGTTTCGCGCAAATCCGGTGGAGCTTTTCTCCATGCATGCGCCTCTCTACAGTGATCGAGAGGAAGGCCGGGGCGGTGAGCCTTCGGTCAACGTGGTGCATGCGGACAAGTCCCGGCGCATTGACGCAATGGATGAGGTGAAGCGCGCGCTCGAAGTTGCGGAGCGCATTCCCTTCAAGCACCTGGTGCTGCACCTGGGCGACCGCGGCGACAACTGGGATACGCGCACGCTTGAAAATGCATTGACCGCGCTGGAACACCTGCAGGCTTACGCGCGACCGCTGGGAGTTCGCTTGCTGGTGGAAAATATTCAGAACGATGTAGCCACACCGGCGCACCTGCTTGAGATTCTGAGGGCCGGGCACTTCAATGATATCGGCGTGTGCCTGGATGTAGGCCATGCCCACCTTGGTGATGGGGTACAGACGGCCTTGCGGCAGCTGAGTGAGGTGGTGCGGACCGCGCACCTGCACGACAACCGCGGCGAGCGTGATGAGCACTTATGGCCCGGAGAGGGCACGATCGATTTTGAACCGGTGTTTGCCGGGTTGCGCGGCGCAAAGCAGGAGCCGGCCGGGGTGCTGGAGATTCATTATTCCTATGGTTCCGCTAATGCGGATGTGTCGCGTATTACCGAACATGCCAAGGCGGCGTTTGCCCGCTTTGAGACGGTAGCAGTTTGAACGGTTTAGATATGGAGAGTTCCATGGCAGATGACGCACTTGCACCAGCACCTGAAATAGTGGCCGCGCCGCTGACGACCATCAGCGCAGCCGGCAAGCATGAAGGACAGACTGTAATCCTGCGTGGCTGGCTGTACAACCTGCGCGAGAGCGGCAAACTGCTGTTCCCCATCTTTCGTGACGGCACGGGCACGATCCAGGGCATTGTGCCAAAAGCTGCTGTGACGCCGGAGGTGTTTGAAGCCGTACGCGGGTTGACGCATGAGTCGAGCGTGGTGGTACGCGGCAAGGTGCGGGCCGACAAGCGCGCGCCCGGCGGTTTTGAACTGGACGTGGAAGACATAACTGTTGTGCAGCGGGTGCCTGACGATGCGCCGTTCCCGATCTCGCTGAAGGAGCACGGTGTTGATTTTTTAATGGAGAACCGGCACCTTTGGATTCGCACACCGAGGCAGTCGGCCATTCTGCGGATTCGCGCGGAAATCATCAAGGCGGCGCGTGATTTTCTGGATGAGAGCGGCTTTACGCTGACCGACCCGCCGATTTTGACGCCTGCAGCCTGCGAGGGCACCAGCACCCTGTTTCCTGTTGAATATTTCGGCGATGAAGCCTACCTGACGCAAAGCGGGCAGCTCTACATTGAAAGTACAGCGCTGGCGCTGGGCAAGGTGTACTCGTTTGGGCCGACGTTTCGCGCGGAGAAGTCGAAGACGCGGCGGCACCTGACCGAGTTCTGGATGGTAGAGCCGGAGATGGCCTATGCCGGGCTTGACGAGCTGATGGAGCTGGCGGAGAACTTTATCGCGTTTATCGTGGATCGCGTGCTGACGCGACGCGCGGCTGACCTCGCGCTGACTGGGCGAGATGTCACGAAGCTTGAGACTATCAAGGTGCCGTTTCCGCGTTTGCGCTATGACGAAGCGGTGCAGATGCTGAATGAAGCGCATGCGGCGGGCAAGCTCGACCATGCATTTGAGTATGGCGATGACTTCGGCTCACCGGATGAGACGTATCTTTCCTCGCAGTTTGATAGACCTGTCATGGTGCATCGCTATCCCGCAGCGGTAAAGGCGTTTTACATGCAGCCTGATCCTGTGGATGCCAAGTACGCGCTGTGCGTGGACGTGCTCGCGCCGGAAGGTTACGGCGAGATCATCGGTGGGTCAGAACGTATTGCGGATTATGACTTGCTGAAGCAACGCATCGAAGAACATAAGCTGCCGCTTGATGCTTTCCAATGGTACCTGGACCTGCGTCGCTACGGCTCTGTACAACATGCGGGTTTCGGCATGGGCATTGAGCGGGCTGTTGCCTGGATTTGTGGGCTGGACCATGTGCGAGAGACGATTCCGTTTGCGCGCACACTAAACCGCATGTACCCGTAAAGCAAAGACCAACCGCGAGTGCGGTTGGCCTTTTTACTGCTTGCCTGGATCAGCAGCTACGGCTGCACGGTTAGGCTTTCCGTTACTGTTTGCTGTACTCCGCCGCTGGTTGCGGTCACGGTAAGTACATAGGTAGTGGGTTGCGGGTTGGGAAATGCAGTGTTCCGTGTTACGCCGCATCCGGTTAAGGCCATACTGCCTGCAAGCCCTCCCAGCACCAGCAACAGGGTTAGCAACATGCTCGTACCGGCTTTGCGCAGTCTACGTGCCCCGGCAAGAGGTAGAAGGACCAAGGCTAGAGCCGAACCACTAACAAGTGGGAATGATTTCCAGAAATTATCTGTATGAGCCATTCCTGAAGCAGAGGCTGCCTGCGCTTTGGTTTGCACCGTCATCGCAATGGTTTGGTTGCCGCCATTGGCTGCAAGCGTTGCCGGGGAGAAGGTTGCCGTGGCACCATCCGGTAAGCCCGTAACCGCGAAGGTGACAACACCTGGGTACATGCCGGTTGTTCCCGGGTCTACATTCAGCGAAAAGGCTGCCTGATCCCCCGCGTGCACCGTCATGGTAGGGACTATGGCTTTGACAGTAAAGCCACTTCCCTGGAGCGTGATGGAGCGCACATCGGAAGAGCTAGACAGGAAGTTCGCGTCGGCCTGGTAGACAGCGGTAAGTGTGTTGGAGCTGCCAGCAGGTAGCGGATTGGTGCTGTACACGGCAGTTCCATTTTGCAGAGTAGCTTCACCCAGCAAGTATTTATCATTGTAGAAGCGGACCGTACCGCCTGGTGCCCCGGTAGTTGCAGAGACTACGTGCGCCTGCAGCTGAATTGTGGCACCTGCTGTAGTAACACCTTTCTGTGGATCAAGAGTTGTTAAGGTACTTGCCTTTTGCACTGCAAGTACACCGGGAACAACTGACAGTGTGTAGTTGCTGAGAGCACTTCCGGTAACACTGGTCATAATTGGATAGTGTCCGACCGTGTCAGTGGTTTGCGCCGTGGTGCTGTAACTTGCGGGTAGCGTGTCACCATTTACTACGCCTGACAGGGAGCCAGACAAGACTGGGTTGGCTGTGCCGTACATCCTCTCTACACTGGCAGCGGTAGCAACCAGGGGAGCCGGCACGATTGTCAATGTGCCTTCAACCAATGTTGGTGTATAACCGGCCAGATTTGCACCGGCCACAACCGGCTTGATTGCATAGCTGCCGACAGGCGATTGGGCGGTAGCGGACGTTGTGAAAGTTTCTGTAATGCTGTCATGGTTCACAGTGCCTACAACCGCGCCCTGGAAGCTAGGGTTTGCAGCACCGTAAATCCGTGTGACGTTTTGGACGGTTGCGGTGAGCGGCGCAGCTGTGACCGTGAGGGTGCCATTGGTTATAAATTGCGTATAGTTGCTAAGGCCTTGGCCGGCAAGATTAGGAGTGATGGGATACGTTGCCACCGGCGAACTGCCAGTTGCCGATGTAATGTAAGTTACCGTGATGGCGTCTCCACTTACTGCACCTGTAATAGTTCCTGTCATAGCTGGATTTGGAGCGCCGTAGGTGCGAGTAGCATCATTTGCCCTTACAGCCATTGTTGCCGGGCTGATAGTGAGTGTGCCATTGTGGATGGCAGGGTTGTAATTTCTTAACGCAGGTCCGACGGCTGACGGCACAATGCTGTATGCCTTCACCGGTGAGCTTTGCGTCGCAGCAGTAACAAATGTTTCAGTAAACTGGTCTCCATTGACCATGCCGGTCACTGTGCCGGCAAACTGAGGATTTACTGAGCCATAGGTGCGGGTGGCATCGTTCGCCGAAACACTCAATCCGGCAGGAGATACTGTTAAAGTACCATTTTTAACTATTGGGTTGTAATTCGAGGCAGCCGCTCCACTTATGGAAGGCACGATAGTGTAAGTTGCTACCGGCGACGCGTTTGTGGCAGTAGTGGTAAAGGTTTCCGCAAGATTATCGCCATTGACAAGACCGGCCATGGTTCCTGTAAATTGCGGGTTTATTGCCCCATAAGTCCGAGTTGCATCGTTAGCTGTGATGTTAAGTCCGGCAGCCGTAATTTGAAGTGCACCGTTCTGAACATTTTGTGTGTAGTTGCTCAAATTGGGGCCAGACGCGGAAGGCACGATTGGGTACGAAGCAACTGGCGAACTTGCTGTGGCAGAAGTTTTAAAAGCCTCCACAAAGTTATCCCCGTTGACAGCACCGATTATTGCTCCGGTAAGCTGCGGGTTTGCAGCGCCATAGGTGCGGGTTACTCCATTGGCGGAAAGGTTGAGCTGAGCGGCTGTGATCTGGATGGTAGCCTGACCGGAAGACTTATTGTAGTCGGTATTGGATGGTGAGAAAGCCCCATTGAGCGTGAAGCTTCCAACTGAGGGAGCAAGATACGATTGAGTGGCTGAACCATTAACAACGGTTTTAGAGCCTAAGCCGCCATTTTGATCAGAAAATGCTACTGTGCCGTTTGGAGCTGGATTGTTTGTCTGATCGGTAGTTATTGAAGCGGAAACCTGTACGGGATTACCGTAGACGGCACTTGTTGGTACGGATAGGACGAAGTTAGTAGATGCAGCGGAGCCGGTACCTGCCAGTGCAATCGCCTGGAGCGCGTTCGCGGCGTTCAGGTTTGTATTACTAATAACGACGTTGCCTTGCAAAGACCCGGTTGCAGTCGGCGCAAAGCTGATTGTGAGCGCACAGCTCGTGCCGGGAGCCAGGCTCGCAGCTGCTGATCCATTGGTTGAAGTTTGAGGACAGGCGTTTGTAACAGAATCATCGACAGAAAAGTTGGCTGACACTGCTGGATTGCTACCTGAGGCAGGAACAGGAAATGCCAGAGGACTGTTGCCTATATTTTGCAGCATTATGGTCTGGGCACTACTTGTTGCGCCTACGGCTGTCTTAGCGAAGGTCAAGCCAGGCGCGTCGGCATAATCCAGTTTCACCACTTGGCGATAATATGTGTTTTCGATGTACACGTTGCCGCCGGCATCGACTGTTACGCTGTCAGCTTCAATAAGTCCACTGCTTAAAATACTCTCGACATAATTTCCGCCTGTCAGCGTTTCTTTGAGAATGCGGCCGTTATGCGCGTCTGCGATGAAGACATTTCCGGAAGCATCCACAGCTATCTGCCTAGGCTCATTCAATTGACTTGTCGGTATAATTTCGGCACTATAAATTCCATTGCTCAGGGTTTCTTTAATAACTTTTTGATTTGTACCATCTGTGATGTAGAGGTTGCCGCTAGCATCTATCGCAATTCCTTTTGCATTAGCAATTCCGCTTGAGATTATAGCTGTCTGGATGTAACCGCCGGACGAAGGTTTTTCAAGAAGAATGGTGGAGTTATCCTGGGCTATATACATGTCTCCACTGCCATCAAGTGCTATTCCCAGGGCGCAACCGACATTTTTAATTGCTGTGCTTTCAGTATAGCTTCCCCCTGACGGTACTTCCTTAAGAACACGTCCATGGAAGCAATCACCGATATAGACGTTTCCAGCTCCGTCGACGGCAATACCAATGGGATATAAGAGGCCGGTTGAAGCAATCGTGCTCTCACTATAGGTTCCACCTGAAAATGTTTCTTTGAGTACGCGGTTGTGGTCAGTATCCGCAACGTACAGGTTGCCGTTTCCATCTGAAGCCAGGCCACGAGGATTGAGCAAGCCACCACTGGTGACAATGCTTTGCACGGCTGGTGCAAAACTCACCTGCGGACCCAATCCGGTCCCCTGCAAATAACCAGTCGTAATGATTCCTCCTGAACTGTTCTTCAGCACAGCTGCGCCATAGCGTGGGCCAGACAAGGTCGGCTTGAAGGTAACATCTATAGAGCAGACATCATCCGCATTGTAGGACTGGCTGATTTCGCAAGTTCCAGAGGACTCAGCTGCAAAGTCCAAGTTCGGCAAGCCCTGAGTCGATACCGTAGGTGGCGCACCAAGTTGCCCTGCTGTATCAAAGACAAAGAGAAGGGACGAAGTGTTGCTTGTGCTTCCGGTAGCTACGCTTCCGAAATTCAGAGAGCCAGGATGAAGCATAAATACATTGTTGCCGGCAGCATTTACGATGTAGATATTTCCGCTTGCATCCAAGGTCACGCCGGTGTCACCGTCCAATCCAACGGTAGGAATTGTACTTTGCATGTAGCTTCCGTTAAGAAGCGTTTCCTTCACCAGCCGATTATTTCCTGAATCTGATATGTAGATATTTCCACTTGCATCAACAGCAATACCGGAGGGCCTCAATAGACCCCCCGTTGGTATCGTGCTTTGAGCATACTGACCTGCTATTGAAGGCGTCTCTTTGACCAGGATACTTTGATAGAAGTTACTAACGTACAGGCTGCCGGCGTTATCCATAGCAAGACCCGCCGGCCAATTCAATCCGGTGGCGATTACGCTTTCAACATACGTGCTTCCTGATAAAGTCTCCTTTAAAAGGCGACCGTTTCCGGAGTCAGTTATATATAGATTGCCTGCGCTGTCTGCAATCGTCGTGCTTGGGTTGCGTAAAGTGCTGGTAGGTATGGTGGTCTGAACATATTGGCCTGCAGCAGGCGTTTCTTTGAAAACCACATTGGCGTTAAAATCTGTGACATAGATGTTTCCGCTAGCGTCAACAGCAACCCCGTTTGCCCGACTGGATGAATTGAAAGTAACTATAGTTTGTTCAATGTATGTTCCCTTTGAAAGCGTTTCTTTCAGCAGACGGTAGTTCTTATAATCGGCGATGTATACACTACCAGTACCATCTACTGCTACTGCTAACGGATAGTTCAGCCCGCCGGCAATCGTACTTTGTCCGCCATAGAAATGTGCCGTTTGTGCTTCCATAACGGAGCCTGTGAAGATAACTGCAAGTCCCAAGACGCCAAGAGTGATGCCAGCTTGCTGCTTTGCTTGCGAATAGATAAAGCGGGACGAGAATCGCCCCGACAAGGAGGGCTTAAAGGCTGAATTTTGCTCGTAAAAACGTTGTAAGCAGCTAATAGAGGCGAGAAAATGACGCCTGCCCGCATAAGCAGTAACAAAGAGAGCAACAAGCAACAATAGATAATTCATGGCGATGCCCCATGGCATAAAGTTTGATACTTGAATTTGCACTCCACTGTTGTGGACCGGCTAAAAGTAGCAATGCGAACCCAAATCCACTATCGGCGGCTCCCCGCGAGTTTTCCATGGAAAGCGAATTGAATAAGAAACGTCTTGATATTCTTTGACCCAGATTGAAACATTTCCCATATTGGGAATTGCTACTAAATTTTGGACACATTATGCTTGCCAATGATTTTCGACAAGCCAGATGTATCGAATTCACTAAAGCAGCTACTATCAAGGGGCATGAAGAAATTGCGGGTAGGTATTCTTTTCGGCGGCAGAAGCGGTGAGCATGAGGTGTCCCTGCTTTCTGCCGCGTCGGTTCTCGCAGCAATCGACCGAGACAAGTACGAAGTCGTTCCCATAGGCATCACGAAGGAAGGCCGCTGGCTCACATCTGGAGATGCCGAACTGCTGCTTGCCCAGCCGATTGGCAGTTCAGTCGAAGCCAAGCAGCCTCGCTTTGTTGACCCGCCCTCACTCCCCCTCGTGCCTCAGCCGAAGCAAAGTTCGGTCACACTGGTGCCGCCTGGGCTAAATGCTGGGTCCATGCCGTTTCAGCCAGGGAGTACGCTGGGGGCGGAGGCACTTGCCCTGGACGTAGTGCTTCCAGTTCTGCACGGCACCTTTGGTGAAGATGGCACCATGCAAGGCTTGCTGGAACTCGCCGGCATTCCTTACGCAGGCTCTGGCGTGCTTGGTTCCGCCGCAGGCATGGACAAGGATGTGATGAAGCGACTGTTCGCCTCTGCCAAGCTGCCCATTCCCCGGCACATCACGTTGCTACGTTCGGCCTGGCAGGAGAACCCCCGCAAAGCCGTTACAGCCATTGAGGAAGCCTTGGACTACCCGATGTTTGTAAAGCCTGCAAACGGCGGTTCTTCTGTCGGTATCAGCAAGGCGCATAACCGGGAGGAGCTTGGCGCTGCACTAAAACTGGCTGCGAACTACGACCGCAAGCTGGTAGTGGAGCAAGCGGTGGGCGGCGGACGTAAAGGTACCGGCAAGGCGCGTGAGATGGAGGTTGCCGTGCTTGGCAATGATGCCCCGGAAGCCTCTGTTGTGGGAGAAATCGTACCGGTCAAGGAGTTCTACGATTATGAAGCTAAATACCTGAAGGCGGGCTCAGAGGCAGTGATTCCCGCCAAGCTGAGCAAGGCGCAGGCCAAGGAAATCCGTGCGATGGCAATCCGCGCATTCCAGGCTTGCGACTGCGCAGGTCTGGCGCGGGTCGACTTCCTGATGGAGCCGGACAGTAAATCCGGCAAGCCGGGCCGCATTTACTTAAACGAGATCAATACTCTTCCCGGCTTTACGGCTATCAGCATGTATCCCAAATTGTGGGCTGCCTCGGGCGTGGCTTATCCTGAGCTGATTGACCGCCTCATCGCGCTGGCGCTGGAGCGGGCCGCGGAGCGCAAGGCAACCAGCTACAGTCTTTGATTGAGGTGGGAACCGAATGGAGTCCGGGTGTGTCTATACAGCTATTCCCGAAAAGCGGAACAGCACTCCCATTTGCCTGTAAGGAATGCTTTAATCGCATGAGCCACAGGAGGCGAGCACCGCGATGACACTGCTGGATGCACCGCGCTATGACCCGCGCCGCGACAACCTGATCCGCAACAGCATTCTAGCTACACTTGGCGTGGCCGTGCTGGCCGCGATCCTGATTGTGGTTTTCTGGGATTGGCCGCAGCAGCATCGGGTCAATCACTTCTTTTCACTTGTTGAGAATCATGACCTGCCCGGTGCCTACGCCTACTGGAACAATGACCCGGACTGGAAGCAGCACGGCGATCGATACAGCGGCTACAACTATGCAGAATTTTCCAAGGACTGGGGTCCACAAGGCGATTATGGAGTGATTCGCTCCCATAAAATCGACATTACCAAGACTGTAGGCAATGGCGTGGTTATGGGTGTGGACATCAATGGCGGTAAAACACCGTTGTTCTTGCGAGTTGACCGTAAGACCAAAGAAATCGGCTTCTCGCCTGTTGAACTATATGTAGGGCCGGACTGAGTAAGGGCGCAATGAGCGCCCTTACTCGTTTAAGCGGTTGCTGCGAGTGTTTGCCGTACGGTTTTCGCCGCAGCGGTCATGTTGCGCAAAGCCTCGCGCACCTCAGTCCAGCCGCGGGTTTTCAAGCCGCAGTCGGGATTTACCCATAGCTGTTCCGGTGAAATCACTTCACCCGCGGCGCGCAGCAGCGACTCCATCTCTCCTTCCGGCGGCACACGCGGCGAGTGAATATCCCACACGCCCGGACCGATGCCGTTTGGGTAGGCCGCATGGCTGAAGGCATGGAGCAACTCGCCCTTGGACCGTGCGGACTCCATGGAGATCACGTCCGCATCGAGCGCTGCAATGGAGGGCAGGATCGATTCAAACTCGCAGTAGCACATGTGGGTATGGATCTGCGTAGTGTCCTGCGCACTTGAGGTTGCAAGCCGGAACGCCTCAACCGCCCACTTCAGGTACTCTGCCCAGCCGCTGCGGCGCAGGGGCAGACCTTCGCGTAAGGCCGGCTCATCCAGCTGCACGGCTTTAATTCCGGCTGCTTCCAGATCGCGCACCTCGTCACGCAGCGCTAACGCAATTTGGAAAGTGACTTCCTTGCGCGCAATATCGTCGCGTACAAACGACCATTGCAGGATTGTGACCGGACCGGTCAACATCCCCTTTACCGGGCGCTCGGTCTGGCTTTGCGCAAATGCGCTCCAGCGTACAGTCATCGCATTTGGCCTGTACACGTCGCCGTAGATCACCGGGGGTTTGACGCAGCGGGAGCCATAGCTCTGCACCCAGCCGTTCTGCGTAAAGGCAAAACCTTCCAGCTGCTCGCCGAAGTATTCCACCATGTCGTTGCGCTCAAACTCACCATGAACCAGAAGGTCCAGCCCGGCGTCTTCCTGTTCGCGGAGACAACGTACAGTTTCCTCTTCCAGAAAACCCTCGTACTGCTCTTGCGTCAGGCTGCCTGAGCGCCATCCGGCGCGCGCTTTCCGTACTTCAGGAGTTTGCGGAAACGAGCCGATGGTTGTAGTCGGCAGCAGCGGCAGGTGCAGCACGCTTGCTTGCGCCTTGGCACGCCCGGCAAATGGCAGGTCGCGCTTAAAGTCGCCCGGCTGCAGGGCTGCAAGTGCGGCGCGCACGGTTTCATTGCGGCTTGACTCTGCAGCAGCGCGTGAGGCGAGCGCGGCCTTGTTGGCGGCATGCTCCGCAAAGCTTTGGTCTGCACCGGTGGAGAGGGCGCGCAACTCCTCAAGTTTTTGTACGGCAAAGGCCAGCCACGACCGTACCACCGGCTGCATACGGGTTTCCCCTGTGGCATCTACCGGTACGTGCAGCAGCGAGCAGGAGGGTGCCAGCACTACACGCTCTGCGCCAAGCGCGGCTACAGCCTGATCGATCAGCCCGCGACTGCGCTCAAAATCATTAACCCAGATATTGCGGCCGTCGATCAATCCCAAAGACAAGGATTGCGACGGTTGAACCAGCGGCAGAGCGGCAGCGAGCTGCTCCGGTGCGCGCACCAGGTCGAGGTGCACACCGGCAACCGGCAGCGC
>CAXSFX010000092.1:0-16189 GCA_964236655.1 uncultured Acidobacteriaceae bacterium | reverse complement strand
GAGACACCAAAGTTCCTCAGGGCCCTCTCTAAAGATCGTTGTTCTCGATATTCAACGTTCTAAGCAAGGTTGTTTTGTACTTTTCCGGCGCGCCGGGTGCCGGCTTTTCCGCAAAAATCCTGGCCGGCTTCGGCTGGCCTACCCTGATGCGAGCATTGGCCTTGACTGCCTTGACAGTGCTGAATACATCCTTGCGCTTCCTCGCCATGGTGCTCATCCTTCCTTCCCGCAAAGTGCGGGATAATGGAGCTTCTAAGTTTACGAGGAGGACCAGTGGAAGAACGCGACTTTTTTGATGAAAAACCGGAGCAGCGGACCCATATGATGACTTGCCCATTTTGCGGTAAAGCCGACGAGTACCAGCTGGGCTGGTTGGTGCGGCGCAAAAAGGCACAACTGGGCCGGGGTGCCGATGAGCGCGACCGCGCCCGCTTTGCCAAGGCACAGTCCTACATGGTGCGACGTGATGACAAAGCGGCATGCAAAAACATTCGCTGCCGCAAGGCGTTCGATGTGGCCGGGGTGCAGTCTGTAGCTTTTCTTTGAGGCACCGGGCGGCTCTATCAATCGGCATGGATACGCAAGATGCTTCATGCATCCACTACTTTTGCAGCCGAATGATTTCAGGAGCATCTAAACGGAAAACCTGGAAAAGACCGCTAGTGACATAGCATTGCTGGTCGGCATTCCTGCTGAATCGATCTCAAGAGGCTATGTGTGACATCTCGACAACGTTCTACTTTTGCTGCACTTGTTTGCCTTGCTTCAATGGGACCTCTTGCCGCCTGCAAGCCAAAGGCAAGCGCCGCGGCAGGTGGATTTGCCTTGCCGCCCGGCGGCCTGCCTGTACAAACCTTGACTGTCACCTCCGTGGCGGTCCCGCAAGGTGACACGTACGTTGCAACCATTAAGTCCCGCCGCACAGCCAACATCAATCCGCAGGTTGATGGAAACCTTACAGACATCGAGGTCCACTCCGGCCAGCATGTTGTAAAGGGTCAGGTTTTGATGGAGATCGACCCCATCAAGCAGCGCGCTACTTTCGACTCCGCCTCAGCTACGGAACAGCAGAAGTTTGCTGTTTACGAGTACAACCAGTCTCAGGTAGAGCGTCAGCGTAAATTGTTTGAGGGCGGCATTACCTCGCGCGATGCCTACGATCAGGCGCTTCAAAATTTTCGCAACTCCAAGGCTGATTACGAGTCTTCCTCGGCAACTACATCCACGCAAAAGCGGCAGCTCGGCTACTACCGTCTTGTTGCGCCCTTTGATTCTGTAGTCGGTGATATCCCGGTTCATATCGGTGATTATGTTTCCCCAACTACCATGCTGACAACACTTGACGCCAACACCGATCTTGAAGCGTATATCTATGTGCCTACGGAGCGGGCGGCTGACCTCAAGATAGGTCTGCCGGTCAACATCCTTGACGCCGATGGAAAACCGGTCGCTACGACAAAAGTCGATTTCCTGTCGCCTCAAGTTGACAATGGTTTGCAAAGCATCCTGCTAAAGGCCCCTGTGCAATCTTCGGTTCTCGACAGGCTACGGAACCAGCAGCTGGTAAAGGCGCGTGTCATCTGGTCAAGCAATCCGATGCCGACAGTGCCTGTACTTGCTGTCACCCGGCTAGGCGGGCAAAGCTTTGTCTATGTTGCGCAAGACATGGGCGGCGGCAAATACATCGCGCATGAAAAACCTGTGCAGCTTGGCGATACCGTCGGAAACATGTATGCAGTTCAAAGCGGACTGGCTCCCGGTGAAAAAGTAATCCTGTCGGGCCTGCAGATCTTGCAGGAAGGTTTTCCGGTCCATCCGCTCGGGTCGTAACACAACGCATTTTTGAGCGGCACCCCGGGCGGATGGGGGCCTGAAAGGACCAGCTCTTGGTCGATTTTTTCATACGGCGTCCGGTATTTGCCTCTGTCTGCGCACTGCTGATTATTCTGGCCGGCGCGGTCTGCATTCCTACCCTCCCCATCTCGCAGTACCCGCAGCTCGCGCCACCGCAAGTTACAGTTACCAGTAACTACGTCGGTGCCAACTCGCAGGTAGTTGAGTCTGCCGTAACCACGCCGCTTGAGGAAGCCATCAACGGCGTACCCGGCATGCGCTATATCTCCTCAACAAGCGGTAGTGACGGCACCAGCGCAATCACCACCACGTTTGAGACAGGCTACAACCTCGATATTGCCGCGGTAGACGTGCAGAACCGGATCTCATCTGCCACCGGCCAGCTGCCCGCCCAGGTCAACCAGACCGGTATCACTGTCAACAAGGCAAACTCCAACTTTGTATTTGCCGGCGGCGTCTTTTCTGATCCTGTAGGCCGTTACAGCAATCTGTTCCTCTCAAACTACATCGATGTATACGTCAAAGATGCTCTGAAGCGGATCCCCGGCGTCGGCGATGTAGTCATCTTCGGCGAGCGCAAGTATGCCATGCGTGTATGGCTTGACCCAACTAAACTGGCGGCAAGGCAGCTCACCGCAACCGACGTCATTTCCGCTGTCCAGGAACAGAATGTTGAGGTGCCCGCGGGCCAGCTTGGCCAACCTCCAAACACCTCGGGACAGACTTTCCAGATCACCGTAAATGCCATTGGCCGTCTCACCACGCCGCAGCAGTTCAATGACATCATTGTCAAAAACACGGTGAACGGCATCGTGCGTGTCGGCGATGTAGGACACGCAGAACTGGGAGCCGAATCCTATGGTTCCGACCTGAAATTTTCAGGGATCCCGGCAGTCGGCTTCGGCGTGCAGCAGCTTAGCAATGCCAATGCGCTCGATGTGGACAAGCAAGGTAAGGCAGTCCTAGCGGAACTATCAAAGAGCTTTCCCCCAGGCATGAAGTATGTTGTCGCCTTTGATACAACCACGGTAGTCGCTCAAGGCATCCGCGACGTCATACAGACGCTGCTTGAAGCTGTCGTGATCGTCATCCTGGTCATATACTTCTTCCTGCAAGACTGGCGCGCGGTAGTCATCCCCGCCGTGACCATCCCGGTTTCGCTGATCGGCACTTTCGCGTTTCTCAAAATCTTCGGCTTCTCTATCAACACGTTAACCCTGTTCGGGATCACGCTCGCAACCGGCCTGGTTGTCGATGATGCCATTGTCGTTATTGAAAACGTGCAACGTCACATCACCGAGGGCATTGCAGACGCGCATGAAGCAACATCGATTGCGATGAGCGAAGTGACAAGCGCCGTTATCGCGACATCGCTTGTGTTGATTTCGGTCTTTATCCCGGTCGCGTTCTTTCCCGGCACTACCGGGCTACTCTACAAGCAGTTTTCGCTGACCATTGCGTTTTCGATCGCTATTTCAGCTTTCAATGCACTTACCCTGTCACCCGCGCTTGCAGCACTGCTGCTGCGCAAAGAGGGACATAAGAACGTTGTCTTCCGTGCCATCGACAACGGAATCCGCAGCATGAGCCGCGGCTATGCCGGCCTGATCCACTTTGTTATCCGCATGCGTTACGTCATGCTGCTGCTGTTTGTGGGAGGTTTGGCGGCTACAGTACTTGTTTACAAAGCAGTACCCACTGCCTTTGTTCCGCAGGAAGATCAGGGATATCTGATCATTGTGGTCCAGTCACCGCAAGGTGCCTCTCTCGCTTACACAAAAGGTATTCAAGACCGGTTGTCGCAACTGCTCGCGCAGGAAAAAGACATCTTCGGTACCTTCTCCATTGCCGGCTTCTCATTTACCGGCAACGCGCCTAATTTCGGAATCACGTTTGCTCCCTTGCAACCCATTACGAAGCGCACCGGCCCAGGGGAGCGGGCGTCCGACATCGTGGCTCGCATCCGGCCGAAGTGCTTCATGATTCCAGGCGCACTGGTCATCGCACTGGAACCGCCGGCAATCTCCGGCCTCGGCAACTTCGGCGGTTTTGCCTTTGAACTGCAAGACCTGGGCCGCAATACCTTGCAGGATCTTGACCGTGTCGCGCATACCATCATTGCGAGGGGATCGATGGGCGGCAAACTCGTCGGGCTCTTTACCTCCTACACGGCTAACGATCCGCAGGTCCTGGTTTCGATTGATCGTGAAAAAGCAAAGTCGCTCGGCGTTCCCTTTTCTGAAGTTACTAATGCACTGGGCGTGTACATGGGATCGGAGTACATCAACAATTTCGACTTCAACAACCGCTCCTACCGGGTGTACGTGCAGGCTGACGAGCAGTTCCGCCGTACTGCGGCAGATGTTCGCCAGTTTTACGTCCGCTCCGCTTCAAGCCAGATGATTCCGCTGCAGAACTTCGTAACGCTGCAACAAAACTCAGCTCCCGCTGTCATTTCGCACTACAACCTGTTTCGCTCGGCAGAGATCGACGGCTCCGCTGCACCGGGCTTAAGTTCGAGCGAAGGCCTGGATGTTATGCAGGCCACTGCCAAGCAGTACATGCTGCAAGGCATGACCTCCAGTTGGACCGGCCTCGCGCTGGAAGAGATCGAGTCCTCCGGCAAAACCGTCATCATCTTCGGCCTCGGTATCCTGGTGGTCTACCTCACGCTTTCAGCGCTTTATGAAAGTTTTGCTCTACCGTTCATCATCCTGCTTGCCGTGCCGATGGCGGTGCTGGGCGCCCTGCTGGCACAGTCGTCGCGCGGCTTGCCGAATGATGTGTACTGCCAGATAGGGTTGGTCATGCTGATTGGACTTTCGGCGAAGAACTCCATCCTCATCGTGGAGTTTGCCGAGCAACTCCGCCGTCAAGGCCGCTCCATTGTGGATGCGGCGATTGAAGCAGCCGAGCTTCGCCTTCGTCCGATCCTGATGACATCGTTCGCCTTCATTCTCGGTGTCATGCCGCTGGTATTCGCACATGGTGCCGGTGAGAATGGGCGTCACTCCGTGGGCACCACAATTGTGGGCGGCATGCTTTTGTCCACCATCCTGAACCTGTTCTTCATCCCAGTTCTCTACGTGCTGCTGCAGACCGCCTTGGGCGCGAGCGGGCGCGGCAGCAAAATGCATGTGCAAGGCCGGTCTGTTCATCAGCCGGTAGCTGCTGCACAGCCGGTAGCGCAGGTGTAAGCTACGTTCGCATCCCATTGGCCATGCATAACGAGGCGAATGGGAGCGCGCTGGTGCTGGGCGGCGGCGGCCCACTAGGCGTGGCATGGCAGGCAGGCATCTTGCAAGGCTGGGCTGAAGGTTGGGCTGTGCACAGTGAGGAAGCACTGTCGCCCTTGCTCGCCGGCAAAATTATTGGGACTTCCGGCGGGGCCATTGTCGGTGCTCATCTGGCTGTATGCCGGTCTGTGTCGCAGTTGGTAGCCCAACAAGCGCAAACGATAAATTCGGGCAACTTCAGGCCGGCCATGGCCAGGTTCTTCGCGGCTTTTCTTAAAGCCAAACTGCTGACGCGCAACCTGGAAAGCTTTCGACGATCGCTAGGTCAAAGTGCGCTTCGGTCTGAGGAACAGGGAGACGCATGGACCAGGCTGGTTGCAAAGTATTACTCGCCGTCAGGCTCCTGGCCGTTGGAACCGGAGCTGCAGATTACAGTGATCGATGCCAAAACAGGTGAGTTTTTGGTTTGGAATGCAAGCTCCGGCAAGCCCTTACCACTTGCCATCGCGGCAAGCTGCTCGGTTCCCTGCGCGTTTCCTTTGGTTCGTATTGATGGACGAGCGTTTATTGATGGAGGCCTTGGCTCCTCAACCAACGCGGAGGTAGCAGAAGGATGCGCAAGAGTGGTGATCCTGGACCCGCTTGGCAACACGTTCGGCCTCAAGTCTCCTCTGAATGCAGAGCGTAAATCGCTTGAAGCAAGGGGGAGCCACACTCTGGCAATCCTGCCGGACCGGCAGGTTGGCAATGCCATTGGAAAGAACTTTCTTGACCTGTCACGCTGCGCCCTGATTGCAAAGCTGGGCATAGAGCAAGGCCGGGCTACGGCGCAGGGCACGTGGAATTTTCTTCATGCAGGCATAGCGGCACAGCCTGCCGGAGCCGCGCTTAACCAGCCATAGACACCAAAAAATTCATGCGATACTATCAGCCTTGGTGCCGGTCAACACCCTGGGCCAGCTACAAGGCCGGGATGGCGGAACTGGCAGACGCAGCGGACTCAAAATCCGCCGAGGGCAACCTCGTGGGGGTTCGACCCCCCCTCCCGGCACCATAATTCTAAAAGGTTTAACTATGAAAATGGCCTCTCGCGATGAGAGGCCATTTTTGGCTGGTGGCTGTAGCGGTGGCTGTTGGTTTTAAACAGTCTCTGCCATCCGCGTTGCCGATGCGATCCGGTCCACCACCGATTGTTGCCGGTCCGGCGATAGATGGCTGTACCGAGCAGACATCGAAATGCTGAGGTGACCCGCCGCGTTCATGATTTCTAGAGTCGATGCTCCCGCTTCCGCGAGCCAGGAACAGAATGTATGCCGGTTGCTATGCCAAACATAATCCTTGATACCCGCCTCTACCAGGCAAGGCTTAAACCAGCTTCGATTGTCAAAGCGTTCCTTTTCACCTTCACGCGGAAAGATTGGATCGCTCATCTTTTGTCCAGAACAGCGTAGGGACTCGACAGCGATCATGGCATCCGAGTTCAGCTGTACGTCTCGGTCCCTTTCATTTTTTGTCACCACCCTAGGCAGTTGAAGATGACGCTTTTTGGCGTCAAACCATCCCCATCTGCACAGGTATTGTTCTGCGAGCCGCATACCCGAATGAACAGAGACGATAAATTCGGCCAAGTGTTCCGGGAACCGAGCGTTAATAACTGAGTGGAGCCGGATATACTCCTCACGGCTCAAGTAGCGGTATCGTCCACTTGGCTCCTTGCGATGAATCGTAGCCCGAGCGGGATTATCACTTACCAGACTTTTTCGCGCTCCCTGCTTCCAGCACAGGGAAAGGAACGCACGATAGCGGTTGTATGTGGCCGGGGTCTTAGATTGGAATCGAAGCCATTTCTCAAGGTCCTGGGGTGTAATTGATTCCGCTTCACGCTGACCAAGCCCTTGTCGGATAATGCCTGCCTTGCTGACGTACCCGCGCCGATCTTTGTGGTCTACGGTGTACTCCAGTACGAGATCGATGAGATCGCCAACGGTAGTCTTGCGCGTATTGCGCAGCTCCGGCAGCTTCACACCAAGGCTTGCACTAGCCTTTCTAGCTTGGTAAAGCTTGAGAGCATCTGACTTGCGCCCGACCTTCTCACGACGGCGCTTACCCGCAATCTGGTAATGGATCCACCACACCCCCGATCCGGCTGGTCTCTCAAAAACTCCTCTCATGCTGCTGCCCCCTTGTGGCTCTCGTTAGGACTTAGTTTAAATCATGTCCTATCGAACAGCCACCGATGGTCAGTTTTGGGTCACAGACCCATAATGGTTGCCATTGGCATATCGCACCAGCTCGCTGTGGGGTACCAGGACCTTCTTTCCTATTCGGCGTGTGGCGAGCTGCTTCCCCGCGATCAAGTAATCCAACGAACGGATGCTGATAGAGAGTTGGAGAGCGGCGGTTTTTTCTGTCATACAGCATCCGGCTTTGGATTACGGCAGGGGTGGAAGAGGCAGGCTTGAGTTTCGGCATGAAGGTCAATACCGACCGCCTCGTCACTACCTGAAGTACTGCTTAAAAGAAATTGCGTTTGTTTGAGAGCCCTGCTCCCCTACCTACATAAGGTTGTTCGTCTGGAGTGGAAAACTTTCCGACACGAAAAGCCATAAACACTCCAGCTTGCCCAGACTTGCCGCCCCTGGTGCCAGGCTCTTTACACTTTCGGGCAAGGAATCTGTCCATCGGCTCGTAAGCCAATGGACCCCAACCCTGCTGGTCCAAACTAAAGAATGAAACCTCTTGACCATTGCAAGAAAGGCAATTCTATCCTCGTCAAAGCTCATAACCTCGTCCCATCGCCTTCCATCTGCCAAGCGCGAAAAGAAGTAACGAGCAGAACGTTGGGTCGGGACCGCTATATTCGAGAATGTGCGCGATGTTAACGGTACTCGCCAGACGCGATCGCCTCCCATTGGCTGATCTATATTGACGGCCAAACCATCTGGGTAGCGGCGTACTTCCGGTACCTTCATCGATTCCACCTTTGATTTGTGACGGCTCATGATTACAGACCCTACACTTGCCGCCCTTAGTCGAAAAGCCGCTGTGCATTGTTTACGGACACAACTCCAACAATCCACTCCATGCGGTCGCTTGGATTCAAACGTTAGAAGGTATCAAGGAACTCCGTTGTACGTAAGAGCCTGGAGAACAAGCACTCCGTAGAGCAGCTTCCTTCCAAGAGCAATGCAACCACGAGACCCGACGGCATGGAGCCTGGCGAGGTTCTAAACGGCGCAACGCTCAGGCTCCGCCTGGCGACTGAAAATGTGAGAAGCTCTGGAGGCAAGCGGAGACACGATCGGCGATGGTCACGGTCCTTCGAAGTGAGTGAGCATTGGTTTAGGCGCTTTTTTTCCTTTGAGCTCCGGCTTTATCGCTGCATGCAGGTCCCAGCACTTGTAGTGTTTCGGATCATCCTGGTCGCCGAAAAAACGATGGCAGATAACCTCTCCAAGCTTTTCCCGCAGCTCCGCTTTAGTCGCGTTGCTGGTCACGATGATGCAGCCCCGCATCTCGTAAACCGCGTCAATCAATCTATATAGATAATTAAGCCGCACGTCCGTTGTGTTGAATCTGTCGATCTCCTCCAGCCAGAGAATTGGAATCCCTTTGCACTGCTCGATTCGTTCAGGAGTAACATCTGGCTTTTGGACAGTATCTTCCCGGTAGTTGCGATTGTCGTACGCCTGCGTGATGGCCAACCACTGAGGAACCTTGATACGGTAGAGGTGAAATTCAAGGCACCACAAGTAAGAAAGCGTAAGCATGTCCAATACTGCCGCGCTGGCGTAAGCGGTCTTGCTCGTACCCGGTGGACCGAGCAGCACCCAGCCGCGCAGTTCTTTGGGATCGTAGGGAAGTTGCGCGATCAAGGCTTTCTGCATTTCGACCGGAACCGGCGAGGGTGTGTGAGGCACCATTGTCTGCGATCGATGATGGCGATGAGAAGCCGGGAGTAAGCTATACACCTCATTCGATGCACAAGACTCTACCCAATCCTCGATTGCCCAATACTCCGCGTTGGGGCCATAGACATAGGCGATTTCCATCTCCGGATAGTCTCGCCTGTAGTAGGTGTGCATGCCGATGTCTCTGCCCTGAAGATGCAGCCCATGTTTGCGCTCGCCTCGAATCTGGTCCAGGTGCCACCTTTCGCAGCAGGTTTTGCTCTGGGGATTCTCCCCACGGCAGATGCGTATTTCGAAGTTTGCCTCGGTTTCTGTCGCCGCACTCATAGCGTCGTTCACGTTTAACCCAAGCTGCTCGCGCGTGAATGAAAGGTGCCAGCGAACAAAAGACTGAATAATCAACCGGTCCGGTTCTGGGGCTTCGTTGTAGCAGGAAAGCTGCGCGCCCCAGTCGATGGCGTCAAGCTGCTCGATTTCACCAAGCTCATGTTCTCGCACAAAGTATGTACGCATCAGCGGCCTCCTGTCACGGCTGCCAAGACATCCTCGTCAGCAGGAGCGATGTAGTCACCTTCGTCCAGCTCACTGGTAGGCAGCGGCGAGGCGTCCGGAAGCCAGGAGAGCTTTTCCTTTTCGCGCGCTAGTCTGGCTTCGGCTGAGTGCTGTTCCAGCAGCTCGGCATTGACGATGAAGATGTTGCTTCGGGTCGCCCTTTGCTTGCGCCGGATCAAGCCCTTGTCTTCAAGCGCCTTGGCCGCACGACGAAGCGTGATGGCGTCCAGCTGCGTGTCGTCAGCCAGCAACCGGTAGCTTGGCCAGCAAATGTAGCCTTTGTTGGGATTGCAGCGGAGCACAAGTGCCATCAGCAACGTGCGTTGTGCGCCTTTGGTGGTACGGCTATCCCGGAGCATAAATGCGAGCCGGAGCGGGGAGTGTATTGCCTTGTTCTTTTTCATTTTTTTCCTCGAACGGTTGATACCCGCGCCGGGTCACCGCCCGGTAATATTCCAGCAATCTTCGCCAGGAAGCTTTGGAGGGAGCGACTTGAATTTGGCGGCAGGCCGGATACTTGCCATGAGTACAGAACACAAGACACCCTATAGGTATTTTCGTGCTTGATCGGCCACTACAATTGTCTATAGATGTGCTACAGAAAGTCAGGCCTGCCTCGCACAGGACGTGCCAGGATTTCGCACAAAACTGTGTATAGCTCTCGCACAAAGTTGTCCGCTAGAACCTACCATTGAATTAAGCACTAGAAGACCTCCCGCCAGGGAGGATGGGAGAGAAGCTTCCAGCGGCTTTCCCGCCCACCCTCGCTCTGCGAGGTTCCGGGCTCTTTGAGCCAGAGGCAAAAGCAAAAGCGGCAAGCCTGCACCCTGCCTAACCCCGGTTGCGCGCGCCCCCCCCTTTTTTCTTGGTCGCCGGTAGCCTTCAACACCCGAGGCCCACCGGATCAATCCTGATCTTGAAACTGAGCTCCTGTAAAACCCAAAAGCCAGATGAGCTCTACAACCCGGTTCGAGGTGAAATTAGGGTGCTCGACTTGCAGACATTCTTCCAGGTGAAGCATGCAGATTGATATGTCCGAGTACAGCACCGAGAAAAGCTCCTGCGAACTCACAGAGACCAGGTATGGCAAGCCGTTTATGGACCGCAAACAGAACCAACTCCAGGCAAGCCGCCTACAACGTGAGGCTGAGGGCTGGCACGAGGTGGATCGTGAACTCACCCCGGAGCAGATCGCTCGGCTCCCTGTGGGGAGCTCCGGAATGGCAATCGCTCCGCAACAGTCTGGGTCCAGTACTTTCATGAAGCTCTGGGTTGGGCGGCCGCAAAGGGGTACTACTCTGTCGATACCGGTTGCTGGGTTGTTCGCTACAGTCCCCAGGAGACTGGAAATCACATCAAGCAAGTCGATGCGATCGCCTGGGCAGAAATCCAGCCGGAGGTCAGGCCTTGGAGTGGATTGATCGTCGGTAAACGCATGGAGGACTGTAGAGCCGCAAGAGGAGGATTCCTTCAAGGCCGGTGAGCACTGCTGCATTGCAATGCTGAGAGTGAAGACGGCAGCGGAGTTGGTGGTGATGAAACCGGAGCAGGTACGAGCGCTGTTCCCAGTGACCGGGAGCCGTGTTGTGCACGAGCTGCGCGGGATTTTACCTGCTAATAGAGCTGATCGACGTAAGCGAGATCATTGTGCGTCCTACCGCTAGCCCGTACTAGACGGTTAGAGAGCTTCGGAAATCAATCCAGCAGATGAGTCTCGCCAAGTCCGCGATAGCGGAAGTTGCCACCAAGATCCCGTTTGCAGCCGAGGTTTCGCATTAGCATTGGGATTGTACTTTCTGAGCTCACATATTCGTACGCTCTCCGTGCTAGCTGACGAGAGTGCGTGTCGAGACCGATGATGCTCACGGTTCCTATGGAGCTACGAGTATCAGGGTATCGAAGGGCCAGGTGTGCCTGGTTACATAGCTGTATATCCATCATCCGCCATGACGAGTGCGCCAGTAACGAAGCTGGAGCGAGGTGAGGCGAGCCAGACCACCGTCTGCGCGATCTCCTCCAGTTGGCCGACGCGACCGAGCGCATGCATGTGGCCATAGCTGGCGAGGGTCGCGCGGCTATCCTCCACGATACCGGCCAGGATGTCAGTTTCAACCACGCCGACACCGATCGCGTTTGCATGGATGCCTTGCTCGCCATACTCCAAAGCGATGACCTTGGTGAGCTGCGCGATTGCGCCTCTAGAGGCTGCGTAAACGGCAGTCTCCTTCATCCCTACCGCGCTGACGATGGATGCGACGTTGACAATTGTGTCGCCGCCAGTTGCATGCATAGCCCGCACCGCCTTGCGGGAGTGTAGAAAGTAGCCGCGCGCATTGATCGCCAAGATGGTGTCCCAGTCCGCAAGGCTAGTCTCCAGCAGCGGCTTATTCAGCGTTCTCCCCGCGTTGTTTACCAGCACATCTAGTCTGCCGAAGCTCTCTAGTGCGAGTTGCACGATGCGGATTGCGGGTGTTTCTTCGGCGCAACTGCCTACCATCGCAATGACTTTGCCCGTTTGGGCCAGCTCGTTCACGGCGAGACTAATGTCTTCGGCAACCACCTGAACACCGTGGGCTGTGAGCAAATCCACAGTGCTGCGGCTAATTCCGCCTGCCGCGCCGGTCACAATCGCCACCTACAAGGGAGGCACGGGGAAGACCACCACCGCCATACATCTTGTGGCGTATCTCAACAGCCTGGCACCGACCGCCCTTTTCGACGGTGACGTTATTCGTGCCGCCACGAAGTGGAAGGCGCGAGGCATCGGTACAGACAAGCCATTACCTTTCGAGGTTCACCCTACAGGCCTGATAGGTAAGAAAATCGGCGAGTATGCACACGCCGTTATCGACACCGAGGCAAATCCCACGCCGGATGGTTTTGAGGAGCTGGCCGACGGGTGCGACCTACTTATCATCCATGCCGAGCCCGAAACCACGGCAACCAATGGCCTGTACTACACGCTGCAAAAGCTCATCAAGGCTAGGAAGACGGACAAATTCCACGTGCTGCTTACGAAGGTATTGCCGAAGCCCCGCGACGTGGAAGCCGACAAGCTCCGCGCCGCACTCGAAGCCGAACATTTCCCTGTCTTTCAATCTCAAATTCCGTTTCTAGAGCCTGTTATTGCCTTTGCACCTGATTAGGGACTTGGCTGGAGAGCGAACAAGGGCCAGCATGGGGCATGGGTGAGGTTCGGGACAAGGCGTATCTAACCGATGTGTCGGATGACGAGTGGGTGTTTGTGCTGCCGTATCTGCTGTTGAGCCGGGAAGACAACCGGAGCCGTCAGCACGACTTGCGGGCCTTGTTTAACGGGGTGTGCTATATCGTGAAGACCGGAAACCAGTGGCGCATGATGCCGCACGATCTTCCTCCATGGCCCGCCGTGTATCAGCAGATGCGACGCTGGATGCGCGCCGGCTGCTTCGAGCTGCTGGTCCAGGACGTGCAGGGGTTGTTGCGCGAGTTCGCCGGACGTGCGGCCCGGCCCACGGCGGTGGCCATCGACAGCCGGACGCTACAGTCCACGCCCGAGTCCGGCGCACGCGCCGGCTATGACGGGGCCAAGCGGCGAAGGGGCAGCAAGGTCCATATTGCAGTCGATACGCTCGGCCACCTGATGGCACTCACGGTGACCCCGGCCGATGGAGGCGACCGCGCGCAGGTGGCCGCGCTGGCCGAGCAGTTGCAGGAAGCGACCGGGAGCACGGTCGAGCTGGCCTACGTGGATCAGGGTTACACCGGGGAGGCCGCCGCCGAAGCCGCGCGGGAGCACGGCATCCGGCTCGAAGTGGTGAAGCACCCCATGGCCAGGCGCGGCTTCCTGCTGCTGCCTCGCCGGTGGGTGGTCGAGCGAAGCTTCGCCTGGGCGGCTCGCTTCCGCCGCCTCGCCCGCGACTACGAACGGCTCGACACCACGCTCAAGGGCTTCCACTACCTATCCTTCGCCTCACTTATGCTCGCCCGCATGTTCCACCTGCTCGGTGCAACGTCATAACAGGCTCTAGCTGTGCTTTTAAGGAATCGCAACACCTGCTGTTCCGCTGTTCTGCTCTTACCTGGACGCTCTCGCAAAATAAACCTTGTGATTTCGCCACCAGTGTCAATGTTGGGTTTGGGCCACATTGAGAGGCTCCTAGATCACGGCTGATGACATAAATCGTCGGGGTTGGCCCTTCAAGGTAAAATTTACGAGCCAAAGCGGAGATTATATTAATGTATATAGTTTCAAGGGTCATTGATGTCAAACGGATCTCGGTCGACTGGGTTTACCCGTTATTAGAGAAGCCCCCACTTGAGGATCACGAAGGTTGGGCAATCTACGGTCACCTGACACTTCATCTGACGAACGACAAGAATGTATTGGCCTTACACCCCACTGAGTTCATGGAACTTAAGCCTGTGCCCTCACTGAACGCGCAAGTTAGCGGGATTTCTTGGCTGTCAAATCAAGATTCTATCGAGCAACAAGTTTCATCCAGTCCCGAGTTCGATAAGATGTGGAGGTTGTTGATAGCACTAAAGGTGACAATTCCGCCGGAGCCGACTTTCCAAGATCTGCATGAACCGGAAAAGATGTTAGCTTCGGCAAGGAGAGCCATGGAGAGCATAGCGGCCCAGAAAGTTATCGCAGACTATAAAAAGACCCGCACCTTCCAAGGTCTTATAGCCAATCCCAAATGGCTAGTCTTACCGGAAATCAAGAACACGGTTCTATTCAAAGATTCCATATGGATGTGGACTGATCCTTTCAACCTGAAGGACATCTTTGCGTTCTTCGATTACGTCTCGAAGAGGAGCGAACCATTTGATGAGGTTATAGTGAACGAATCCGTTCACGACGATTTCTTAGCTTTTAGGAAAAATGAATTTGGGATTTCGTTTAAGAGGCCAAAAATACCTGAATTCGTTCGACACGAAGTCTGGCGTCGCGATCAAGGTAAATGCGTAGCCTGCGGCAGTAAAGAGAAGCTTGAGTTTGACCATGTTATTCCGTATAGTCGCGGCGGATCCGGTACAGCGCGGAACATTCAGTTGCTTTGCGAAGCCTGCAATAGACAAAAGAGCGCTAGGATTTAAGTAGCTATGAATGAATATAACGTTGCCGGTGATGAACTACATGATTCGGACGAAAAATCTAGGCGCAGCCGTTTGGCGCGTTGGGAAGCAAGACGGATAAGGGACAGCTCAAGAAAGGGAAAGCTATGTACTCTAAGCACATAAATTAGAATTGCGCGGCGTTTTAGAACCATGCCACTAGCCGAACACTGCTTTCGAAACAGGTATTACAACAGGTTTTCACCTCGGAAACGCCCTTTAAAGCCGCTTTGCCCCCGTCCGAGAAACGGTCATTTTCCCAACGCTCGGAGCATGGGTGAAACCTGTAAGCTGTCTATACTCGCCATCGTGGGATGCTCAGCATACAGTTTTGACGTTTGGTGTGGTGACACCTACTGCAACTTGAGAGCCTCGATAGCTGCATTGATTTCTTTAGGAAAGATGATCCCGCAGTTCGTTCCAAACTGGTTGAGCGCTTTCGAAGAAGCCTCTGCCAGTTTCTCCGCAATGCTAAATAGGAACTTCGCCCATCTTTGAACATCAACCTTGGTTACGATCAGGCTGTTCATATTGACGTTTGCTTCAATTTGTTCTTTGTTAAACTTTTGACGAGCATATTTGGAAGTAAACACACCGCCATGATGAACCAACAAATTTCGGTCATTTAGGAAGCGTGAATATTGCACAACCTCTTCTTTCGAGAATGGTGAAATCCTAAGTAGGTCAGCAAACAAAGAGTTGACGCTTTTGGCTGTTCCAAAGTCGTACTCCTCAGCAATTAGGAAGCCGAGCCTGTGCGGGATGCTTTGTAATTTATAAAGCATGCTCTTGACAGGTATTCTGCACTCGCGCTTATCAGTAAAATCTTCGAGCGTCTGAGGCACTATGTTTATGATTGCGGCAAAGTGGTCTTTGCAAAATGCTTCGAAGTACGCTGCCAAACCAATTATGCAAAGCTCAACAACACAATCAATTCCAGAAATGTCCGGTTGCCTATTTGATAGATCAAGAAGTTCATCCACTTTCACTTTGAAGTACGCCAAAGGCGGAACACCGCCGCTAAAGTGATCCCAGTTAACGCGCACTAGCTTTTTCATGCCTTCTCCTTAAAACTTTAGCTTTCAACCCCCCGCCAGAACGTCTCGCGCACTAGGATGGCCTGCATGGAGGTGACCAGCTCCAGCGGCAACGAAAAACTGTCTTTACCGATCAACAACAGCCTCAGCTTAGTTACTATTTTCACACTAACCCTATGCTGACTCAGAACCTGCATCTATGACTTAAATGTGGCTCAATCGAAGACGAAAGCGGCATGCATCACAGCAGACTCGCATTGCTTTGTCCTTTCTGTTTCGCTTTAAGACTTTTAGGTCTGACCCTACGCCAGAATGTTTGTTTGGAAATATCGAACTGCTTGGCGATTTCTTCTCCGCTGAAGTTCTTGCTCTCCCACAAAGCGCGAAGCTGCTTGTCCTGCTGAGGGGTCGTTTTCATTTTGCCTCCGCCGAAGCGTCCCCGCGCACGCGCCGCGGCAAGGCCTGCGTTTGTCCGTTCTTTGACGAGGTCGCGCTCGAA
>CAXSFX010000091.1:0-16553 GCA_964236655.1 uncultured Acidobacteriaceae bacterium | reverse complement strand
CAGAAAAGGCTTGCGCTTCCACCATGGCTCCAACAGTACAAAGGAAAAACTCTCCACGGGAGAACTCGTATGGGCGCGCCGGTCGTAGGTGAGCACCTGGAGTTTGTAGCTTCCGGGGTAGAGAGACGGAAAGCGAATGCTACCTCCAGAAGCATCCTGCCATTCGTTGTCTTCACCATCCAGTCGGTAGCGAGTCATGATGGCTGAGCCGCGATCGTAGTTTGTGTCGAGCAGATGAGCCCTGAGCGTCGGCAGCTGCAAATTCAGCTGCGGCACTTTCGACGCATTGAGAGCCTGGCCGGAGAGATCTACGTCCAGAACGTGTACCTCCGGGACACGGGTTTTAAAGAGGTTCTCCGGGTGCAGGATATGCGAAACGCCGGCGCTGGTCCCAATCCAGATGCTGCCATCCGGGTCCTCAAGAAAGGATTGGAAGTCGGTGTCATCCCAGATCAGGCCATCTTCGGCAGTGCACAGAAGCCATCGTTGCCCGTTGTACACGTGTACCCCGTCATCACTCCCGACCCAAAGCCAGCCCCGGTGGTCCATATTGACGAATGTGATGTTGTCTGACCCGAACGATGCGGTTTCCACTCTTTCCAAAATCGTTGCCGCATTGCCTTCCACGCGAAGGTGCAGCAAAGGGTAGGGTTCCTTGCTTTGAAACCAAAGTGTGCCGTCGGGCGCTGCGGCGAGCATGAAATTAGAGGCTTGTTTTTCTAGAAGCGGCAATCGGATCGTGTCCCATTTCTGCCCCTGGAACCGGTACAGCCCCCTGTTGTAACTTACCCATAGTGTCCCATCGCTTCCTTCCGCGATGGACCAGGCGTATCCCGACGGTAGCTGGCTGACCAGATGCGGAGCTGTCCACCCATCTGCTTCCGTGAACAAGAACAACCCCTTGCGCGAACAAACCCAAAGCCTCTGCTCACGATCCACACGCAACTGAAAGATACGATCAAGCCCATCGATTGCGATGCGTTTATGCTTCGTAGTCAGGTCTATGTCCAATAGGCGTCCAGTTGCAGTAGCCGCCCACAGGTGGTTTCGCCTGTCAACAGCAACAGCAAACACCCGGTCCTTTAGTCCAGCCTGCAGCACCACCTTGGCAGTATGGGGATCGATTTGCGCTATACCCTTTTCACTGCTTACCCAAACTCCCGGGCCTGATCCCTTGCTCATCCCCCAGATAACATTGTCGTTCAGCCCTTCAGCCCGCGTCCAACCTTCCCAGAGTCCGTAACCAAGCCAGCGAAGTATACCGTGGCCCAGAGAACCGAACCAAAGATTGCCTTTACGATCGAAAACAAGCGTCTCGATACTATCTCCGGGAAGGCCATTGGCCTGCCCGTAAATGCGCCAGCCATGCTCATCGTTGCGCGCGAAGCCTTCCGTCCCGTTGATTACGATCTGCCCTGCGGGGTCCTCAGTAAGTGATGGATACCGCATGCCGCTGAAGGAAAGAGCCGGCAGGGGGCTTTGCTCAAAGGGAAGCGAAGACCCTCGACGTACCAGTAAGCTGCTCTCGCTGCGTGCCCAAAGCGCACCCATGCGAGTGACCATAATGGCACGCCATACCTCGGGCGGCACGCCTTGCTGCTCACCCAAGCGTGTCGCTTGCCCGCTAAGAGGATCGAAGCGGCAAAGTGCTTTTTCGCACCCAGCCCAAAGCGTTTCACCACCCTCCGTAGCGAGGCTGATCAGCCTGCTGAACTCCGGATGGGCTGCCGCGACGTCGGGAGCCACTACAACGGCTACGTGCCATGAGCGACCCTCATCCTGGCTCGATACGGCAGTCAAGATGCCGCCTTCGAGAAGATAGATGGTGTTGTGAACCTCCGAAAGTACGGCCAGGTCTACAGGATCATGACTGAGAATCTCAAAACCCAGTTCCGGAATCGCATGCACCTCACCTGCCTGCCAGTAAGCCAGATGATTCCCGTCTACTGCCCAAATTCGCCCCTCATTGTCCTCACGAAGCGCACGCACATTCTCTACCCCTGCCGAGACGAAGCCCTGGATCTTATGAAAAAGAACTCCGTCCAGCACGAAAACGCCGTTTTCTGTACCGGCCCAAAGAAGCCCGGAGCGGTCCTGAAGCAGCATGCGGGGATTGAGGTTAGTCAACCCGGAGCCGGCATCGTAGGAGGCGAATGTGAAATGCTGCGCGACTGCTGCGGTGCTTGCGGCTGCGACGAGGAGCATCATTGACAGGCATAGGCCGCGCAGCTTGCCAACCAGTCGCCCGTTGTAGAAACTACCGTTCATTGAACGCTCCTCCCTTGCATGCTGTGCGCTGCCTCGGCAAGCGGCACAGCGAGCCTTTCTGCCGCCACCATGATGCCTCTCCCGAACGGGATGGTAAGAGGGCGATTTTGTACGGGCGCGACCTCGTCCTTTTTCGTGGGAGCGGGAGCTGGAAGCAGTTTCCAAACGGCCTTGTCAAGGCTAGTCGCGGTGCGGTATTGCTCTAGCAGGGACTGCACAGCGGGTGGAGCCAAGGGCCGCGAGAGCAGGTAGCCTTGTACCATATCGCAGTGAAACTCCTGAAGCCTTGCGAGTTCCTCACAGGATTCCACGCCCTCGGCAACGATCTTCATTTGCAACTTGGTTGCCAGGTCGATGATGGAGGCGACGATCTGGGCGCGCCGGGGATCCAGATGGAGTGACTGTACAAAGCTTCGGTCGATCTTCATTATGTCGAAGGGCAGATGGAGCATATAGCCCAGCGAGGAGTATCCAGTACCGAAGTCATCGAGCGAAATACCGATGCCCAGCATTCGCAATTGGCCGATCAGGGCTTTTATACTTTCTGATGCACTCAGTAAAACTGTTTCCGTGATCTCCAGCCTGAGCAATTCAGGGTTCAACCCGGCATCCTTTAAAGCCGTAATTACATCGTGGAACAACTCCGGCTGTTCGAATTGGCGCGCAGATACATTGACACTGATAGTCAATGCGCTGCCGAAGCGGCGGTTCCATTCGGCGCACTGCCGACAGGCTTTTCGCAGTATCTGCCGACCGAGCGGTACGATGAGCCCGCTCTCCTCTGCAAGGGGTACAAAATCAGAAGGAGGAACCTGACCATGTTCCGGGTGGTACCAGCGAGCCAGCGCCTCAAAACCTGCTATAGCGTTTTCTTTGAGGTTGTAGATGGGTTGGTAATGCACCTCAATGTGGCCTGCATTGACGGCAGCTCGCAAGTTGGTATAAAGCTGCTGCCGACTTCGCGACGACTCCAGCATCGCAGGCACAAAGCACTGCACCTGGTCGCGCCCGAGCCGCTTTGCCATGTACATTGCGCAACTAGCCGACTGTAGAAGCAGATCTGCGCTCAAGCCCTCCGCGGAGCCCGCCAACCCTGCGCTGGCCGTGACTGTAAGTGTTCTTCCCTCCACTTCAATTGGCTGGCGAAGCCGGGCCAGCATTGCTTCCGCCAGCACCAGTGCCTGCTGCTCATCCACCGAATCGAACAGAACTGCAAACTCATCGCCGCCTGTTCGGCCAAGCACATCCCCGGGGCGAAGGAGATCGCCCAGCAGCAACGCTATCCTCCGGATCAACACGTTGCCCAATGCAAATCCCAGTCCATCGTTCACCCGCTGGAAGTGATCAAGATTCACAAAGAAAACAGCACATCCCGGCATTTTGGCAGGTGCACGCTCCAGGCGAACGGCAAGCTCCAGGCGCAGACAGTTGCGATTGGGCAGTTCGGTGAGTGCATCATAAAGCGTTGTCTTCTCCAAGCGAGATTGAAAAATTTGATTTTGCCAGTCGCGCGCACTGGTACGGCCAGCCGAAAGTAGAAAGGCGCACAGCAGCGTGATACCGCCGGGGAGCGGTTTGTAATAGGCAAGTACCGCCGCCGCAGCAATTGACATAGCAGCAAGGCAGTGTGCACTGATTCCTTGCAGGTATATGGGGTTGGACAGCTTCGGGAGCTTGGTGACGGGGCGGTCCGGGGCGGTACGATCCGGCAGAAGAGCCAATACTGAAAAAATTGAAAAGGGTGCCGTCCAGCATAGATCGATCAGCGTGCCCGTATCCAAGCCATGCTCCTGGCCCAGATAGCCGATATTGGAAAACAGCGCGTAGGAACCCGCAAACCATAAGAGCCTTTGGTAAAATTCCCGCTCCTGCCCCGGTGCCGTCATCGAGTAGCGGAGTGCGCATGCCAGCAACAAAGCCACGCTTTGGGCACTATAGGCTACCGGCAGGTTCACGATCGCCGCGCGTCCGTAAGCCAGCATAAACAAGGTCGCGAAGAACAATGAAGCTTGAAGAATATCAAGCCAGCTCACCGCATCGTGGCGGGAAGCGCCTGGAAAGCGTGAAACGACCAGAAGCAAAGGAAATGGAAAGAATAGCCATAAAGCATTGCTAGCCGGCCCCAATGCGGAATAGTTGGAAGAGAAGTATGACAAGGTGTACAAGCTTTGAGCCAAAGCCCAAAGCCCAAACGCGAGAGCAAGCAAGAACCATGGTTGTGTCTGGCTGGAAAATCCGTTTTGACGCTTCCTGTAGATGCAAATACCGGCTGTAAGAAGAGGCACGAAGAGCTGGACCGCGTTCGAGCTCATTGCGGGGTGCCGCCCAAAAAGCGTCACTGTGTGCGCAGCTTCAGCCACTAAAACGCACACTATTAAAGTTCCATATCGTCTGCCGAAAGTCAGAGTGCCTCCTCATAGCTTAACGAAGTGGGCTAATGTACCGCTGCTTTAGCTATATCGGCCAACGAAGAAGGAAAACTGATAAAATTTTTGTGTAAAGCATTACGACAGTAATCTTTTGCAATGTCAACTCTTACGGGTCAACTCGGTTCTTACCCAAAGCAGTGATCCGGTTGCATTGAGATAGCAAGCTGCCAGGCTTTACAAAGTTCGGACTTTAAAATATGAGGTCAGTATCATCGAAGCAGGCTAGAGAACGCTCAAGCAGGTCATTTGACCTATGCAAAATTTTGAGACAAGACGGTCGCCGCTACGATCAAGCGCTTTGAATAAAATGCGGAGGATACGCCTAGCCACTACATCACCGGGAATTAGATTAATCCACAAGTTGCCGTTCGACTTCAGCTGCCTCCACTAATTGAAATCAAGTTTGTTCCTCAGTATCCCTAAATTAATCAAAATTTGTTTTTTATAAAGGGTTCTGGAGGTTTTATGGAAGCACCTGGGTGCGTGTGAACCCCAAATATCCGCAGCGCAGAATGCCACATCGTATTTGCCGAGGTGTTGGCAAATGCGCTTCAATACACCTGTAGGAGTGCAAGCCCGTTACCACCATTTCTAGCATTTTCGATAAGGTAAAAACCTCTGTATAAGATAGAAAGAATTCAGAAACGAAGCAGGTAACTGACTTTTAGAAAAAACTGGCGTCCGTCGTTCAAGTAGTTGGAGGAGCGGGTCAAAATGGGTTGGGTGGGGTCGCACCCGCCGCCGGGGACTCGTTGGCAGAGGGTGCGGTCAAGGTTTTGAACATCGTTGTTGTAGCCGAGGTAGATGGCGGTGCCGGGGTGGGGAAGCCAGGTGAGCAGGGCTTGGGTGGCAATCTGTTTTGTGCGTACGAGTGCGGTTTGGGCGGGATTAACGAGCACAGAGTCGTACTCGACGATGGCACGCGCAGAAAGTGCGCGGGTGAACTGATAGTTGAGTTTGGTCCGGAGAACCTGATTTTCGAAAACGTCTTCGCCCGTTGCCGCTGTGTGGTTGCGATCGAGAAGGTATGTGTTATCGACTGTAAGTGAGTGAAAGGGCAGCACGCTCACACGAGCCTGAAGAAAGTCTTCGTGAAGCAGCGAAGGCGGCTTGCCCGGGGCAGGGTTGTAGTTAGGGTTGCCGCCATGGGTAAAAACAATGTTCCAGTTGAGTTGGCGAAATGGAGCACTGCGAAAGACCAGACCGCCAAAGTTTTCTGTGAGATTTTTGTTGCGGGGGATGGCGAAACCGTCCTGGGGTCCCACGGTATCGGAGTTTTGACCGATTAATGGGGCGATAGTGGTCTTCCGCGCCAGGATAAAGAAGGGATCCGCTGTGGAGTAGTGGTAAACGCGGTTGCCCTGGTGATCAAAGGCAATTTGTTGACTGGTCTCCAAGCCAATACCCTGAAATACACCGTGCCTGGGATACCACTGATAATTAGCATGTAGTTGATCGCTGCGGATATCTGTGGTCTGAATAAAGCCTACCTGGCTGCCGAAGCCGGTAGCAATGTCCTGGTAAACATTGTCCATGTTGAAGGCATGGCCGCTGCGAGTGAACTCAAGCCATGAAGCAGGGCCTGCGGCGTAGCGGCCATCGCTCGGCTTGGTGGCACTTTCGACGATCTGGCCCAGGGCTGTCCATCTATCGTTAAAGCGAGCTGTGAAGTCGAGGCCGCCGATGCGGTTGAAATTACCGGCAAACTCGTAATCGGTGTAGATGGCCCCGACGCTTGAGCCTTTGCCGAGGTCTTGCGTAACGCGGCCCACGGCATAGAGGGCATGTTTGCCGAAGTTTTGATCCCCATCGGTGAAAGTTTCGCCCGGCTCCCGATCATCAATCGCTAAAACACCGATGTTGGTAGAGCTGAGCTTGCCCGTGGCGCGCGCACCAAACTCCGGTCGGATAATGTTGCGAGTGTAAAGCAGGTTGATGGGCGTGGAAAAGTAGTTGGCATTTTCAAGGAAGAAGGGACGCAGTTCAGGAAAGAAGACGGGATAACGCTGGTTAACGGTGAACTGCGGCTGGTCAGATTCTACCTGGCTGAAGTCGGGGTTGACAGTCGCATCGAGGACGACCGAGTCCTTGACGATAGCTTTGGCTTCACCGCCTGTAGTGCCTTCAAGGTGGCGCGTGCTGAAGTAGGGATTACTGGGGTCGAGGTTGAGCAGTTGATGCTCGCCTTGGGCAAGGGTATAGGGGTTTAGCTGGAGGTTATGAGAACCCGTGATGCCTTCAATGCCGCGGAGAGTGCCCTCCTGGGTAAGGGTGCCGGAGATCGAGGTGGCGATGTGAGGCCAGGTATCGATTTCGCTGTTGCGGGGGAGGTTGCGGAAGAGGACGACGCCCCAGCCGGGGGCTCCAGGGCGGAACCGGATGGAACGGAAGGGAATGGCAATGAGAGCCATCCAGCCTTGCGAGGTGACACGGCCGGCAGAGTCCCAGACCTGATCGTAGCTGTAGTCAGGGTTGGAGCCGTCGGTCCAGGCGGCATCGGCCTGAACACCGGCGGCGTTGATCTGGAAGAGAACGCCCCGGCGGTGGTCCTGAAAAGGGTCGAGGAGGATCGAAACATTGTCATCGTTGAGGACGTTTTCGCGGCGGGCGAGATGCGAGCGAACCAGTCCCGGATGGCGATCGAAGCATACAAAGACGACATACAAGGTGGATGAGGTGTAGCCGAGATAGACATCCGTCTTTTCCGTGGCAGGCCGGCCATCGTTGGGGATGGTTTGAGTGAAGCCGGAGACTACCGCAAGGTGATCTTTAAGGGTCTCCGAGGGATGCATACCCTCAAAATCAGCCAGGCGGAGCGGCCCGGTGAGGAGGGGAACCTTGCGGTCGATGAGGGGCTGCTCGTGGGGCGGAGTGTCAGGGGTAATAGTGGGCTTGTTTTCCTGAGCGCGAAGGAAGCGGGGACCGATGAGGGCTGCTAAAAGCAGAAGCAGAAGGAGGGCGCGACACGGCGCATGGATGGGTCCGGTCCGGGGTGGGGCCTGGGTGGGTCTAAGCTGAGATCTCGGCTGCAAAGGTGCGCTCCATGGGTTGCATGTTGGGTGAAAGCGCAACATGGTCCATCGTCCTATATGGAATCTTGTCACAACAGGTTCCAGGCAAGTGTGAATTGAACTTCTTAGACCTCGTTGAGCATGGTCCAGCCTCCAGCGGCAAACCAAACAACGTAACGTTACCTGCAACAGAGATTTGCAGAATCATCTTACGTGGGGATATATGCTGATGAGTATGGCAAGTGTTGTGAAGTCTTCAAGAATCGATACAGGTATAAGTGGGTTGAACGACATCCTGTCAGGTGGATTACCGCCTGGGCAGATGTATTTATTAGAGGGAATACCTGGGACCGGCAAGACGACAATTGCGCTCCAGTTCATTCGCACGGCCATTATGGCGGGAGAACAAGCCCTTTACATTACTTTATCTGAATCCAAACAAGAGCTTGAAGCTTCAGCTTGTTCTCACGGTTGGCTCCCGGAGGAGCTATCCATTGCTGAATTTATTCCTGAAGAGGCAAGCCTCAGCAGGGAACAGCAGTATACGGTATTTCACCCCAGTGAGGTTGAGCTGGCCGGCACAATTGAGAAGCTCACTGAGTTGATAGAAAAGATTAAACCGAGTCGTTTAGTAATCGATTCTCTTTCCGAGCTTCGACTTCTTGCTGCGGACACAATGCGATATCGCCGCCAGCTCCTTGCATTGAAGCAGTTCTTTACCGGTCGCAATACAACCGTACTGCTGCTGGATGACCGCTCCGCAGAAAGCAGCGATATGCAGCTGCAAAGCATTGCCCACGGCGTTATTCGCCTTGACAAAGTGCCACGCAGTTATGGAGTGAACCGGCGCCAAATTGAAATACTTAAATTGCGCGGCAGTTCCTTTCGGGAAGGTTTTCATGATTACACCATCACGACCGGCGGAGTGAGGATTTATCCTCGCCTGGTAGCAAGTGAACACGATAGCAACTTTCAGGAGGAACGCATCAAGAGCGGCATACCTGCCCTGGACCAGATGTTCGGCGAAGGAATCAGTCGTGGATCTTCAACCCTTTTGATTGGGCCATCCGGTGTAGGGAAATCTACCATGGCCATTCAGTACGCCTATGCGGCTGCAATGCGAGGTGATCGTGCGATCGTTTATTCCTTTGATGAAGTTCTTCGAACAACAATTGATCGAGCGGAAGCACTTGGAATTAGAGTTCGTGCAGAAATGAGCAGGGGAACGCTTGCAATGTCTCAGATTGACCCCGCGGAACTCTCTCCTGGAGAATTTATCTGGCAAATTCGAAAGGATGTTGAAAAGAATGACACTCGGGTGGTTGTCATTGATAGTCTAAACGGATTTCTGAATGCTATGCCGGGCGAGAGAGATCTAGTTCTCCAATTGCATGAGTTGATCGCTTTTCTAAATCAAAAGGGAGTGCTCACATTTTTAGTTCTTGTTCAGCATGGTCTTGTAGGTAACATGCGTGTTGAGATGGACGTCAGTTACCTTGCCGACACTGTGGTCCTCCTAAGGTATTTTGAGGCTGAGGGAGAGATACGACAGGTCATATCGGTTATCAAACAAAGAGTGGGACGGCATGAACGGACTCTCCGGGAGTTTCATCTGAAGGACTCCGGTATCTCTGTAGGTGAGCCGCTAACAAAATTCCGAGGCATCCTCACAGGGACGCCGGATGCTATGGGTAGTGTGGGAAAGATCAAGAACGAGGCATGAATGTGAGTTCGCTGGTCCATGTGATTGCACCTACCGGTCGAGATTCGGAACTTATAGTCACTGTTTTACAGCAGAATGGAATCGCTGCATCTACAAGCACTCTTGAGCATTTTCTACTATGTTTTACCAGTGATGCACCTATAGGACCTTTGCTGATAGCCGAGGAGGCTCTGAGCCCAATCGTCCTTCAAGAAGTCGGCCACTTCATCCGGAACCAACCATCATGGTCGGATCTACCTATCCTCATCCTTATGGGTAATGGACGTGAAACTCTCAAAAATTCTTACTCGCAGGCTGAACGGCATCCCCTCGGTTCCCCTGTTCTTCTGGAACGCCCAATCCGAACTGCAACACTTGTGAGCAGTGTGCAGGCCGCCCTTCGGGCGCGGGATCGCCAGTACCAGATCCGAGACGCAGTACTGGAGTTGAAGTCGGAGCGAGAGCTCCTACAGGCTATGCTCGACAATTTGCCGGTAGGGGTAGTCTTTGCAAACGCTTCAGGGCAGATTGTCAGGGGTAATCGACGCCTGGAAGATATAATCCGACACTCTCTCAGCACTAGCCCAGATATTGAGAGTCATGGAGAATGGGGCGCTTTTCATAGTGATGGACGTAAAGTGGCTCAGGCCGAGTTTCCACTGGCTCGCGCTATTAGTAGCGGCCACTCCCTGCCTCCAGAGGATTACCTGTACGAACGAGGCGACGGCACGCGAGCATGGATCAGTTTTGCTGCAGCGCCCGTCCTCAATGATCTTGGCGAAGTTACAGGCGGTGTCGTTGCTATTTCCGACATCGATCAACAAAAGCGTTCAGAGCTGGCCTTGATACAAAGCGAAAAACTGGCTGCTGTCGGCAGACTCGCCGCATCCGTGTCACACGAGATCAACAACCCGCTTGAGATTGTCACAAACCTTCTATATCTGGTTCAGCAAAGCAGTGATCTTTCTCCTCAAGCCAATGAATTCCTCAAGATTGCCGATCAAGAGCTTGCTCGTATATCTCAAATCGTGAGCCATACTCTGCAATTCCACAAACAGGCGACAAAACCACGAGCCATATCTGTTCAGGAACTTCTTGAACCTACGCTAGGTCTTTTTGCAGGGAGACTCCGCAATGCGAACATAGATCTTATGCTTCAACATCGCGGTGCTGATTTAGTGACATGTTACGAGGGAGAAATTCGCCAGGTTCTGAACAACCTTATCGGGAATGCGATCGACTCAATGAAGCTGGGCGGCCGACTTATAGTTCGTACGCGAAACAGACGCTTTCATAAGAGTGGAGCCCCAGGTATTCGCATCACCATTGCTGATAGTGGAAATGGGATTGAGCGAAACACAATGCGACATATTTTTGAAGCCTTCTTTACAACCAAGGGCATCAATGGCACGGGTCTCGGACTTTGGATAGCGAAAGGAATTATTGATAAACACCACGGTTGCTTACAAGTATTCTCAAGAGTGGGGAAGAAAAAAAGCGGAACTGTTTTCAGCCTTTTCCTGCCATACAATTTTTGTTAGTGCTTTCGCATTCCACAATATAAATCATGGGTTTAGAAGTAGAATCAAAACGACGATTGCATCACGAACCGCACTTGCTGTTATGACAGCCCATAGCTTAACAGCGGAAGCGTAATGCTCCTTTCGCATTTAACCTGTCTATAGAAGCCGCGCTACCGTTAGACCGTCCAAACACAATCCAGGCGGCTCCTCTGAGGCAGATCACCATGCAACTCCCCCGCAATCTCTTCATTTTTAGAATGACTCGACTAGCTGCCGGGAGAACTTTTCTGCCGGGCCGGCTCACCCGGGGCAGAACCGGATCTTTACCTTTGGGTGCTGCACTTGTCCGCGCCCCCGTTCTGCTCTGTGCGCTTTCTCTTGCGGCGACAGTAGCGCAGGGGCAGGGCGCTGTGCTCTATGCTACCCGCAACGCACTACCAGACGCGCCTTTGCCGCAAGAGGATGTGCAGAAGGGAGCGGGACCGGCAATCCCGGCTGAAGGCTTGGCAAGTCTCTCAGGCTTCGTGCTCGACACACGCGGAGCAGCGATTGCGGGGGCGCAAATCCACTTGATGACCAACAATGGGCTGCAGCAGGGTACGGTGTTGTCCGGAGATGACGGCGCGTTTACCTTTGGAAAACTGCCTTCCGGCTCTTACCTCATCACTGTTGAAGCTAAAGGGTTTGATCCGTTTACGTCAGCGGAAATCCTGGTTTCGGCCCAAAGGGACGTGAACATACCTCCTATTTCGCTTACTGTCGGTGCCGCTACCACAGATGTTACAGTCCGCCCCACGGAGGTTATTGCCGCAGAGCAAATCAAAGAGGAGGAACATCAGCGGGTGTTCGGCATTATCCCCAACTTCTACACCAGCTACACCTATGACGCAGTTCCCCTGACCACAAAGCAGAAGTACTCCCTCGCTGCACGCGAAGAGCTCGATTGGACTACGTTTGTGGGAGCGGGTATTGCCTCAGGCGTCCAGCAGGCAAACAACTCGTATGCCGGGTATGGCCAAGGCGCTGCCGGGTACGGGAAGCGCTATGCAGCCGCGTTTGGCGACGGGCTGTTTATCAATTTCTTTAGCCATGCGGTCTATCCATCCATTTTTCACCAGGATCCGCGCTACTTCTACCAGGGCTCGGGCACAATCAAATCGCGCACTCTCCATGCGGCCAGCTTTGCCATTTTCACTCGCGGCGATCATGGGCAAAAGGTTCCGAGTTACTCCTACATCTTCGCCATCATGACCACAGGAGCACTAGCTAATCTGTACTACCCCCACGCAGATCGGGCTGCGCACCTTGTCTTTACCACTGCGGCTATCGGCATTGCCAGTCAGGCAGTTGGTACGATCCTGCGCGAGTTTCTACTGAAGCCGCTCACAACAAACGTGCATGGCAATGGCAAACCTTGAGAGTGCAAGCAGGAGATAGTCACCTAAAGGAATATGAAGTTATTACAACAACGATCTATATAGTTCATTACACGTGGCTTATCTGTTCATCCATTATTAATAGCCAGAAAAGACTTCATGACTTGCCAAGTTTCCTACCAAGTGTGTTGAGTATGGTTCGTACACAACCCAGGAGACATTCGGCATGGTTTTCCGCACCCGCACTGCCCGCACCTGCTCTTACGTTTTAATGCTTTTAGCTTCTGTCGCAGCTCCTAAAGCGTTTGCTCAAACGCCCCCGGCTATTCCAAACGGCGATATACGTATTCATTATTTCCGTCCCGACGGCATCTACGCCGGTTGGACAATCTATGCGTTCTTTGACACCACAGAGCCAAACAATTTTCAGAGCGGGCCTGTAGCAGTCACCGGAACAGACAGCTTCGGAGCATACTTTGATGTGGGCGTGACTGCGACTGCCGTCAATGTCGGCCTGATTTTGCATAAAGGCGATCTTAAGGACCCAGGTCCCAACCAGAGTGTGGACCCTGCGACCCAGGGCAATGAGTTCTGGGAGCTGTCAGGCAGTGATGTCCTATTAACCCAGCGACCGCCGACAGGGCCGGATCTTCCGATCCCGGCAGGCCATGCGCGTATTCACTACTACAGGCCAGACGGCAACTATGCCAACTGGAGTGTATACACATATGGCGCTACAACAGATCCGACAGGCAGCTTCTGCAAGACAGAAGACTATTACTCGGGCTATGACAGCTATGGACCCTACTTCGATGTAGGTGTGACGAACGGATATCTTGGCTTCATCATCCATAACTGTTCTACCGGCGTAAAGGACCCCGGTCCAGACCAATCGCTGCAAATTCCGCAGGAGCTGGAAGGCTGGGTTGTTTCCGGTGACGCGGCTGTCTTCCCGCAGCCGCCCACCCAGGCACAGCTGCTGAGCGGGCCATTTCATCAGCTGCAGGCGTTCTGGATGGACGCAACCACAATTGCGATTCAGCCGCAGTACGCACAGGCAGGCTGGACTTACTCCCTGAATGCGAGTTTGACAGCCGGTCTGCAGATTACGGCAACCGGGCTTACCGGTGGAACGGCAATCCCGTTGACCGCGTTTACCGGGACGCTGACAGCGGATGAACTGACGAGGTACCCGCAGCTTGCCGGCTACGCGCTCTATAAATTGCCGGCGAATGTTGATCCGAATGTGGTTCGCCAGGCACTCAAGAGCCAGCTGGAAGTGACTGGAGTTGCCACGGACGGCACAATCAAGTACACCACCGGCGTTCAGACGTTTGGTGCCCTCGATTCGCTTCTTGCCTATGAAGGCCAACTCGGGGTGATTATTGACGACGGCTTGGCTCCAGACCATGTAAATCAGGAAAATGATCCCTCGTCATACCCGGTGCAGATCAAAGTGTGGGCACCGACGGCACAAAGCCTCTCGCTGCTGCTATTCAACAATGCAACCGACACTGCTCCGGAAAAGACCATTGCCATGCAGGAGTTGAATGGTGTCTGGACGGCGGCAGGGCAGGCGGACTGGAAGGGCAAGTTCTACCAGCTGCAGTCGCAAGTATTTGTTCCCGCCAACCAGGCGATTGTGACCAACACCACTACGGACCCGTACTCGATCGATCTTTCCTTGAACGGAACGATGAGCCGGATTACCGATCTGAACTCGCAGGAAACCAAGCCCGCCCGCTGGGATGCGTCCACCTCACCGAGGCTGGCCAGCATTTATGACACAAGCATTTATGAGCTGCATGTGCGTGACTTCAGCATCGGAGATGCGACGGTGCCTGCCTCCATTCAAGGTACCTACGAGGCATTTACAGACACGAACAGCGACGGCATGCGCCATTTGCAAACTCTTGCCCGCTCTGGACTTAAAGCAGTACACCTGTTACCGAGCTTCCATTTCGGCAGCGTAAACGAGGATAAATCCACCTGGGCCGCAACCGGTAATCTGACGCAGTACCCGCCGGATGGACAGCAGCAGCAGCAAGCTGTTGAGACCGTCCAGGCCAAGGATGCCTATAACTGGGGCTATGACCCTGTCCACTACATGGCACCTGAAGGCGCGTACGCAGTCAACCCGTCCGATCGTGTCAAGGAATATCGCGACATGGTTCAGGGGATTCACCAAGCCGGTCTGCGCGTGATCCAGGACGTCGTGTTCAACCATACCTATACCGCGGGGCAAGACCCGACGGCGAACCTGGATGAGCTTGTGCCGAGCTACTATCATCGCCTGGATACGAGCGGCGTAATCGAAACGGGCTCATGCTGTTTCGATACGGCGAGCGAACACCAGATGATGCAGAAGCTGATGATCGATACCGTGCTTTTGAACGCGAAAGAGTACAAGATCGACGGCTTCCGCTTCGACGCTATGGGCCTGCATTTCGTCTACAACATGACGGCCATACGGAACGCGCTGAATGCGTTGACACTGGAAAAGGATGGTATCGACGGCAACAAAATCTACATGTACGGCGAGGGTTTCCAGATCGCGGAGGCGGCTAACAACGCCATCGGACCTAACGCCAGCCAGGCTAATCTGTACGGTACCGGTATCGGCAGCTTCAACGACCGCATCCGGGATGCTGTACGAGGCGGCTACATCTTTGACAATACCCAGGAGCAGGTTCAGGGATTCGCTACTGGTCTGTCGACAGATCCCAGCAGCTACACCGCTCAGAACACAGCCGCAAGCGACCAGCTTACGACATTGCTTCAGGATTCCGACTTAATCCGGTTGAGCCTGGCCGGTGCGCTAAAGAACTACTCCTTCCAAAACTATCTTGGGCAAACTGTAACCGGGGCACAACTGAACTATGGCGGCCAGCCTGCCGGTTATGCCGCAACTCCTCTTGAAGACGTGAACTACTGCTCAGTACATGACAACCAGACCCTGTTCGATGCAATCCAGATCAAGAGCGCAGCGACAGACACGATTGCTGCACGTGCACGTCGGCAAGTTCTCGGGATGAGCCTGCTCACCCTGGCTGAAGGCGTTCCATTCTTCCATGCCGCGGACGATCTGCTCCGCTCCAAGGATATGGATAACGGCAGCTACAACTCCGGAGATTGGTTCAACAAAATCGACTGGAGCGGCCAAGGCAATAACTGGGGTATCGGGCTACCGCTCAGTAATGTAAATGCAGCCGAGTGGCCGGTAATGCAGCCCCTGCTGGCCAACCCAGCCCTGAAACCTGCGCCGAGCACCATATCCGCAACTACGCAAGCTTTTCAGGATTTCCTGAAGATTCGCTCCAGTAGCGGTTTGTTCCGCATGGCCACGCTGGCTGAGGTGCAGGCAAATCTCAGCTTCCTCAACACAGGCCAGAGTCAAATACCGGGACTGATTGTCATGAAGCTGGACGATCATGGCCAGAACTATGGCGGAGCACACCATATGGTTGTCTTCTTCAATGCAAGCAATGCAAAGGTCGTCTTTACCGATGCAACACTTGCAGGTATGCAGTTGCACCTTCACCCGGTACAAGCGGGATCATCCGACGCGACTTTGAAAACGGCCGCGTTTGATAGCAAGGGAGGCACTGCGACGATTCCGGCATTGACAACAGTAGTATTCGTCTCTGACAAGGAATAGCTGCAACCGGCTCATACCAATGTACCCAAGGCTTGACTGGAATCCAGAAACTGCGACCTCGCTGTTACTGTCCATTCAAGTCAAGCCGGTACAGGTTGCCGGTGCCGACACGTGGCTGGACTAAAGGCACATTGTCTGGAGTCAAGCCGCCGAAAAAATAATTTGCAGGGTTGCCGGCATTGAAGTCGGCAGTGCTTGCGACTACCTGTAGCTGACCTCCTGGCACTGCGATGCGGAGAATCGGTTGCTTGTCCGCCATAAAAGCATGGACGTAGATGGCCCTGCTGTCGCTGCTCCATACAGGATCGGCGGCGCTGGTTGATGCCAGTGAAGTCCATGATTGCCGCGCAACATCGAATAGCATTACCTGTTTCTGATCCAGGGTAAGTGCAGCGATCCACTTGCCGTTCGGTGACCATCGCGGACTAAAAAAGCCTTGTGAAGAGGGCAAAATCTCTGTTTTTTGACTGTGCAAGTGGAAAACAGCAATAGTGTGTAACCCGCTATCCTTGCCCATCATGTCCGGTTCTCGTCCATAAACAAGATCTTGTCCATTTGCAGACCAGCTGGGATCTGCAGCATTGCG
>CAXSFX010000090.1:0-16651 GCA_964236655.1 uncultured Acidobacteriaceae bacterium | reverse complement strand
ACTTTGAGCATCGTTTCGGCCGCAAGCCTGAAGGCATGTGGCTGGCAGAGACCGCTGTCGATACAGAGTCGCTGGAGGTGCTCGCAGAAAACGGCATCAGCTTCACCGTGCTCGCACCGCACCAGTGCGCGGCGGTGCGGCGCATGGCCGCAGCTTCTCCCGTGAAAAAGCCGCTGGAAGATGCAGGCTGGCAGCTAACTGAAGATGCGACAGTAGACCCGCGCCGCCCCTACCTGGTCCGGCTGCCCAGCGGGCGTTCCATTGCCGTGTTCTTCTACGATGGGCCGCGCTCCCGCGCCATCGCTTTTGAGCACCTGCTCAACTCAGGCGAAGGTTACGCCCTGCGCATGGCGAGCGGCTTCAGCAGCAGCGCGCCGACAGAACCGGAGCTGGTGCACGTGGCTACGGACGGCGAAAGCTATGGCCATCACCACCGCTTCGGCGAGATGGGGCTGAGCTATGCGCTGCAGTACCTGGAAACAGAAAAACTGGCGACAATCACAAATTACGGCGAGTATCTTGAGCACTTTCCACCGCAGTGGGAGGCCCGCATTGCCGAGGCCACCAGCTGGAGCTGTGCGCATGGGGTAGAGCGGTGGCGCTCAAATTGCGGCTGCAACGGCGGCAAGGAAGGTTGGAACCAGCGCTGGCGTGCCCCGCTGCGGGAGGCGCTCGACGGGCTGCGCAATGGCCTCGCACCGCTCATTGCCACGTTTGGAGCTACGCTTTTCAAGGATTGCAAAGGCGCAACTGACCGCTACATCGCAGTCATCCTCGATCCCGGGACCGCAGACAATTTTCTGCTTGCCGAGCAGTCTCACCCGCTCTCTGAGACTGAGCAGGTGCAGGCGCTCAAACTGCTGGAACTGGAGCGCCACGCACAGCTGATGTACACCAGTTGCGCCTGGTTCTTTGACGACATTGCGGGCATTGAGACCGTGCAGGTAATTGCCTACGCGGCGCGCGCGCTGGAGCTTGCGGCCACGCTGTTCGGCGCGGAAGGCACGGCGCTGGAGGTGCGATTCCTCGCTCTGTTGGCACAAACAGAAAGCAATGTCGCTGAAGAGGGCACTGGGGCCGATATTTACCGCAAGCGTGTGTTGCCACTCAAAGTGGGCTTGCAGCAGGTTGGCGTCCACTATGCCATTTCCTCGGTCTTCCAGTCCTACCCGGAGCATGCGCGGCTGTTCGCCTTTGACGTCCATGCCTGCGGGCAGGAGGTGCAGCACTCCGGCCGCGGCAGCCTGGTGTCCGGTCAGGCTGATATTCGCTCCCGGCTTACGCATGAGGGGGCGAGATTCTTTTATGCGGTGCTCCACTTCGGCGATCAGAACCTGGCAGCGGGCGTAAAACGCTTTGACGACGACGGCCGCAAAAGCTATGAACAGTTTGCAGCAGATGCGCGAAAGGCCATGCTGAGCGCAGATTTGCCTGCGGTGATCCGGTTGTTCGACCGCGACTTCAGCGGGAACACCTGCACGATCCAGTCGTTGTTTACCGATGAGCAGCGCCGCGTCATGAACCTGATCCTGAACAATACAGTGGCTGAGGCGGAAGAGAGCCTGATCCACCTGTACAAGGACCATGCCTCGCTGCTGCACTTCCTGAGCGAGGCGCAAGTACCGCGACCTTCCGCACTGGCGCTGGCTGCCAACTTCGCCATCAACGTCACGCTGCGGCGTGCCATTGCAAGTGACCCTGTGGACACCGCGCAGGTGCGCGCCACCCTGGCCCTTGCCGCGCAGGACCATGTAGAGCTGGACCGGCAGGAGCTGAGCTTTACCGCGGACGTGCGCATGCGCGATGCCATGGCTGCCCTTGCCGCGCAGCCCGGCAGCCGCACCGCGCTTGAAGGCGCGCTTGCCGTGGCGCAGGCCATCGAGTTGCTGCCTTTTCCAGCCGATATCTGGCAGGCGCAGAACATCTGGCACGGGCTTGCGGTTGCACCCGCCGGGGCCCTCGATCTACCGAGCCGCGAGGCTTTCCGGGCGCTTGGCCGGGCGTTGTCTATCTCGGTAGAAGCCATGGCGGCGGAGGCTCCGCAGCTTTGACTTGTGAGCGGTTTTTTTAGAAATACGCGTCCTTTTGCGCTGCATGGTGTTTACTTTTTTGTACCGGCGAGAGACCGCCTCTACCTTCCAGAGTGGCCGAAAACAAGGCACCGGCTATCTGGGAGCAGTTTTCCAACATCCCACTTGCCGTCGTATACAAGGCTCCCAAGCGAGCCTGGAAAAGAAGGTTGAAATGATTCGCAAAGGATTGTTCGCAAAATTGACAGGAGGCGCTGCAACGCTTGCACTTGGCAGCGCACTTGCCGTGGCACAGTACGGACCACCGCAGTACCAGGGTGGGTATGACGATGGGCACTGGGGCCACGGTCCACAAGGCTACAGCGACCAATATCATGAGCAGCAGGGCCAGCCCATGCTGGGCGCGCGGCAAGGCTGGGTAGCGGGACAGGCACAGGGGGAAAGTGATCGCCAGCAAGGTCACAGCTTCCGCCCAACCCACGTAGACACCTTCAAACACGTACCAAGGTCGCCCGACGGCTACCCGCGCGACCAGTTCAAGAATGAGTACCGGGATGCGTTTGTGCGTGGATATCAACGTGGGTACGGGCGCTAAGCGGGAGCGTGTCTGAGCAATGCCTGCTTGTACGGCCCTGTCGCACGCAATAAAGTGTCACAGTCCGGAGCAGCACAGAGGATCGTAGAGCACAGCAGCCGTGGACCGCTCAAGCAAGTCTGAGACCTGCATGAGGCTTTCAAATAGGGAAAACGGCTGCGCTACGACCTGGGACTTCATTGAGCGCGTGTTAAAACTCAGTTGTCAGTAGCATTCTTTAACCTGCTCCTAAGCTTGAGCGGGTTAAATGGCAGCTGTCCGGAGCAGACCGATCGCGTGAAAGGACGCGCTCCGTGCCCCAAAGCCATGCGAAAGTTGCGCTCCCTCCCCTTCCCTCTCTCCTGTGTCCTGTTCGCTACGGCAGTCTGCATCAACGCAAACGCGCAGATTGACCGAGCGGAAATCAATGGCACGGCCGCGGACATAAGTGGTGCCCCGATTGCGGGCGTCACGGTTACGGTCACCGAAGAGGGCACCAATGCCGTTCGTAAAGTGACCACCGATGGCAGCGGCCAGTTTGTGGTGTCATCGCTGCCGGTGGGCCGGTTCCTTCTCGTCTTCGCCATGCCGGGATTTGAGGACACGCGTGTCGCCGACATTGACCTGCACTCGGGCGATGTGCGGACATTGAACCAGCGTATGACGCTCGGCTCTGTGAGCCAGACCATCTCGGTTGAAGCGGATAAGGAGGGCGCGCAGCTTGCGAAAAGTGACGCGACTTTCGGCGGCACCATACAGTCCGTGCAGGTGCGTGAGCTGCCCTTGAACGGGCGCAACATCGCCAATCTGGAAGTGCTGGCACCCGGGGCAATCGATAGCGGTGCCGGCGCGCAGTCCACGATTCGCTTTGCCGGCCAGGGCATTGACGATAACAACTACCGGTTTGACGGCGTGGACGCGAGCGGCGTGTTGCGCCAAGCCGTCAAATCAGGCCTGCGCCTGCAGTTTTCGACCGAGGCAGTATCGGAGTTCAAGGTAGATGCCGGCGCGTACACCGCAGATACAGGAGGCTCGGCGGGCGGCCAAATTAGCCTCATTTCCAAGAGCGGTACCAATGCGTTTCACGGCAGCGTATTTGACTACTTGCGCAACAGCTACTTCGACGCACATTCACCGATCAAATCGACGATCGTAACCAAAACGCCCGTCTTCCAGCTAAACCAGTTCGGCGGCAGCCTCGGCGGTCCCGTTGTCAAGGACCGCACATTCTTCTTCATGGATTATGAAGGCTTTCGCCAGCAGCTCGGGGGCGTACCGACAACAGGCTTTGTGCCGAGCCCGGCATTCCGCACCAGGGTGCTCGCGGCGCACCCTGAGCTTGCACCGCTTATAAATGCTTTCCCGCAGGGGCAGACCCCGTCCGCGGGGGACCCGAATGCTTATTCGTTGACAACGGTGGTACCAAGCCCGAACAGCGAAAACTCAGGCACGGTACGCGTCGATCACCGCTTCACTGATCGGGATTCCGCCTATGTCCGTTACAACATCGATGACGGCTCCAGCACGAGTGCGCTTAATGCGGTGGCCCAGGCAAGCACCGTCGTGTCGCGAGTACAAAATTTTGCACTTGAAGAAACGCACATCAGCAGCCCGACCCTGCTGAACGAAGCGCAGTTCGGCTTCAATCGCAACACTTTTGTCCAAACCCAGAACACCGGCATTCCGCTCAACATCACAATAAGCGGTTTTACCGGGATTGCTGAGAACTACAACAAAACGCAGGTTGGGCAGAGCTTTTCTGTGAACGACACCGTAACCTTCACCAAGGGTCAGCACACTGTCAAAGCCGGCGTTGACCTTCGCTTTCCCCAGTACAACGAAGCCAATTCGCTTGACAGCACCGCTTCGTACCTGAGTGAAACGGCATTTATGAACAACCAGCTGAACACGTTTCAGCTGACCGCGCCGTTGCCCGACAAGGGGCTGCGCAAGGAGCAGCTAGCCGGCTATGCCCAGGACCAGTGGAAAGCCAGCCGCGCCCTCACGCTGAACTACGGGCTGCGCTACACCTACTTCTCGCCGTTCCACGAAGTCCACAACAACGAGGTTCCATTCGATATCGCCAGCTGTGGCGGCTACTGCGCGCCCGGCTCGCAGTTTTATTTCCCCAACTACCTGGATTTCGATCCAAGGGTGGCCGTCGCTTTCTCGCCTGAATCGCTTCGAGGTAACACGGTGTTGCGAGCCGGCTTCGGCATCTATCACGGCGAGGATCAGCTCGGCGACGAAGACAGCCCCGTGGTGAACACGGAACCCTCAACCTTGCTGACCTCAAGCAAGACCATCACCTACGCCTACCCGGTCAACCCGGCGCTTACACCCCTCACCGGCCTCGCACTGACCCCGCGCTCGCTGGCGCGGCACCATCCCGATGCATATACGGAGCAGTGGACCGCATCGATCCAACATGCGCTGCCGGGCGATACCGTGGTGACGCTCACCTATCTGGGCATCAAGGGAACGCACTTGTTCCGGCGCTCTTACACCAACCTCATCGATCCCGTTACAGGCATGCGGCCCTTGCCGCAGTATCCCAGCCAGATCGACACCAAATACAACGAGGGGGCATCGAACTTCAACGCGCTGCAAATCAACGGGAACCGGCGCTTTCATAACGGCTTCTTCATCGCAGGCAATTACATGTACTCGCATGCGTTAAACGATGGCTCCGTAGGCGCGGGTGACTCCCTGGCAGCCGAAAACGTAAACGATTTTGCGGGAAGCTACGGCAACAGCCAGTACGACGCACGCCATAGCGGCAACATGAGCCTGGTGTACGAGCTGCCGTTTGGCCGCGGCCGCCGCTACCTGAGCAACAATCGAATAGCCGACGAGTTTGGTGGAGGCTGGTCAATCAACACGCTGCTAACTGCGCGTGCCGGGCAGCCTGTCAACATCCTTTTGAGCCGCAGCGCGACCGCGCTGCCGGACGGAAACAACGTAAACCAGCGACCCAACCGCGTGCCCGGCGTGCCGCTCTATCTGCCTGGCCGTGCCGTCCATGCGTGGCTCAACCCCGCTGCGTTTTCCGTACCTGCCGCGGGTACGTACGGCAACCTGGCACCGAACACGGTCACCGGCCCGCCGCTGTGGCAGGACGATGCGACGATTGAAAAAACCTTCCACATCACCGAGCGGAACGACGTGATCTTCCGTGCCGAAGCATTCAACATCTTCAACCGCGCGCAGTATGGGCAGCCCGGCAGCAGTTTGAACGTGGCCACATGCGCTGCCGCCACGGTTGCCGCGTGCCCGCCGGGCACAGCCGTCGGTGCCCAGTATATCTCGGCCCCGGCAAGCTTCGGCAACATCACCTCGACTGTCAACCCTGCTGGCCTGGTAGGTACGGGCACGCCGCGCGAGCTTGAGTTCGCGCTCCGCATCACGTACTAGCCGGCGAAAAGCAAGCCAAATACAAAGGGAAATAATGAAACAGAAATTGTTGCACGTCGCTGCCCTGGCACTGTTCGCCGCCGTGGGGACCGCTGCTCCCGCGCAGGAGCCAACCGTCTCTTCCGGTAAACCTCCGGTCACGCTGCTGAGAACGACATATCTGCCTGACATCGTAGGCGACTTTGATCACTTCGCCGTAGATACGAAACGCAATCACTTGTTCGTATCCGCCGAGGTGCATCACTCCGTCGAAATATTCGACCTGCGGACCGGCGACCATCTCCAGAGCATCGGCGGGTTAAAAACCCCGCATTCGCTCGCTTTCGACGCCGCGAAAGACGAGCTGCTTGTGGCAGACGGCGGCGACTCCGCTTTAATCCTCCTTGCAGCGAGCGACTTTCATCGCATCGACCGCATTGCGCTTGTCGACGGCTCCGCGACAGGCAAAGGCGACTCACCCGACGCCGCTTACTATGACACAAAGACGCGACTGTATTACATCGGCAATGGCGGCGTTTCGGCCAACCTGCCTGATTCGACAATTTCCATCTTCTCGCCGGAACAAGGCAGGATCATCGATGAAATCAAGGTGCCGGGCAACAATCTTGAAAGCATGGTCGTTGATGACGGGCGTGGGCGGCTCTATGTAAATGTGCGGGACAAGAAGCAGATCGCCGTTATCGATTTGAAGACAAAGCAGGTAGTTACAACCTGGACGGCACCGGACATGAACCGCAACACCGCGCTTACACTCGATCCGGTGGCGGGCCGGTTGTTTGTCGCGGGCCGTAACCCTGGACTGTTTTATGTTTTCGACGTTAACTCGGGCAATGTGGTTAGCAAAATGCCGTGCGCCAATGTCAATGACGACATGACCTGGGACCCGGCGATGAAGCGGCTGTATATCTCCGGTTCGCAGGGACTCAGCATCTTCCACCAGGACTCGCCGGACAAGTACACGCAGCTGCTGGACTTGCCGACCAATGGAGGCAAAACCTCAACCTATGTCCCCGCGGTAAACCAGTTATATGTAATCCATCCAAAGACGGATGTTGACATTGCTGGGCTGCTTATATATCGCGTAAACCCGGCGCAGGGGAAGAAATAAGATGAGGCGTTTGCTCACGGTCTTTCTTGTGTCTGCGCTGTCTTCTTTCGCGCAGCAAACCGGCCCGGTACCGGCTAAGATCGAGGTACACGCTCCCTTCGCACAACAACTGATCCTGAAGGAAAAGGCAATGCACCCGGAGATTCAAAAGCTGGGTCTCCACGCTGTGCCGCCTGGGCAGACGCAGAACGTCATCATTGCAAACAACCTCGCGGAGAAAATCGGAAAGGTTTCCTCGCCGAACGACATGAGGCTTGTGGCGTCGGGCACGCCGGTAGTAGTTCGCGTGGAACAGGGCAGCTTTTTCGATACGTTTGTACCGCTGCATGACAGCGGAGGTACAACCATCGGCTTCCTGGTCATGGAGGTGCCGTTCGCGACAGCAAGCACGGAACAGAAGGCGATCCAAAAAGGCATGTCCATTCGCGATGAAATACAGCAGCAAGCGCCTGCACTGGATACTTTGTTTGGACCGGCAACCCGGCAGTAGCAGGGACGAGGTGCCCTACTCTACTCAGGGCAAGTTCGATCCAGCTCCGGGACTGTAGCTTCGGTATCAGGTTCAACGCACAGATTCCCGATGCCAAACTGGAGCCGGTTGAATCGACCGCTAAAGTACAGATCCCAATTTTATCGGGTTAATGCGCAGTACCTCCGGCGTGACGATCGAAAACAATTTCCAAATCTCTAATTTTAAGGATTTGCCTGCGCAGGACCGTACAGTTAGTGTTGACGCTAACGCGGAAGATGAGGCAACCGGTAAATCACCCGGGTACTCGCAAGCAGGAGGATCACAGTGTCTATTCACCCGCTCGAACCGCTCAGTGCTTTTGAAGTTGAGCGCGCCGTCCAGATTCTGAAAGCGCATCCTTCCTTCACCTCGACTACACGGATCATCAGCATCGCCCTGGAGGAACCGCCAAAGCAACAGGTATATGCCTGGCAGCAGGGAGACGTTTCAGCGCGCAAGGCGGAAGCTGTGCTCTTCGACAACAAAGAGAATCGCGGCAGCCACGCTTCTCTGGACTTAACAGCGATTACGACGGTGAGCATGCGGCCCATGCCCGTCGGCGCGCAACCGACTCTTTCAGTCGATGAGCAAACCGAGTGTGAAGCTGCCGTAATTGCCAGCCCTGCTTTTCACGATGCGCTTGAGCGGCACTACGGTCCCTGTGACCCGTCGCTTGTTATGGTCGATATCTGGAGTGCCGGCAACTACGGTCACGACGAGGATCAGACGCGCCGTCTGGCGCGGCCTCTCTGCTTTCTTCGCAGCGATCCCGGCGAAAACGGCTATGCCCATCCAATCGAAGGCATTCGTCCGGTGGTAGATCTCAATACCATGCAAGTTATCCGTGTTGAAGAATATGGGCAATGGCCCTTGCCGCCCCTGCCGGCCCACTATGCTGCGGACAGGGTCTCTGCGTTTCGTAACGACATCAAGCCACTTACGATTACCCAGTCCGAAGGCCCCGGCTTTCAGCTTGAAGGCCACCAAATAAGCTGGCAGAACTGGCAGTTCATCATCGGCTTCAACGCGCGTGAAGGTCTTACCATTCACCATCTGCGGTATCTCGACCAGGGACGTATCCGGCCCGTACTCTACCGAGCCTCACTTACAGAAATGGTTGTGCCATACGGGGACCCGCAGCCGACACAGGCACGCAAGAATGCCTTTGACGTCGGCGAATATGGCATGGGCATGTGCGCAAACAGCCTGCGACTCGGTTGTGACTGCCTGGGCTACATCGAGTATCTTGACGCACACTTTTGCGACAGTCGTGGCCGCGCACTGACTATCCCGAATGTCATCTGCATCCACGAGGAGGATTATGGAATCCTGTGGAAACATACCGACCGGCGCCTGCCGAATACGCCGGAAGTCCGCCGGTCCAGGCGGCTTGTTGTATCTTCCGTGTCCACAGTTGAGAACTATGAATACGGTTTCTTCTGGTACTTCTACCAGGATGGCAACGTTCAGTTTGAAATTAAACTTACCGGCATCCTCTCGCTCGGCGCGGTGCACGAGGGCGAGAAGCCGATACACGGCACCATGATCGCGCCTCTGCTTTACGCCCCCAATCATCAACATTTCTTCAATGTCCGTCTCGACATCAGTATTGACGGGCAAGACAACACCGTGCAGCAACTTGACGTAGTCGCCGACCCGCCGGGTGACAAGAACCCCTACGGAAATGCGTTCCATGTGGAGGCGACGAACCTGCAAACCGAATGCCAGGCATTGGCTAATTTATCCCTCAAGACAGGTAGAACCTGGAAGTTTACAAATCCTTCCGTAAAAAACCACATGGGAGATCCGGTGGGATACAAGTTTCTACCCGGCGACAACGCGCTGCCTTTTGCCGCGCCGGAAGCGTGGTGGCGTAAGCGAGCGGGCTTCGTTGACCATCACGTTTGGGTCACACCCTTTGAGCCGGACGAGCGGTATGCAGCCGGTGACTACCCGAACCAGAGCGGTGCCGGAGCGGGCCTGGTTTCCTGGACTACCGCTGATCGACCAATCGAGAATACGGACATCGTTTTCTGGTATACCTTCGGTCACACGCACATTCCTCGTACTGAAGACGCGCCCGTTATGCCAGCCGCCTACATAGGTTTTCTTCTTAAGCCGAACGGTTTTTTTGATCAGAACCCTGCCAATGACCTGCCGCCATCGAAGCCTGCTGTAAAAGGAAAAGCCGCCTGCCACTGCTAACTGAATGCGTTCTCAAAATGTGGGGCAACAAACGAAAGTTTTAGGCAAGTAGCGAATCTTTTGTTCACAACTTTGTCGATAGGCATGATGCTTTTTGAATCTGTAATGCGGATAAAAGGAAGCTCAAATGGCTACTTACCGTTTCTTAGTTGGGTCGATTGCAACTCTTCTCGTAGCCGTAACTGCTTTTCACGCCAAGGCGCAAGCGGGGCTATCCTCCCCAGATGCACGAGCCGCAGCGGAACCCCATTCGCTGAGAAAACAACTGTCTGAAATCGTGCGCAATGTTTCTGCGATCAAGGCAATTCCCCAGGCACTTATAAGTCCAGACGGCACGCAGATCGCGTATACGGTAGCCGATGGAGAGCTTGGCACGGAGCAGCTTTTCGTTGCTTCGCTGGCCGGGTCGCTTTCCGGTTCAAAGCAGGTACAGCCTGTTTCAATGCACGCCGATCCAGCTAGTGCCCAGGTGGAGTGCCGCACGGGAGAACCTGCCTGGTCGTTTGATAGCAGAGAACTGGCGTTTCTTTCCGATTGCATGAGCAAGGGTGCCGATAAGGGCCAGATGCAACTTTTTGTGTTCGACACGGCGCAACCAGGTGCCCTGCCCCAGCAACGAAGCACGCTTACGGGCTACCTGGGCTCGCCGAAGTGGTCACCCAATGGAGCAGAAATCGCGCTTCTTTTTGTAGACCACGCGACGCGGGCACCAAATCCAATGGCAGCGGGCGACTCACTGACCGGCGTTATTGACGATCTACAGCAGCAGGAAGCGCAAAGGCTGGCTTTGATTGCGCCTGCTACCGGAAAGATGCGCGTGTTTTCTCCCTCCGGTCTTAACGTCTTTGAGTACGACTGGTCCCCGGATAGCCGAACGCTGGCCTACACGGCGGCACCTCCGCCGGGGGACGATAACTGGTACATTGCACAGCTATATACGCAAGTTCTTGGGGAGAAAGAGTGCCGCTCCGTTTTCAAGCCGCCGTTACAGATCGCGGTACCCCGATGGTCACCCGATGGCAAACAAATTGCATTCATTGCGGGGCTGATGAGCGATGAAGGGGCAACAGGTGGCGAGATTTATGTAGTGCCGAGCAGTGGCGGCCAGCCGCGCAACCTGACCCCAGGACGCCTTTCATCTCCGGCGTGGTTTCGGTGGCTATCCCCTGAACGCCTTTTGTTTACCGAGTTTAAAGGCGGCTCCAATGCGATCAATACACTGGATGTTCATGCCGGCAGTACGGCTACGCTCTGGGAAGCAGGAGAAACGATCCACGCCGCTGCAGAGGAATCGAGCGTGTCGGTGGCAGGCTCCGCTGCGTCGGCTCAACTAACTCAACTGATGAGCGCAGTGGTGCGGCAGTCCTGGACCATGGCTCCGGAGGTATGGACCGGGTCCTTGGGCAAATGGGTGCAGGTGACGCACGTAAATGAAGGTACAAAGGCAGGTGCAGTCCGGGCGGAAAGTGTGACTTGGCAAAGCGACGGCTTTCACGTTCAAGGATGGCTCCTGTTTCCTCATCACTATGACGCAAGTAAGCGGTACCCGATGTTAGTTTCGGTGCATGGCGGCCCCGCCTGGATACAAACTCCTGCGGTGACTGGAGTGGACTTTGAAGCGAACTCGTTTGTGGATCTCGGTTACTTTATTTTCTTGCCGAATCCTCGCGGCAGCTTTGGAGAAGGCGAGACGTTTACAGAGGCGAACAAGAGGGATTGGGGCTTCGGCGACTTACGCGATACCCTCGCCGGGGTAGACGCAGTGGCAGCGCAGTACCCGGTAGACACAGCGCGGATCGGCATGCTGGGCTGGAGTTATGGCGGGTCTACCGCCATGATGGCAGCAGGGCGCACGGGCCGCTTCCGGGCAGTGGTGGCCGGGGCTGGGGCAAGTAATCTCCAGAGCTACTATGGGCAAAATCAGATTGACAAGTGGATGCTGCCCTACTTTGGAGCCTCGGTGTATGACGATCCGGCGGCCTACATGCGCAGTTCAGCGCTGAGTTATGTTAAGCAGGTCAAAACGCCCACTCTCCTGCTCGTCGGGGAACGAGATGAAGAGGCCCCGCCCCCGCAATCCTTTGAGTTCTGGCATGCATTAAAAGAGCTGGGCGTCCCCACGCAGCTGGTGGTGTATCCGGGTGAAGGACATTCCTTCCATAGCTATGACGATCGGGTCAACCTCCTTGAACGCGCGGCAGAGTGGTTTGCAAAGTACATGCCCGCTTCCCCGTCGGCGAGCGCAGGCAAGTGAAGGCTCCCAGCTCCCAGGGGAGCGCACACGAAGAGCGGCCCACAAGGGTCCGGTGGTGGATACTGGCCATGCTCACGGCTTTCGCTTTTGTGAGCTACATGCAACGAATCAATGTCTCCGTGGCCGCCGTGCTTATGGCACCGGAACTGCACCTTTCCAAGGTTCAGCTGGGGCAGATTTTCAATAGCTTTCTTATCGGTTATGCTATTTTTCAAATTCCTGGGGGGCTATTCGCGGATCGCTATGGAACGCGAATTGCGCTTGCGGCTTCGGCTGCACTGTGGGGTGTTTGCACGGTGTTCACGGGCATGGTTCCCTCACCGGCGTATGCTGCCGCAGGTGCCAGCTTCTTCCTGTTATGGCTGGCGCGGTTCCTCCTGGGGAGTGCAGAGGCTACGACGTACCCAGTAGGCGCGCTCACGGTACGTAACTGGATACAGCCGCCGCACCGGGGATTTGCAAACTCGCTGATGTTTGCCGGCACCTCCTTTGCCTCGGCCTTCTCAACGCCTTTCGTTTCCTGGCTCATGCTGCGTGTGGGATGGCGCCGAACGTTCTTCCTTACCTCACTGCCGGCATTTGCAATCGCTCTGGCTTGGTGGTTGTTCAGCACGAACAAACCGTGGCAGCATCAACATATCAATGCGGCTGAGCTTGCACTTACAAACAGAGAAGACGCGCCCGCGAGCACGATCGATTTCGGCAGCTTGCTGAGAAACCGCAAGATTCTGCTGCTTTGCGCCAGTTATGTAGCGGAAGGATATCTGCTATTTATTTATGTCTTCTGGCTCTACATCTATCTTGTCGAAGTTCGCGGCTTCAGCATGATGAACGGAGGTTTGGTGGCGGCGCTGCCGTGGCTTGTCGGCCTTTGCCTTACCCCGTTGGGAGGCTTTGCCGCGGACCGGATCGCCGCTTCCCGCGGCCGCCTCGTTGCAGCAAAGTACATCATCTCAGTGGGATATACGACTGCAGGCGTCCTGCTGTTTGTCGCAGCCTATGCACCGGCTCGCGGTTTCTGTGTAGCTGCGCTTTGCCTGAGCGTGGGCTTCCTGATGGCAGCGGAAGCTTCGTTCTGGGTTTCGGCGACTTACCTTGCCGGCGCAAACGCGGGTGCGGTTTCAAGTTTGATGAACACAGCCGGGATCATAGGGGGGATCGTATCCACCTCCCTGATTCCGGTGCTGGCGGCACGGTTCAGCTGGCTGGTTGCATTCGGTTCAGCAACTGTTGTTGCATTGTCTTGCGTACTGTTATGGTTTTTGATCGCGAAGGAACCGGCAGACCCGCACCTCGCCCACCCCATGCCGCACGTACCCAATCCACATGAGGGAACCTTATGAATGACTTTCAAAGTATCTCTGCGGAAATTGATCGTCTGCGCGAACCCATGACCGACTTTCTGCAAGCCCTTGTCCGGATTCCGAGCCTTCCGGGTGAGGAGCAGGCGGCACAACGCTTCTTCGCAAATAAGCTTCAGGCCATCGGCTGCGAGGTGGAAATACTCACATCTCAGTTGGCCGAGCTGGAACACCACCCAGCCTTTTCCGATGACGGTGTCTCCTTTGCGGAACGGTTGAACGTTGTAGGGCAGTGGAAGGGGACGGACAAAACAGGACGTTCACTGATCTTGAACGGTCACATGGATGTAGTGCCGGTCGGCAATCCGGAACTATGGAGCTTTGCACCATGGAGCGGCACAGTCGAAAGTGGAAAGCTGCACGGGCGCGGTGCCTGCGATATGAAGGCAGGCCTTGCAGCAGCCGTGTTTGCAATAGAGGCGCTCCGCAACCTGCATTTCAAACCACACGGTACGGTGCTTCTTCAGAGTGTGATTGGGGAAGAGAGCGGCGGCATCGGTACGCTCACCACGCTGGTTCGGGGTATACGGGCCGATGCCGCGATTTTGATGGAGCCGACCCGTCTTCGCTCCTGCCCGGTGCATGCGGGCGCGCTGAGTTTTCGTATCAAGATCACCGGTCGTGCCATCCATGCGAGCATGAAGCGCTTCGGCGTAAGCGCGGTAGAAAAGTTTCAGCAGGTGTTTGCCGCCGTGCAAGAGCTTGACCGCACTCGCCACCTCCATTATGAAAACCGCATTTTTGAATTTGAAGACAATATCGCGCCTATCTCTGTGGGGACGGTAACTGCCGGGGATTGGCTTTCGACCGTGCCGGAGACCCTGGTTGCGGAGGGCCGGTTCGGTGTTTTTCCCGGCGAGGCGACACAGGATGCGCGGACTGCGCTCGCTACGTGTCTCGCAAAAGTCACTGCGGAGGACCCATGGCTCAAGGAGCATCCACCGGCGCTTACGTGGATTGAAGGGCAATTCGAGCCTGGGCAAACTTCGCTGGAGGAGCCGATCGTCGGCGCTTTGAGCAACGCGCATGCGCAGGTGCTCGGCATGCAGCCGCAGGTTCAAGGGGTACCGTATGGTTCTGATCTTCGCTTGTTTACCGAGCATGGCAGATTTCCTGCTGTACTGTACGGGCCGGGCGATGTGGCGTTTGCGCACACGGTAGAAGAGCATGTGGAGCTGGAGGAGGTATTTGCTTGCGCCAAAGTGTTAGCTCTGCTGATTACAAATTGGTGCGGTGGCAGTTTTGAAGTTTGAGGGCCAGTGAATGGTAAGCTGCGCGAATTGAAAGGCACAATGCTGCGGTTTTGCTTGCTCGCTTATACATGAAGTGTTACAAACGGCGAAAGTAGGCTTGGTTCCCCCCACCATGCCTCCTTGTTTTTGCTGAGTTTTTGCCGCAACTACCATGGGCAGTCACTAAATAGCTTGCAGCAATGGCGGTTTGTGCTTGCGCATCAAGTCTGTTCTAACAAGTTCCCTTTATGTTGCTTATGCTTTCCCTGGTTTGGAAGAGGACACAAATGACCAAGCAGAAATCCAGCATGAAGCGGCGGCTGAGCCCCCGATTTAACGCAGCCGGAGTCCTAGCCACAGCACTTTTGTCCATAGCTCCCGCTCACGCGCAAAAGACGACCGGCGGCATAGAAGGCACAGTTACCGACTCATCCGGCGCAGTGGTGCCGAATGCTCGGGTATCAGCAACAGATGAGACAACCGGTGAAAAAATCCAGGCTACATCGGATCAGCAGGGGTTCTACCGGTTGCTTGAAGTGCACCCGGATCCTTACCTCGTCGATGTGGAAGCGGAGGGTTTCAAGCAGTCGTCGATCCCGCATTTACTCGTGCTGATCTCGCGGGTAACTTCGCTCAACCTGGCCTTGAACGCCGGCAGTACCTCAGAGCACGTCACGGTCTCTTCAGGGAGTGCAACCGACCTCGATACCGTGTCGACTGAATCGGGCGAAGTTATCACGCAGAAACAAATTGAAGACCTGCCCATTGTGGGCCGCAATGCAATGGATCTTGCCCAGCTTTCGCCTGGCGTGCAGTTGCGTGACGGCAACGACATTGATCCGACCAAGAACAACTTCACCATCGCGGCATTTCAGGGCCGCTCGGGACGCGAGACGCAAGTGCAGCTGGATGGTCTTTCGCTACAGGACCACACAGTGGGCGGCCCGATCCAGAACACCGGGCTCGATGCGGTGCAGGAGTTCCAGGTAGCAGAATCGACGCTTAACCCGGCGCAAAGTGTCGCTTCGGGAGGTGCTGTAAATATCCTGACGCGATCCGGCAGCAACGATCTGCATGGTTCGGCCTTTGAGTTTTTTCGTGACTCACGGCTGGGGGCAAAGATCGGCCCCGTGCTCTCCCCATATGATCGCAACCAGCCGGGTGGCCATATCGGAGGGGCGTTCATGCGAGACCGCCTTTTCTACTTTGCGGATTATGAGCTGACGGATTCCCGCGATTCGTTTTACGCGAACACGATCTTCCCGGGTCTAAACGGTTTTTACGGCAAGCCGTTCCGGGAAAATTACACCCTGGGTCGCCTGGATGGAGCGATTTCTGAGCGTTGGAAAGCATTTGCCCGATACAGTTACTCGACGAACAGGGGCGTAGTCGGGTATCCCCAACTCGGCAGCACCTATCTCGACTCAGTAAACAATAAGACCCAGGCTATCGTCTTCGGCAGCGGCGTATCCTATGCCGGTAACCGGGTAAGCCACTCTCTCGCCTATGGTTTCAGCTCATACTCAGAGAGGTTGCAGCCGAACCCCCAGGCACCCGCACCCGAGGATACGCTCGGCCGCAAGTACCTCCTTCAGATCGATGGAGGGACCACACTTGCCTACGGCGTGAACTATCTTTCAAGCCAGTATGAAAAGCAGCACAATTACGACACGAAATATGATGGAGTGCTCCAGCTCGGTCAGCATACGCTGTCGTTCGGCGCGGACCTGACGCACTGGCTGCTCGGCACGGACTACCCTTTGCGCTCGAACGGTCCTGAGCTCGATACAAACAGCTATCTCGGCGTGGGGCTCACAGACCCGACGCAGTTCCCGCTAACATCGATCAGCCTGGGGAACGGGCTTGGTTTTTACACGATCCCGGGCGCTTTAGGTTTTGCTCACGGCGCATTTCCGGAGTGGCGACCGGCTGCCTACATCCACGATGCCTGGAAGGTATCGC
>CAXSFX010000089.1:0-16708 GCA_964236655.1 uncultured Acidobacteriaceae bacterium | reverse complement strand
TGTCATAAAGAGCAAGTGTCATCTCACCAAAGTTTCTTGGAAAGTTTTGTTTCAATCCCACTTCCCCTTCTTTCGCCCCAGAAAGCTGAAAGGGTGCGCCGGCTACGTTATTTACAAGGAAAATGTTGCTTCCTGGAGGCGTCTTCGCGGTAGTGAACTGCCCATAAGCGATAAGACCTTTGTAGAGGTTATAAACTGCTCCGACTCGGAAATCGAAGGGATGATACGTGCCGCTGAAGTCCAAGGACGTTTGCGGGGCACCGCTTTGGTTAAAATTCAAACGGTTGAGGTAGAAGTTTTCAAAGTGAATACCCGTAACAACGTTCAGCTTAGAAGTAAGCTTGAATGAGTCTTCAGCATAGACAGCGTTGTCTGTGACCTTGGTTGGAGCCGTTCGGGAAGGAAAGTCGCCGCTATCTCCTGCATTGAGACTACTCGCCGGGGCCGCATAGATACCTTGTACGGGATGGATCGGGTCTACATAGTCTGCGTAGTTAGCACTGGGAAAGCCGCGAGAGCGCAGGAAGCTGACGTTATAGAACTCGTATCCGACAGAAAATTTGTTGCTGAGTCCGAAGAGCCGATGATCGTACAAGGCATTCAAGCTATCACCGGGCAGCTGCTGGTTATGATAAACATGGAACCGATCGCGCGCGATCAGGTTGACAGGAGCAATGGTTCCGTCGCCATCCTGCGTACCTGCCGGGATAAAGATATAAGTCTCGGCGTTCTGCCAATTGCGGGCGGCGTGGTAATAGTAAGCCTGATCCGTAATGGTTAGGTTAGATGTCGGCTGCCATGTAACCGTCAGACTGGGTTGATAGCTTGACGAGTTATGAATCGAATCAAGCGTATTATAGTTATTAAAGCGCATCCGTGAATCAAGCGCCATGCCTATACTGTTGCTGATGACGCCGTTAAGAGGACTTGTTGCGAAAGCAGCAGTAACCAGCGGCGTACCGTAATATGACGGTAAATCGTCCTTCAAAACATCAAGCGCGACCAGAAAACTCAATGTTTTTGTAGGGGCATACAGCAGAGAACCCGTACCGTTTAGATTCTTCGGGTTTGCGTGGATAACATACCCATGGCTTTGGTAATAGCTAAAATCACTGCGGAAAGCCAAGGTCTTGCTGATTTGGCCGCCAACACCAAATCCTTCCTCGAAGGTGCTGAAGCTGCTCACCTCACTGTAAGCATCGAAGCCGAGAGGGGCAAAGATTGGTCTCTTGGTGATTATATTGACAGTTCCACCAACCGCACCCTGACCGTACAAAACGGAACTGGGTCCCGATAGGAGATCGACACTCTGCAAATTGAAGGCGTTCTCTGCGCGCGTGACCATGTTAGCCGGTCCAACGTAGATGCCATCTCGAAGCAAGGACACGTAGTTACCTACAAATCCGCGTACCACGAATTGGGAGGGATCGGCCGGCGAACCGCCCGAGGTAACGCCGGGCAAACTGTCCACAGCATTCTCAATCTGCGTGTAGCCTCGCCGCTCAATCGTATCTGGAGTAATAGAGAACACTTGCGCCGGAGTTTCCAGCGGCGTTAGGCCAAGTCGGCTGCCCGTGGCTTCCGGTTCTAAAAGCTGGTTGTCTGCATTGATGGTGATCGATTCGGTAACGGGAGCGATTGCAGGCTTCTGAGGCGGGGGTGAAGTCTGGCCGGGTTGTACAGGCTGCTGATTGACCGGAACCGACGTTTGTGCCGATGCGCCACCGGCGAACAGGAAAGAAGTAACCGCGGTGAAGCCGAGCAAACAGCGGCTCACGAGGTTCCATTTATGGGAAAAACTTCGTGAAGGGGTTGCAGTCAGCTTCGCATCTTGCGATGGTGCAATCCCGAACTCTTGCTGCATGTAAGCCTCCTTGTAATGTTTAGCTACGGTTAAAAACCTGTCCCAAGGGTAGATCAGGTAAGCTCGAACTCCACGTCTTTAGATTTTAGAGCTGATGGTGTGTACACCTTGAAAGCGAACGTACGAACAATTAGTACCATCACGCAGTTCTATCCATTTGCCCAATCCAGCTTTATATGGAAGTCATGGATGAAGAGAATGGAAACGGCTTGGAATTTTGGCAACTCAGTATCTTCCGCATCCTGGCCCATGAACTTAACTCCACTTACGCAACCCGGTGCGCCCACCGTGTTCAATCCAATGTTAGCGTTCCTTGTCTACGCGGAGTGCATGTTGAATTTGCTTTAGGAAGCAATTTGGTCACACAATGAAGAAACTATTCCACCCGCACCCTGGTAACTGGTTCTCCGGGGTTCGTTCTCACTTATCGGATTCTCCCGTCCCGAAGATCTTCCGAGTACAGCACCGAACGTTGATCCTGGAGGAATGATCTCCTCGGCCTTTGAGCAGGCGCCATTTCCTTAATACTTGAGCGGCTGCGGTAGACATTCTGCCCTTAAGTCTTCCTGCATTGTCATTTGTCAAAGAGTTTAATGAGACTCCAAGCGGTACTAAAGTGTAAGTGCCTTACATTCTTTGCACAGCGCACCCAAACTCTATCGTTAAACTGTGGCTAATGTTCCTGCACAATCCATTGAAGCTTGTACACCCTGCGATCGCTCCGCATACAGACGGCATGGTGTCTCCCGGTGCAGACACCATGCCGTCACAGGCAGCTGTGTTCAAGGCTTATGGGACGGCGTACCGCGTCGTCAGCTTTCAGATACTACTGGTCACCGTTCTCGCCACGTACGTTTTTCTGCTTGTGCCGCGTTCCGTGCAAGATCCTGATATCTGGTGGCATCTACGTAACGTTACACAACAGCTTCATACAAGTAGTTTCCTGCATCAGGATATGTATTCCTTTAGTGCACCGCACGCGCACTGGATCAACCATGAGTGGCTTGCGGAGCTGCCTTTTTACCTGGGATGGAGCGCGCTTGCCGAGCAGGGTCTCTACCTTGTAATGCTTGGCGTGCTTGAATGCATTTTTGCTGGAGTGTTCCTGCTGGCTTATCGTCGCTGCCGCAGTACCGGCGCTGCGGTGCTTATAACCATTGTTGCGGCATTTTTCTCCACGGTCTCGTTTGGTCCGCGCACACTTCTCTTCGGATGGCTTGGGCTTACGATTGAGCTACTTCTGCTGCAAGGGTTTGCAGACGGGCAGCTTTGGGCACAAAAGCATGTGACATGGGCCATGCCGCTGTTGTTTTTTTTCTGGGTCAATGCACACGGCTCCTGGATAATAGGCCTGGCTATCTTATTTGCGTTCCTGTTGTGCGGCTGTGTGCGTTTACAAACCGGATCGATATACAACACGCCCTGGAACCAAGGGCAGCGCCGAACCCTCATCCTTGCCGCATCGTTGAGCGTCATTAGCCTTTTCGCCAACCCATACGGTTGGGAGCTGGTATGCTACCCCTTCGATCTGGCGTTTCATCAAAAGCTCAACATTGCCTCGATCGAAGAATGGCAAAGCCTCGACTTCCACACCTTCCGAGCCCATGTTTTTCTTTTCTATCTCTTGTTGGCGGCTGGCACGCAGGTGCTTCGCCCACGCATGTGGACGCTGTTTGATCTCGTACTCGTCGGGCTCGGCGTGTATGCAGCCCTTACGTACTCGCGCTTTCTCTTCCTCGCTGCAATCCTGATCCTGCCGCTTTTCGCAAACCATTTAGCTGCACTCCACCGGTCGCATGTTGCAAATCTCAAGCCGCGGCTCAATGCGGTTCTGACGCTTGCCGTCCTTTTAGGCGTGCTATGCCGGCTGCACTCCTTCACGCATAACCATTTGCAAAATGAGAAAGGCCTTCCAACTGCCGCTCTGCCATACCTGCAAAACCTTCATCCTCAAAGCAATGTGCTGAACGACTTTAATTGGGGTGGATACCTGGAGTGGTACGTGCGAGACATTCCAGTCTTGATTGACTCGCGTGTCGACATCTTTGAACGGCGCGGAGTTCTCAAGGACTACCTCGACGTGGTGCACCTGAAGAACACGTTGAGCATGCTCGACACCTACAAGATCGGCTACGTAGTGTTTTCGCAAGACGCGCCACTGGTGTACTTGCTGCGGCAAACGCACCAGTGGCGTACCACCTACCATGACCCGACAACCATTGTGCTTAAACGCTGCACAGGTGCGGAGGATTGCGTTGATAGCCGCCCTTGACGGGGAGCGGCGAAGTAGCTCTGACCTTCGGCCGGCGAAACTCGGCAACATAGCATTGCACCTGCTGGCCACGGTGCAGGTCGTGTGGTTCTATCTTGCCAATGTTCCCAGTGCAATGCACCTGCTTCCATATGAGCAAGGCCATGAGCGCACCCCGTTCCAATATCGCCTTCTCCTCGCCGGCCCTTTGGCGTGGGCGCATACATCTGCGCTCCTTGGCAGGGTCAGTGTGACACTTACCGGTTGGCATGCCTGGTTCGGGCACACTATACGCCCTGAAGACCTGGTCGAAGCAGTGATGGACGTGATCGCAGTAGGTGTTACAGGGCTGGCGGCCCGAGCACTATATCGGCTTGCCTCGCCAACCGGCATCCTGCTGGCTGCTATCTATCCGCTCACCCTCATCATGGTTACTGCCATGTATGCGCTGCTTACCGTTCACGCTTACCGCTTCGTGTATGACCTGCCGGGCGTTGCCTTTTTCTCTGTGGGTTTGTATCTCATCTATGCGCGACGCTCAACTGCCTATTTTGCTCTCCTTTTCTGTATCGCAACACTGAATCGTGAGACGACGCTACTTTTGCTGCTCTTCTTTGTTGTGGCCGAGTGCAGCCGTGGAGATGTATTCGACATTCGCCGCGCCGTGCACGGGAGGACTTTGGCTGTTGTCGCGCCACTCTCCATGGCGTGGCTTGGCTGGCATCTTTGGGTAACACACCACTATATTAAGAACCCTTCGGCTGCAGGCCCGCGCGTCGAGCTCAACCTGGCACTGTTAGCCATCCCACTTGCCTGGCCGCAACTATTCAGCATGTATGGCTATCTACTGCCCATGGTGCTGGCTGGCTGGCGAGCTATCCCAGATCCCATCCTGCGGAACTGGCTGGTTCTCTTTCCGATATGGGCCGGGATCATGCTATGGTACGGACTTTTTATAGAAATCCGCATCTTTGGTGAGCTGGTTGCTTATGTGACATGCATAGCGGCTTTGATATTCGAGGCTAAGGTACTACAGCGACTGCGCTTTATCGGATACAGCGTCAAAACTAGCTAATATCTAAATACGCGTCTAGCACTGCTATATGCATAGGCAGCTCGTGCGGGGCTGATGCAGCTGTTCTGACGCTTCGACATCATTACCAGGGTCTTCGTCGATGGCGGGTACACGGGCAAACTGCTTGGACAGGCAATGCGGATGGTCATGGCTCAGTTTCTGGACAGTTTCCAAGAAATGCTTTTCGATAGCCCGGAAAACGTATCGCTCTTCCCGATTTTCGTAGTAGCGTCCAAGATTGCTGAGCCCTGCTTGTTCAGGTCTACTTTGATGGTCCATGGGCTTTCGGCAAGGAGCCTACTTCTACGGTGCTGTGATAACTGCTCCCATAAGGCATTATTGGCTACTTTTACTCCAACGTTCTTAAAATGTCATTTCGATTACGATAGTGACGTTTTCTTTCTGCTTGATCTGCCGATAATGGAATCACTACCCACCTCAGCATGTCAGATGGAATCACGTTTAAGCAATCTGGGGAACGTTATGCAAAAACAAATAGGAGAAGTGAACCCATGCAAACTCTAAAGAACAGTATCCGCACCTTTGCCAATGATGAATCCGGCCAGAATCTGATTGAATATGCTCTTATCGCAGGGCTGGTGGCTCTCGTAGCTGTTGGCACGATGACAAGCCTCGGTACCACAGTCTCATATGCTTTCAACAGAATAAATAGCGTGCTGAGCAGCGCAATGTAATTGTGCATTCAGGTTCTACGTAGGCCGTTCCAACTCCCGATGGCTCTCCACGCATATTCCTGCGTGAGGAAGCAGCGAAGAGGCTGCACTCGTATGCCTCGTTCCATCCGTGGTGGAAGGATCAATCCAATGCTTGCGCGTGCATGAATTCCGAAATCAGGAAGGCGCGCTTGGCAAACGGGACGCCTTACCGTAGTTGCGAAAAGCAACGCTTTTCTCTAAGTACCCGTTCTCGCATTCTTGCAGCTTGTTCCTCGGTGGCCATTCATGGTTGTTTTGAACCAACAGACTCTTACCTGTTCCCTGGCTGTAGTCTGCGCCGCGACTGCATCAGTGTTTGACGTGCGCGAACGCAGAATTCCCAATCTTTTGTGCGGGAGCTTCTTTGCGATCGGCCTCGCCCTGCACTGCGGCCTTCATGGTGGGAGCGGGCTTGCATCTTCTTTGCTTGCAGCAGGAATCGGCGGCGGCGTTCTTCTTCCCTTTTTTCTTGTTGGAGGTATGGGTGCCGGGGACGTCAAGCTGATGGCAGCCGTTGCCTCCATCGTTAACTTGGCTCCCCTGCAGTTGGTACTGCTGGCAACTGTAATAGCAGGAGCCATATGCGCTCTCGTCCTGGCGTTGCTCAAAGCACGTCTTCAAGAGCTGTTGCAAAATGTTCTTGCAATTTTTGCTCACCACGCCCGGAGAGGTGTTCAGCCTCACCCGCACCTGAACCTGGCCAACGAAGAAACGCTGCGTTTACCGTTTGCAGTCCCGATTGCCATAGGCTGCCTGGCCACTCTTTGCGTTTCCATGTGGAAAGGATGAGCCAGTGAAAGTGGAGCGATTTACAACTGCATTGGTGGCTTCGCTCCTGATCTCGGGCGGCTTCACGTACCTGCTCGGTCGCACGATCAAAGCTCATGGCATCACCCACACTGCTCCTGATCTGTTGTATGCAGCACCTTCGCGACCGCTTCAGGCAGGCGAAATGTTGAAGCCCGATGCCGTCGAGATGGTGCCCTGGCCTGCCTCCAAACCTCTCTCGGGTGCGTTCCCCAAGTCAGGCGACGTGGTTGGGCGTGCTGTTTTGTTCCCGCTGGAGAAAGGCGAGCCCATCCTCGACCGCGATGTATCTGCCGTCGGCTCAGGCATCGGGCTTGCTACTCGAATTCCGGAGGGCATGCGCGCCATTGCTCTGCGTTCGGACGAGGTCGCAGGCGTCGCAGGCTTCTTGAACCCTGGTTCCCATGTCGACGTACTTTTCACGTTTCATAGTGGCTCTAGCCCCGACCCCATCACCGTTACCGCGCTTCAGGATGCCGCAGTTCTCGCGGTCGGTCAGCGCACGCAGCCGGACCCCGAAGGAAAACCTACTTCTGTCACAGTCGTAACACTGCTGCTAACGCCTGCGGAATCGGAACGCGCGGTGCTTGCGAGCACCCAGGGCACAATTCACTTTGTGCTGCGTAATGCGGGCGATCGTAGCCGCCCTGAAAACGCGCCGGTGCTGCTTTCCATGCTTTCCGGAGCATTACCCCAAGTTACACAGCCAAGGGTGAAGACTGCTTCCCTACATGCTTCCGCACCTGTTAGCGCCGGGATTGAAACAGTTTTAGGCAACGAAACCGCAGCGGACAAGAGTCCTGAAAGTGCCCAGCCATGACCCCACGCATTGGGCAATGGAAACGGCATTCTGCATTTTTACTGGCCTTGTCAGTGACACACGGCAGCGGCCATGCGCAATCTATGGCCGCACCATATGTAGCAAGCAGCGCACCCACACCAATGATTCAGGAGGCAGCCCCGGCAGACATACTTCATATGCTGGTCGGTCACTCGCTCATATTGACAGCACCTATGCCGCTGCGCAGGATCTATGTAGGCAGCCCAGCCTTGCTGCACTCGTACACCTCCGGACAACGGGAAGTAGTCATTACCGCGAGATCTGCAGGCGTAAGCAGCCTTGTTTTGTGGGATACTTCCGGCGCGCACAAGCTCTACACCATTTCCGCGGACATTGACCCTGAGCTGCTGCAAGCTTCTCTTCGAGAGGCGCTCCCCGGCTCACACATTCAGGCCAGTGCCAGCGGTGCCAAACTGTTTCTATCCGGTACCGTACCCACGGACGCCGCCTCGGACGCCGCCTACAAGCTCGCCTCGCTTTACACCAAAGACATCGTTAATTCACTTACAGTGCGGCCAGTACATAGCCGGCAGGTACAGTTGAAATTGCGGATCGTGGAAGTGGATCGCACTCGTCTCGAACAGCTAGGCATCAACTTCTTATCTGGCGGCAAGAATACTTCATCGATTTCCACCCAGCAGTTTGGAGCCACAACACAGATTGGAAACAGTTCTACCGGCACTACTATCAACCCGCTGAACCTGCTTTTCTACAACTCTGGACTAAATGTCGCCGTCAACGTACAAGACCTTGAGCAAAAGCAAATTCTGCAAATACTCGCTGAGCCGACACTCACTACTATCAGTGGTTTGCCGGCGCGTTTCCTCTCCGGTGGAGAGTTTCCTTTTCCAGTTGTGCAGGGCGGCACGGGCAACTCGACAGCTATAACCATTATGTTTCGCCCTTTTGGAGTCAAGGTTGACTTTACCCCGACAGTAAATGCGGATGGCTCCATCCGGCTCAAGGTAAGTCCCGAGGTAAGCGCTCTTGACTATACCAATGCGGTTACTATCTCTGGGTTTACGATCCCGGCTCTGTCGACACGCCGGGCAGAAACAGAGGTTGAAATTAGGGACGGTCAAAGTTTTATCGTCTCAGGGCTGCTCGACCATCGAGTTACAGACAGTTTAAGCAAGATTCCCGGCATAAGCGACATACCCATTCTGGGCCAAATCTTTCGCTCCAAAAGCTCGCAACACTCGGTGATTGAACTCGTGATCCTCGTCACAGCATCGGTGGTGGACCCGCTGACAAACCCTGTGACTCCTGTAGAACCGAAGCTCGCCGTACCGAACCTGGACGCGAGTACGTTTGATGTACGTGTCCATAAGGAGCTTAGTGACAGCAAGATTCCTAACACCGCCTCCCCGCAGGAAAAGGCAGGCCCCCAATGAGCGACATAGAAGTCGAAAGGAGCAGCACAAAACAAGCTGTGTTCTGTGTGTCCGCAGATGATGGCGTCGCGCATGCGGCCTCGTCCATAGTCGACAAAGTGCCGGGCGCTGTCTACTTTGGGGAATTTCGTGACTACATCACAGCCGACAAGCGTCCACAATTTTCAGCTGCGCTGCGCAATGCAAACGCGAGTGTCGCCTTGGTAGATTTCGATGAGGACCCCGAACTCGCTCTGCAAAGTACCGAGCGGCTGTATCAAATTTTTCTGAACAAGATCAACATCATCGCTGTAGGCTCGCGGCTCGACACTCCACTGCTTCTACGCGCCATGCGCTCAGGCTGCACTGAGTTTTTGAGTAAGCCGGTCAATGACGGCGAGTTACTTGCTGCGCTTACAAGGTTCCAGGAGCGCATGGCTGAGTCCCATAAGACGCAGGCTGATCTTGGACGGGTACTGGTCTTTTTCGGAGCCAAGGGAGGGGTCGGCACAACTACGCTTGCCGTTCACCTGGCTACCTTTCTGGTCCGCCAACACGGAAAGAAAACGCTGCTCATCGACCACAAGCATCAACTTGGCCATGTTGCGCTCTACCTTGGATTGAAGGACACGCACTACCATTTCGACGAGTTGCTGCGCAACGCCGACCGGTTAGATATCGAGTTGCTGAAGGGCTTTGTCATCCACCACGAGAGCGGTTTGGACGTCATTCCTTCCCCTGAAACTGCAATGACACGCTACGAAGGCAAGCGCGATGAGCTCGACCGCGTCATGGATTTTCTTCGACGCGAGTACGACTATGTATTGATCGATTCATGGGTCGGCTACCAGGATTCGAAAGGCTCGTTGATAGCCCAAGCCGATGAAATCTACCTTGTCTCAACGCCGGATGTCGCCTCGCTACGCGATCTTGCCCGGTTGGTGGAAAGCATGAGCTTAACGGAAGTAGCAATGGCCAAGCTGCGGCTGGTGCTCAATCGCTCTACAGCGCAAGACGCGTTAAACGCGGCACAGATCCAAAAGGCAATTCGCTTTCCTGTCTCGATTGGAATTGCTAATAACTACCTCGCATTGACGCGCGCCATCAATGAAGGCAAACCTATCCTTCCGTCTGCGCAGTCCGTTTTCAACGAGCAGATGCTGAAGTGGTCCGGACAAATTGTTGCCGCGGATGCAAAAAACAGTGAATCTCCACAAAAACTAAAAAAGAAATTTGCTTTCTGGCGGTAGAAAGGCGGAGGAATAGTTATGTCTGAAATGTCGCTCTACATGACCCCGCCTACCAAGGCGGTTGTTGTTCAAGAAATCCGTACCACAGCAGTACTGACCGATGAATCTCGCCATACTCTTAAGGCGGCCATTCATACAGAGCTGCTCAAACGCATGGATTTGGCGAAATTGTCGCTACTCCAGTCCGACAAAGTTAATGGCAGAGCCCGCGTTCTCGGCATGATCCTTCAGCTGGTCGGTGAACAAGGAGTGCCGCTGAGCGGCGTGGACCGCGACCTTTTGGCAAACGAGGTTCTGGATGAGATCTTCGGTCTCGGACCATTAGAGTCCTTGCTCCAGGACCCTTCCGTGAACGACATTCTGGTAAACACCGCCTCTAATGTTTATGTGGAGCGGCGCGGCATCATCGAGAAAACGCAGGTGGTATTTAAGGACAATGCTCACTTGATGCACATTATCGACAAAATTGTGTCAGCGGTAGGCCGTCGCATTGACGAGTCTTCTCCGATGGTCGATGCTCGACTCCTTGACGGCTCGCGGGTAAATATCGTGATCCCGCCACTAGCGGTAGACGGGCCGCTACTATCTATTCGACGTTTTGGCAGCCGACCGCTCTCGTCAGAAGACCTTCTTCGTAACCGTTCACTCACTCCACAGATGCTGACACTGCTTAAGGGTGCGGTGCAGGGGCGGCTCAACATCGTTGTCTCAGGCGGCACGGGTGCCGGTAAAACGACACTGCTCAATGTGCTATCCGGCTTCATCTCGCCTGCGGAAAGAATTGTCACCATTGAGGATTCCGCCGAGTTGCAAATCAAACAGGAACATGTTGTTCGACTGGAGTGTCGCCCCCCTAATCTTGAAGGCAAGGGTGCGATCCGACAGCGCGAGCTGGTTGTCAATGCGTTGCGCATGCGCCCTGATCGCATCATTTTGGGCGAAGTGCGTAGCGAGGAAGCTCTGGACATGCTCCAGGCAATGAACACCGGCCATGACGGTTCCATCACAACTGTTCACGCCAACACTCCACGAGACGCTATTGGACGTATAGAAATAATGGCGATGATGGGGACGCTTGCTGTTTCAGAAAAATCTATACGTTCTCAGATTGCTTCTGCCATCCACCTCATCGTCCAGATTTCACGCATGAGCGATGGCACTCGTCGCATTACCCATATAAGTGAAATCACCGGAACATCGGGAGACATGATCAGCATGCAGGACATATTTCTTTTTGAGCGGCAAGGGCTTGGGGTAGGTGGCCGAGTTCAGGGAGAGTTTCGCGCCACCGGCATCGTACCAAAATTTGCAGAACGCCTCAAAGCAGAGGGCATAGTGTGGAGCGCAAGTTCGTTGGAGGAGGCGGTTTGATCCATATCCGCGATCGCGCATGTTGATTGCTCTTTTTTTCTCATTTCTGCTGCTTACGCTAACAATCCTGCTTGCCGGAACACGGCAGAAGACTCTCTCCAAATCTCTGCGGCAACGCCTTCTGGTCGTCCGGGACTCTGCGCAAAATGCCAGAACCGGTGCGCCCCTGCTGGACCTTGTAGGGGAGAACGATCAGGGACTATTCAAGAGATTCAGCACGTGGCTTGAGCGTTTTCGCTTTTACGCCAAATTTGAACGACTCTTGGTCCATGCCGGCAGTACAAGTTCCGTAAGCAGTCTGGTGCTTGGCAGTGCCGGACTTTCTTTGATCGCAGCTTTGGTGATGCTGCTCGCTACCGGTAAAGCGCTGCTTGCCTGCTGCGGTTTCTTTGCCGGTGCGGTTGCACCCTATGCGTGGCTACGGCGAAAACGCACAAAACGATTGAACCGCTTCGATGATGCTATGCCTGATGCTATCGATTTGATGGCGCGATCGTTACGCGCCGGACACTCCATGACGGCCGCGATTGAGATTATTGCGGAACAGTCTGCAAAGCCTCTTGCACAGGAATTCGAACGTATTTTTCAGCAGCAACGACTCGGTGTGCGCCTTCGTGAGGCTCTGCTCGAAGCAACAGAACGCACACCATCTGCGGACTTCCACTTCCTTGTGACAGCCATCCTTGTACAGCGAGAAAGCGGAGGAGACCTCACGGAAATTCTCGATCGCACGACCCATGTAATTCGTGAGCGAGTCCGGATACGTGGCGAGGTCCGCGTGTATACAGCTCAGGGCAGAATGTCAGGGTGGATTTTAAGTTTATTACCCGTTATCCTGCTTTTACTAATCAACCTTGTCGATCCAGGCTATTCAAACTTGCTTTTTCATGATGCTACCGGTCAAAAAATGCTTGCTACCGGCACTGTGCTGATCTGCCTCGGCGGCTTCATAATCAATAGAATTGTCGATATTCGCGTGTAAGAAGGTTCAATGACATACCTTTTTTATCTCTGTCTGGCAGTTACGCTTTTTTCTTCGGCCGGGTTGATAACCTCGTTTTTTGTCTCTAAAGGTGCTCGCCTCACTCTGCGCCGTTTTCATGCTGTGTACCGACCGCGCAACACTGCGCTAGAGGTAGAGGCAGGACAGCGGTCTACGCGCCGGCACTTGACAGAGCGTACGCACCGTCTGCGTATGCAGTTCCATATACGGGACAGTACCACGGTGCAAGAGCGTGTACGACAAGCCGGCTATACCGGCACATTGGCCTATGAAGGTTACCTGCTAAGCCGCCTGCTATGTCCGGCTGCGGGTGTCTGTCTCGGACTTGTGCTACCGGCTCATCAACCTATCTTTATCGGTATGTTAGGCGGCCTCGGTTACCTGCTTCCGGATCTTATTTTGCGTAAACTCACTCGCAGTTATCGTGAAATCATCCGCAGGAGCTTGCCTGACGCCGTCGATCTTCTGGTGATATGTGTCGATGCCGGACTAGGGATTGACCAAGGACTATTGCGGGTAGGCCAGGAACTCGGCTTGAGCCATCCGCAAATTGCTTCTGAATTGTTGCAAATTCACCGCGAACAGCGTGCCGGAAAGCCTCGCACACAGGCATGGCAGGATCTTGCTGTACGTCTACCCCTTCCTGAACTACTGTCTTTTACGAGCATGCTTACACAAACCGAGCGTTTTGGAACGCCTGTTGCGCGCGCGTTAAGTAATTTTGGAGATGAAATGCGACAAAAGCGAAAGCAGCAAGTTGAGGAGAAAGCGGCAAAAACAACTGTCAAAATCATTTTTCCACTTGTTCTATTTATTTTTCCCAGCATCTTCCTGGTTATCTTGGGACCTGCCATGCTGAACATCATTCGCGGCCTTAACGGTCTAAACCGATAAAGATCTGCCACACGTCATACATTAAGCTTTAATTAAAGCGTGACCGGAGTAATGTGTCCGGTCGATCCACACTGTTTTCAGACAGCCTACCATGCTTATCTAACAGTACACATGTGTACGCCGTCTCCGTACCCTTAATAATTGCGAGGTTTTAGAGTATGAAATTACAATCAACTCTTGTTTCCATTACGAACATAAACCGCACGGTAATTCTCTGCTCGCATGCCACCGTGGCCGACACTTTTCTTAGCAGGCTCGTCGGTTTGCTTGGCAGCACTATGCTACCCGGTGAGTCGGGTCTTCTCATCCGTCCTTCCAGCGGCGTGCACACCTGGGGTATGCGATACCCTATCGATATCATCACTCTTGATAGTAGCGATCGCGTACTTGGCACATGGAGCCACACACCTCCATGGCGTGTGCGTGGGATCAGTCTCAAAACGCGTAGCGTACTGGAACTGCCTCCAGGCACGATCCACATGACACAAACCGTCCCTGGGGATCAATTGCACATCAATCTCATTGATGAGACTAATCACTTTTAGCGGATTGCGTCCGAAAGAGATCAATACAAAATGTAGCCTTGAGCCGTTGTCGATGTTTGAAGGCCCGCGGAGTTCATAAATGGCAGCGGCGTTGGGAATTTGAGCAATACTGTGACAGAGAATGTATTACCTACTGTATTGTTCGGCGACCACTTTGAAGTGATGGTAACGCCCCCGGTTGGAGCTCCCAACAGATATGGCTCTATAATGTTTTGAATATTGCTCGCGGTGCAGGGAGCCGCTGAAGTAGAGCTGTGTACAGCTGCATAACGAACGGCAACTTTGCTTGCATATATGGTATTTGCGTATGCGAATAAAACGATACCCACGTTCATCATCGCAAAGATGAGGGTGAAATACAGCAAAAGTACGAGCGCAGCCTCAATCAAAGCACCGCCTTGTTCATCACGGCATAGCTCCTTCATTAAAGATGCATGTTGCCCGAGCCTTGTACTATTCATGCACTGCGGTTCAGACAAAGATGCAGCTTGAAGCCGAAGCTTAAGAAGTACCGCCATTCTGCTGATGCGTGTTGTCCGCATAAAGCCTTTACTGTACCCGCATGGCTGAAAACCCTTTAAGCGCGAAGCTGGCTGCCAGTCCGGGGTAGTTCGCTAAGGCGGGAACAGTCGCACTCGTCTGCACCTGGATGTATTTGTCTGGCGTGCTCGAGTTTGGGCAGGTGTTGGAACAATTCACGACAGCCCCTGCCGGTACACAGCTGCACCAGCTTGTCGCTGTGGCAGAGAAGCCGGACAATCCCGATGCGGCAGAGATAGCCGCATTCTGCATACCCGTCAGGTCTGTCGACTTCGAGGAGAGCGTTCCATATCTGGTACCCGCTTCTGCGGCTTCCGAGACGACAATGCTCTGCTCAATCGCCACACCCAGATTTATCATGCCAAGATACATAAAGATAATTATTGGTAAAATCAGGCTGAACTCAAGCAAAACACTGCCGTTTTCCGATCGAAGCAATTTCATTCCGCAAGCCCCACGGAAGTAGACGAAGAGCTTGCAAGCGCAGCCGGAGAGTTCGTATAGGGTGCATTAATTTTTGAGCCTGAAATACTCATATTATTTACGACAAATCCAAGATAGTTGACGCCGCTGATACTCTGGCAGTTAGAAATCAGAATACCGGTGTTCGTCGAGTACCAAACACCGTCACCGCTGTACGTTGAATTAATCCATTGCACATCCTGGGCGCTCCCTGACCATGCGCGATCTGTAAAAATCAGGATCCCCGGGATCGCACCCTGTGAAGTATCTGTCGGTGCGGACAACGAGACAGTTGCATTATTCGCCTGAAACGATTCAAAGTTGGAACCACCGCCTGACGTCAGGAAAAGTGTGACACCTGTACCTGAAACCTTGCAATTGTTCCAGTCAACTCCTCCTGTGATAATGTACAGGCCGGATTGCAACGTGAGTGTACTATTCGAGCACTCTATGCTGTTATTGCAATAAGTACCCGGGCTTATACTTCTTGGAACGCTTTGAGTGTAAGCTACGTTAAAGTTGCAGGCTGAAAATACCGGCTGGGTGATACGGGCAAGAGGATCACTCTGGACCGGGTAATTGAACTGCGGTAGCGGCTGCGTGCTACCGCTAAGAGTGGAACTTCCAGCTGAGCTGATTACATCAAAGTTGGCTGCTTGGATGCTTGATGAAGAATCCTCAGTAATACTTGAACCGATATACACGGAGCAGGCCGACTTGAAGGACGAACTCCCACTTATGTTAAGCGTGTTATAAAGAAGGTACACCAAGCATGACGATTGGGGCAGTAACGAAACCGCTTGCGCTGTAAGCCTGGAAGAACTACTTATGAAGGTAGTTCCTACCTGTTGCGTGACCACCGCCTGTACGGCATTGTTATTACCTGAAAAGCTTCCACTCGTAGGCGGGTTCGAGATTGTCACCGTCACGTTGTTTACTCCATTCGTAAAGCCGTTCAGACCCGCATCTGCAATGCCGCCGCTTTGCCAATTCGTATTACCGCGCCCGTGCTCATACACCGCACCCAGTACAGCCGCATCAGCTGCATTCTGCAGTTGCACTTTCTTCAACTCCAGCATGCCTACATCAATGGCCAATCCGCAAAAGCCAATTAGTAGCGTAAGCACAATGACAAAGTTTACAAGCACTGTTCACACCCTTGGAGTCTCGCATATAAGGACAATTGCTACTACGTGCGTAGAGCCTGACCTCAATCCTTTGTGCCACATATACGGTGGTGTACTCGACCATAGCATTCACCTGGAAACAAGGAAATATCACCAAAGTACCCTTTCCTGCTTTTGGGTCGATACTGCTACAGTGAGTCAGCCTTCCTGACGTCTGAAGCTGCTCCAATAAGTGTAAAGGTCCGGTATTTGGTGCGTGTTGTTCCAGAGAAGAGCAGGAGACACTATGATCCGAACTTATACAGCAGAATCTCAGTTATGAATGATTGAAGCCTTGGAGGCACGTCACTGCGAGTATCTAATTCGTGTCCAGCAGCTCCTCCTCCGCAGTTGCATCCAGCGGTAGCAACAGGTTAGAAGACCCGGCGAGCATAGAAACTGCTCATTCCAGTATCAATTGGCAGTATAAAAAATCGTCTACTTTACATCTGCCGACATTGTCATTGGAGTTAAGCCTCCTTGCAGTGCCGGCGTACGCATACCAGGATCTCGGCTGAAAAGCAGCGTAGCTTCACCGGGCTCATCATTA
>CAXSFX010000088.1:0-16973 GCA_964236655.1 uncultured Acidobacteriaceae bacterium | reverse complement strand
AAGCACTAAGCGTAGAGTTCTAGCCAGTGCAGAGCTCACCCTCATAGCCTGAATGAACCCATACTAGGGCCGCAGCTTCGAAAATCCGGCCACACGCGATACATCATTGAATGTCACGTAGACAAAGAACACAATCAGCAGCACAAATGCCACCTGGTAAATACGTTCCTTGACGGCGGTATTCAGGTCATGTCGCATCACCGATTCAATGATCAACAGCAGGATCATGCCGCCGTCAAGAATTGGGAATGGGAACAGGTTCATCACGCCTAGGTTCAGGCTGATGACTGCCATGAGGTTGATGAGCGGCTGCCAGCCGGGAGTGGTGACGGCTTCACCTGTAACACGCGCGATACCGACCGGCCCCATCAACTGCTTGGCAGGCGAATGGCGTGAGAACAACTTCTTGACGACTTCAAGGATGTCGCCTGCATTCTGTACGTTCCAGTGGTAGGCGCGGACGGCGGCCTTGCCAAGCGGTTCCTGCTCCACCACAAACGGAGGCGGTTGCGCCTGGAAGCCGAGCCGGTAGCCCATGCGACCGGTACCGTCGTCACCCTGCACCGGGTCCACTGTAAATTGCAACGGCTTGCCCTTGCGCTCGACGGCGACGGCAACCGGGTGCGCGCCGTTCTCTTGCAGGTACGCTGAAACAGCAGGCGTGGAGTGCAGCGCCACGCCATTGAGCGAGGCAAGCGCATCCCCCGGCTCAATGCCCGCTTTCGCCAGCGGGTATGACGGCGCTACGGTGCGCACGGTGAGCGGTCCGGCTTGTATACGTGGAATGAGCCCAAGAGCGAGCGGGTCCGGACCGTCCTTGCCGGAGGCCCCAGCAAGCGGCAGCTGGACGGTTACATTTTGCGTACTGCCATTTGCAGCGCGAGCCACGGTAACCGGAATGGTCGCCGTGCCGTCAATGCCCATACGCACCGCAATATGCTGCCAGTCCGGATTGTGCTCACTGTCGAATTGCACAATGGTGTCGCCCGGCTTGAGCCCGGCCTGCGCGGCGGCGCTATGTACCGGCACGTAATCAAGCCTTGCAGCGCCGACCATGTACTGGTCAATCTCGTTGTGCATCATGTACAGGCCGGTCATGAGGCCGAAGGCGAGCAGGAAGTTTGAGATGGGCCCGGAGAAGCCGATCAAAATGCGTTGCCAGCGCGGGCGGTTCTGGAACTCCGCCGGGTCGCGCGAGGTTTCCTCGCCCGGCAGCTCGCCGGCCATCTTGACGTAGCCGCCCAGCGGCAGCAGGCTCAGGCGGTAGTCGGTGTCGCCGCGGCGAAAGCCCAGCAAGCGCTTTCCGAAGCCGATGGAAAACACTTCAATGCGTACGCCGCACAGCTTCGCGGTAATGAAGTGGCCGGTCTCATGCACCAGGACCATGATGCCGAGGACCACCAGCATCGAAACGGTAGAAATCAAAAAAAACTGCATTCGGCTCCGTGTTGATACGAATCGAGCTCAGCGGGCCAGCACTTCCCTTGCCCGCTCTCGTGCCGCCTCGTCCTGCTCCAGCACCTCGGCAATCGAGCCCGGAGTGACAAGAGGCGTGGCCGCAAGCACCTTCTCGATTGTACCCGCGATGGCCGGGAAGCCTATGCTGCCGCCCAGGAACGCCTCGACCGCGACTTCATCGGCTGCATTGAGCGCGATGGGGTGCGCACCGCCTGCCTCCGCGGCTTCATAGGCCAGGCGCAAGCAGGGGAAACGCTCGAAATCCGGCTGCTCAAAATGGAGGTCGGCCAGGGCACTCATGTCGAAGCGCAGATCGGACTCGACCCGGTCAGGGTAGGAAAGCGCGTACAAGATCGGTAGGCGCATGTCGGTGACAGAAATTTGCGCCAGGATGGAGCCGTCGATGTACTCGACCAGTGAGTGGACCGTGGATTGCGGATGCACGGTAACCTTGATCTGCGACGGCGGCAGGTGGAACAGGTGGCATGCCTCGATGATCTCAAGCCCTTTGTTGAGCATGGTGGCCGAGTCGATCGTGATGCGCTGACCCATGACCCAGGTGGGGTGCTTGAGCGCCTGGGCGACTGTGATGCCTGCGAACTGGTCCAGCGGCAGGGTACGGAAGGGACCGCCTGAAGCTGTGAGCCACACGTTACGGACCTCTCCCAAGCGCCCGGCGCGCATGCACTGGTGCACGGCGTTATGTTCGGAGTCGATAGGCAGCAGGGACACGTTGCGCTCGCGGGCGGCTGCGGTAAGCAGGTCACCGGCGGCTACCATGGCCTCCTTGTTGGCCAGGCCGATTGTCTTACCGGCCAGCACTGCGGCGTATGTGGCCTCAAGGCCTGCTACGCCGACAATCGCGGACACGACGAAATCAACTTCGGGCAGGGTCGCTGCCAGCACCGTTCCTTCAGTGCCGTAGACAACCTGGATACCGGGGATGTCCTGATCGCGGAGTTTCGCAGTCAGGTCCCCCGCAAGCTCCTCGGTAGCCACGGAGACAACGCGGGGCCGCCAGCGGGCGCATTGCGCGGTAACGGCTTCGAGGTTGCGCCCGGCTGCGAGTGAGGCGACGCTGAAGCGGTCAGGGTACCGCTCCAGAATGGAAAGTGTGCTTTGACCGATGGACCCGGTGGAGCCCAGAATGCAGATCTGTTTCAAACGTGAACCTTTGTGACGGAAATGTGACGGAAAGCCGTAGCATTATGCTACAGGGCCGGGCTACAAAGCTCCCTGCGCCAGCAGGGCGAACCAAAGTACCGGGGCAGCCAGCAGCAGCGCGTCTACGCGATCCAGTACGCCGCCGTGGCCCGGCAGCAGCGTGCCTGAGTCCTTGACGCCCGCCCCGCGCTTGAGCGCCGACTCCAGCAAATCACCGAGCTGCGCGGCTGCGTTCAGCAGGACAGACAGCAGCAGCGTACGCCATACCGGGCCCGGGTAGGAGAGCGTGTCAATGCCTCTACCGTTCAGCTCGGTGGCCAAAAGCAACAGCAGCGCAACGCTCAGCAGGGTGCCGCCCAGTGAAGCAACCGTGCCTTCCCAGGTTTTGTTGGGACTAAGCTGCGAGAGCTTGTGCCGTCCGAAGTTGCGGCCTACATAGAGTGCCGCAATGTCGCCCGCCCACACGGAAACGAAAAGAAGTACCAGCAGCGACGGCCCGTTGCCCTGCGCGGAGATGAGCGGCACCGTGGTCATGGACCAGCCCGCGTACAGCAGCGCGAAGACGGAAGCCGAGGTGGCGGGCAGCACCCCAGGCAGAGGCAGTCGGAAGGCGCAGATCGTGAGCAGGAGAAACGCAAGGCCGCCCAGCGCGGGTGCCGTGTACTCCGGCCTGAAGTAGGTACACAGGAACAGGAGGGCAATGCCGCACAGCACCGGGATGCGCGGTGCACCGGGTGCGCCGTTTACAGCCGCCAGCGCCAGAAACTCCCACGCGCACAGCATGGATACCAGGGCAGAGGCAAGGGTGACGACCGGCAGCGAGTTCCAGAACACAAGGGCAAGTACCAGCGGGACCAGTACCGCAGCAGTTATAACTCTTTGCATCTCCTTCGAAGCATAGCCCAGCGAAGCCCGGCACAGTGTCCCTGCAATTGCAGATGGAGCCGGGTGCAAGTCTTTCGCATCCTATTTACGTCTATTCAAGTGCGCCACTGAGGCTCTACATTGTGCTTCCCGTCGCGCAGAAGGAACGTTCCATGAAAGTATTTGCGGCATATAGTTTCGGTTTGGCTTCGTTCAGCCTGGCTTCATGTCTCCTCGTACCCGGATTGTCGGCGCAGGAGACGCAGGCAGCCTCGCAAACCGTTGTGACGGCACTGGCAAAGGGCAGAGAAGCAACCCCGGTCATTCCTGAAATCGCACTGGAAGTAAAGGTAGACGGCAAAAAGGTGCAGCCGCTTGCCTGGCAGCCTTACGGTCAAGGCGAGGTACAGCTTGTGCTGCTGCTTGATAACTCGGCGCGCACATCGTTCGGGCGCAACATTGAGGATCTTTCCAGCTTTATCCAGACACTACCGCCTAACGTTTCCATAGGCGTGGCTTACATGGAAAACGGAGCTGCTGTTTTCTCCAGCCCGATTTCCAAGAACAAGGCAGACATCGCAAAGAGCGTACACCTGCCGGGCGGCTCGCCGGGCTCAAATGCCAGCCCATATTTTTGCCTGCAGGACTTAGCCAAGCGCTGGCCCGCAGCACCCTCCGCGGCACGGCGTGAGGTGCTGATGATCACCGACGGGGTGGATGAGTACAACCCTCGCTACGACCCGCAAGACCCTTATGTGCTTGCCGCGATTGATTCTGCAAATCGGGCCGGGCTGGTAATCTTTTCTATCTACTACCGCGACCAGGGGCGCTTCGGCAGCAGCTTCTACGAAACGGATGCAGGGCAAAATTACTTGTCACAGGTCGCCGATGCGACAGGGGGTAACTTCTATTATGAGGGCTTGACGAACCCGGTATCGCTAATTCCCTTTCTGTCAGACCTGAAAACCCGGCTTAACAATCAGTACGAGCTTTCTGTGCCTGTGCGGCCTGATAAGAAGGTTTCTTATGCTGATTTGAAACTGAAGACGGACATCGGCAGCTTGAAGCTGAAGGCGGCGAATCGCGTGGTGGTGCAGCCTGCCGGGGCTGTGGCGCAGCAGTAAGTTACGTAATGTGAAAAGCCCGGCTTGTGCCGGGTTTTTTGTATGTGGCGGTGTTACGTAATGCATTTGTTCTCAGCAGTGTTTACACTTTTGTCAGTTTGCTACTTAGGACTTCATGCGAGGGTATGTAAAACATTAGTACATAGAGGCACGCATGCTCTCCGTTTTGAAGGCGGAAGAAGCGCGTACACCCGGAAGAAAAAGACACTACTTGAAAGGAGACAACGTTTGCGCATTAAAGTCGGGTGCGTTGCCCTATAGCTAATGCGAAGCAGTCTACCTTTCTGATTGGTCGGCATGGCTCTCGAAGGAAGCTCCAGACGTAACAAGGCCGCCTTTGAAGATACGGCCTAACGACTATGGGTGAATATCCGGTGGAGCCTTTTCAACCGAGGAGATTCCTATAATGACAAAGCGGAACCTAGCCCCATCCGGACCATATCGTTGCGCATCAGTCTCAAAAGTACCGATTAGCTTCACCTTGGCATTCTTCTTGCGATGCAGGTACTTTCGCAGCTCCTTCCCATTGGGCAACGACTTCCAGGAGGACGGTAAAACGGCTTCGGTTGTTAGATCGAGGTCGGGTCTACATGATGGAGCCGAGAGGAGCACAGAGTGGAAGCTGGGAGACAGGAACCCCTCCACCGACAAAACCTTTTGGTTGTACTCAGCCGGCGATACGAACACATCACAGAGGTTGGCCGCGACAGGCTGCGGAACTGATTGTGCTGATACTGCGGCCTGCATATTAATTGCCAGCACAATGCTCTGAATTATCAAACTTGCTTTAGTGCTCATCATTAGGCAGCTATTAGTTGCACACACTGCGAGCGTCCATGTAGCTACTGGAACTTTTAGGGCATCTTTAATCGATATTTGCATTCAATGCACCTGGAACTCAGGCGAGCCGAGCAGCATGGCTGCCATCTTATTTAGTGTCTCTGCGGCATCAGGCTGCGGGCCGAGTTGCTTCAATTGCTCATGGATGACTCCGCCAGTCTCGGGCGATACCTCTCCGCCAAGCAGTGCATGCTCCATAAGCTGCAAGGCCCTGTCTTCACCGGTTGCCATAAGCTGCGGCCTTGCCATGGCAACCCGTTGTGTATGCGCAGCTGCAGCGACCGGCTCGGTAAGCAGGCCGTCGGCAACCAGCAACGGCGCATTCAGGTGCATACCGCCCGGCTTGCCCGTTGTGTTGTCGGACAAAGATAAAGCGAAGTTTAACCGAGCTACCAGCGCTGCGGAGTTCATCCACTGCGCGCCTGTCACAGGGTAGCCGGTAGGCGGCTGACAGCGGTATAAAGGCTCACCCATAGTACGCAAAGTCGCAGTGAGCGCGCCCGGATTCAATGGGTCAGTGCCAGTGGCGCGCATGGCTGAAGCAACAAACTCAAGCGGGCTTTTGACCTTATTGCGAAAGTTGGCCCGGTCGAAGAACTCGGGCGCATGCACCATGGCGGTCAGCACCTGCGCGATGTCACCGTCGCTTGCTTGCCAGGTAGCCACCATGCGATTGACCAGCATGGGCTGCGGAGTGTCATTGGCAAAGCGCTGCGCCAGCTCATAGCAAATGTGGCGCGCAGTAGCGGGCCGGCGGGCGAGATAGTTTAGCGCGTCGATGCCTTCCTGTTCACCGTTCTCAGCAACAGCGTGGCCCAGCCACTGCTTGGTTCCGGGCTCATGCCGCTGCGGCAAAAAGGCAAACGGGCCGCCCCCTTGCGGTTGCTGCACGGTCCATCCGGTCAGGATGTTTGCCAGCGCGGTTACGTCCGCCTGCGTGTAGCCTCCATCGACGCCGAGCGTGTGCAGCTCCATAAGCTCGCGCCCGTAATTTTCATTCAAACCTGCCTTGCCCGGCTGTTGACGCCGGACTGCCGGTGAGTCGGGGCCGGTGCTCGCCGCGTTGTCGAGGTAAAGCAGCATCGCAGGACTTTGCGCGGTAGCCAGCAGCAGGTCACGGAACTTGCCGAGTGCGTGTGGACGGATAGCGTCGCGCTCATATGGCTGGGCATAGTCAATCTCGTTCCCGCCTTTGCTCAGGTCGATGTTGAAGTGGTTGAACCAGAAATCAGTCATGACTTCCTTCAGTTGTCTTTGCGACAACACGGCGCGCAGGACCTTGGCCTGCTCCATCTCACCGGCGGGGACGTTGCCGCCGCCTGCCATGGCAGCCAGAAGCTCGCGGTCATGTGGCGAGACACCGGCCGAAAGCTGCCCCTTGAGCGGTTCTTTGAGGCTTGAGGCCAGGGTCACCCGATCCGCGATCTGTAAAGCCAGCACTGCATTGAGCCGGCCGCTAGGCGGCAAGGCAAGAATAGGACCGGCAAGCTGCGCTGCTTTCGCCTGGTCTGCCGATTTACGGGATGCATCTTCATCCTCCTGCGGCTGAACGGGAGATACCGGCTGCGGCCCGGCGCTTAAGACAGGGTTTGAGGCTACGCCGGCGGAAGCGCGTTCCTTCTCCTGTTTCGCCTGGTACTTCGCCAGCAACACCTGGTACACACCGGCAAGCTGCGGGTCATCAGGCATACTTCCCTTGCCCTCGGCAAGCCTGTGAATGACCTGCCCGTCCGGGAATTGCACGGCAAGCTCGGCGGGCGTCATGCTAAGTGATGGGTAAGCCTGAAGGCGCTTCTCAAGCGATGTGTCCGCCACCGTTTCAGGGTGCAGTTGTTGCGCAAACCAGGCCTGCCAGCCTTCGGCGGCAACAGCCTGCGCCATGCCCGGAGTCGGGCCAAAGGTGAACCGGTTCAAAATCTGTGCCGTCTGCTCCACCTGCGTAAGCGGTGCCTGCGACAGCGTCTTTTGTGTAGAAAGCAACGGCTCGCGCCGAAACGCCAGATTGTTGTGCGTGTGCTGCGGCATGGGAGCGCTCGGTGCGGTTTGTGCGAGAACGGGAACCGTCAGCATAGATACTGCAAGGGAGAACAGTGCAATCGGCTTGCGCATGCGGAGCACTCCATAGGGCAGCGATGTATGCCTGATGGTTGGAACCGGGTTTGCGGGTGAAAGTCGCGTTTGGAACGAAATCCGGCCTTCTACAGCACAGACTCAGGCCGTAGCAGCCGCCGCGGGCCGCGCCGTTTTGCGCCCCTTCCACCGGCTCAGCAAGGGTCGCATCAGTAGCAGCACGGCTAGCACCAGCGTAATTTGCAGCGGTGCAAGTACGCCGGTTTTTACAATCCACCAGTAATGCAGTACGCCGGCAATGGCCGAGATGTACACAAGCCTGTGCAGCCAATTCCAGCCTTTGCCGCCCAGCTTGCGAATAGACCAGGCAGTTGAGGTCACGGCAAGCGGTACCATGAGCACCCAGGCTGTGAACCCTGCCCAGATGTAGGGCCGTTTGGCAAGATCGTCTGCGATTATCGGCCAGCTCCACCCGGAGTACAGCGCCAGGTACACAAGCAAGTGCAGCGAGCTGTAAAGAAACGCGTACAGCCCCAGCATGCGTCGAAAACGGATGAGCCAGCCCAGCTTCGGGATGAGCTTGCGTATCGGGCTCACCGCAAGCGAGATCACGATGAGCCGCAAGGCACCGAAGCCGGTAAAGAAAGTTACGGTTTCCGTAGGGTCCGGTCCAAGGGCGGCAGGATTGCCGGTCGCACTCTCAAAAAAACGCCAGGCAAGCCACGCTAGCGGGCCGAGGCAGGCCATGTGTGCCAGTACCTTCAATCGCACTATCCATCGGTTCGGCACGTGCTGCTCCCGTATGCTGCCTTAGTAATTCTTTTTCAGGTCCATACCCTTGTACAAGCCAGCCACCTGGCTGCCGTAGCCGTTAAACATAAGGGTCGGCTGACGCTGCTTGAAGACCGAGGCACCGATGACCCGCTCGCTTGCCTGCGACCATCGCGGGTGATCGACTTCCGGGTTCACGTTCGAGTAAAAGCCGTACTCATCGGGGCCAAGCTCATTCCAGGTGGTGGGCGGCATTTTGTCCGTAAAGCGGATTGTTGCCAGCGACTTGGCCGACTTGAAGCCGTACTTCCACGGCACAATGATGCGCACCGGCGCGCCATCCTGGGGCGGCAGCGCCTCCCCATACATGCCGAAAGTCAACAGGGTCAGCGGGTGCATGGCTTCATCCATGCGCAGGCCTTCGGAGTAGGGCCAGCTAATGCCCGCTCCACTCGACTCGGGCATCTGGGCCGCGTCGTAATACGAGAGAAACTGCACGTACTTGGCCGTGGGCAGCGGATTGCATACCTTGATGAGCTCGGAAAGCGAGTAGCCGTTCCATGGTATGACCATGCTCCAGGCCTCCACGCAACGGAAGCGGTAAACACGCTCTTCTATCGGCTTGAAATGAGCCAGCTGATCGATGGAAAAGCTTTGGGGCTTTTGCACCAGCCCTTCAATCTTCACGGACCAGGGGTACGTCTTGAAGTGCTGGGCATTTTCTGACGGATCGCTTTTGCCCGTTCCGAACTCATAGAAGTTGTTGTAAGTTGTAGCGTCCTTCATCTCTGTCGGAATAAGGCCGGGGGTAGAGAGCGGACTTTTGACCGTTGTGAGCCTGGTAGCGGCTTCCACGGCAAGCGAAGGGTGCAGCAGGCGATGCCCCGCAAAGCCGGCTACGCCTACGGCAGCAGCGGCAGCCATGAACTGGCGGCGGTTAGCATAATCGCTTTTTGGAGTGATCTCCGATGGAGCGATATTCATCGATTTGCGAATCGGCATGAAACTCCATTCAGGACCGCGAAGGTCTCAGGTGTATTGGACGCGATGCGCCGCTTATGGGAGTCATTGAGTTCGCTCCCGATTACCGGCACCATCAAAGCGATTTCGCCTCCAGTGTTTCCCTTTCCTTTAACGGCATATGGCAGCCGAGACTCTAGTATGAAAAGCGAGGGAACAGACAAGCATGGAAACAGGATGGAACCAGCAGGCACACCGGGCTTTGGTTGAAAGCGACCGCATCCAGCAAACGGCAGAGCTGCTGCTCAAGGCACGGCAAACCGGACAGCCTATTGCTGATCTGGAAGCAGCGCTGCAACCCGCCACGTTGAACGAGGCTTATGCGGTGCAGGATGCCATGGCTGCCTCGCTGGGCACCATCGGCGGCTGGAAGGTGGGTGCGCCCGGTCCCGATGCCACACCCATGTTCGGACCCATGCCGCTACGTTTCGGCTTCCTGAAAAGCGGCGGGCAGATGGACAACCCGGTGAGCCGCATGCGCGGCGTAGAGGCAGAGATAGGCTTTCTGCTGCGCAAGGATCTTCCCATTCGTGAAGGGCGCTACACACGCGAGGAACTGCTGGAAGCTGTGGGCAACGCCCGCCCGGTCATTGAAGTGCTGGAGTCGGCCTTTATTGACCCCGGCGAGGCGGCCCATCTGGCCATGGTGGCCGACCTGCAAATGAACGGCGGTTTTGTGCATGGGCCGGAAATTGAAAACTGGCGTGAGGTCCATATGGACGAGCAGCCGCTGGAGATCATCATTGACGGCATCATCCGCTGGGACAAGGTGAGCCGCAACACCAATGGCCCGGACCTGCTGCGCCTGGTCGAATTTCTAGCCAATGAAGGGCAGTTTCGCACGGGTGGCCTGGAGGCGGGCCAATGGATCACCACCGGGAGCTGGATGGGCAGACTGCCGGCGCATGGGCGCTCCTCGGTCCAGGTTCGCTTTGCCAATCTTGGTAATGTCGCGTTCTCATTTGCCGCGTAGGGAGCGTCAGGCTGCACGACGGCGCTCACGCCAGGCATACAGTGCAGCTCCCGCAGCACCCAGCACGGCGGCAAACAGCAGCTCACGCCCTGCGCCCTTGCGCGAGAGCAGCAAAAATATGAATCCGGCAAGCGCCAGCAGCGGCGGCAGCGGGTAGAGCCATATGCGAAAGGGCCTGACAAGTTCAGGCTGGCGCACCCGTAGCACGATAACGCCAACTTGCTGCAAGCCGTACTGCAGCACGATGCGCACCGCTACCAGCGTGGTAATAACAGTGCGCAGATCGAAAAAACAGAACACCGTTGCAATGGCTCCCAGGGCCGGCAGGGCCACCTGCGGAAATCCATGCCGGGGGTGCAGCTGGGCAAAGGGTGCGAAGAAGTTGCCCTCGCGCGCGGCGGCATACGGCGCGCGCGAGTAGCCAAGCAGCAGCGCAACCACCGAGGAAAATGCAGTCCACATAATGAGCACCGCGATGGCCATGGCTGCGAATTCCCCAGAGCGGCCCGGCAAAGCAGTGTGCATAAGCACCGCTGCCATGGGCGCGGCATCGCCGCCACGAGCCTGCAAGCTGCTCGGCGGCAAGGCACCCAGCACGGCGAAGTTCATGAGAAGGTACAGCACTGCTACCAGCGCAATCGAGAGCAACACCGCGCGCGGGATGGTGCGGCCGGGGTCGCGCACTTCGCCGCCCAGAAAGCACACGTTGTAGTAACCCCAGTAATCGTAGGTGGTGATGAGTGTGGCCACACCGAGCGCCGGTAGCAGGCCGGTGCCTGCCGGGTGCGGCCAGTGCAACTGCGCCGCGACCAGGGGAGCGTGCAGGTGCGTGAGCCCGACCGCGATCACGGTCAGCAAAGTCGCCAGTACGCCGACGGTGAGGATACCCGCCGTGCGCACCACCGAGCCCAGGCCCCGGTAGAGCAGCGCCACCACCACCAAGCAGACGCCCGCGGCCAGTAGGCTGGTTCCCTGCACTGAAATTGACCTTGGTAGTGGCCCAAGCCGAAAGCTGTGATGGAGGCCCGGCAGTAGAAACGATGCATACTGCGCCAGGCCCAGCGCCCCTGAAGCTACAGAAAGCGGCGCGGTAAACAGCAGCTGCCACACGTAGAGGAAGCTGAGGAACCGGCCTGCATCGTAAGCGGGCTTTGACCCAATTGGGGCTTGAATGCCGGGCTTGTAAATCTCTCGCAGAAACGCGTACGACCCGCCCGCGCGCGGCAGGGCGGCACCCAGCTCTGCCCACACCAGTCCGTCACACACAGCCAGCAGCGCACCCAGCAGCCAACCCAGCCACGCGCCCGGCCCCAGCGCGGCAGCCACTAGCGGCAGCGTGATGAACGGGCCTACGCCGATCATGTTCATCAGGTTGAGCGAGACTGCGCCGCCCAGCGTCACGCGCCTGGGGAGTTCAGGCGGCTGCGTTTCCGTGTGCTGCGGCAAAGGCTCCATAGGGGCTGGATTGTACACTTGGCAGGTGCCGCCCACCTCTTGCTCATCTACTTCTCTCCTGCGCGCAGCGGGTGTAATCCTGTTGGCCGTCACGCAGGCATCACCGGTCCCGGCGCAGGCTGTACCCTGGGCCACCACGCCGGCCTCTGCCATCGACAGCACGACCCTGCCCGAAGATCGCGGTGCCGCAGGCCTGGCGCAAACGCTGAACAAGCTGCATACCTGGGCCAGCCTGATGATGATCGTGGCTCATCCGGACGATGAAGACGGCGGCATGATGGCGTACGAGTCACGCGGTGTGGGCGCGCGCACTACCCTAATGACGCTGACCCGCGGCGAAGGCGGCCAGAACGCGGTTTCAGGCGAGAGTTACGACGCGCTGGGACTGATCCGCACCAATGAGCTTCTGGCTGCCGACCGCTACACCGGTACCGAGCAGATTTGGGGTACAGAGGCCGATTACGGCTTCTCGAAGACCAAGGACGAGGCTTTCGCACAGTGGACGCACGACCGTGTGCTCCGCGATGTGGTGCGTGCAGTACGCGAGCAGCGCCCGCTGGTGCTGGCTTCCGTGTTCATCGGCGGCATCACCGATGGTCATGGGCACCACCAGGTTTCAGGTCAGCTTACGCAGGAGGCCTTCAACGCATCCGGCAACCCGAATATGTTCCCGGACCAGATCGCGGCTGGGTTGCGGCCCTGGAAACCGATGGCCGTGTACGCCCGCACGCCCTTTGCGCCCATCACCGCCAAAGGCATGTACGACTATGCAACCGATACCTGGGCACCGCCTGCCTTTACCAACTATGTAACCGGCGAGAAGACGGCGGTACCGCCTGTGCCTGAAGTGACGATCCAGGAAGGCATGTATGACCCGGTGCTGGGACGGTCTTACCTGCAAATGGCCCGTGAAGGCCTGGGGTTGCAAAAGTCGCAACTGGGAGGCGGTGACCCACCGCTGGCCGGGCCAAGCTCCGTCACATACCACCGGTATGGCTCGCGGGTGGCGGGTGGCGGTGGCAGCTCCCTCGCAAACGGTGACGGCTTTTTCTCGGGCGTGGATACTTCCCTGCCGGGCATGGTGCTGCTGGCCCATGGAGGTGACACCGCCTTTGTGACAGAGGGTCTTCAGAAGATCAACCGGGCTGTGCTGCACGCCCTGGCGGTGTATACGCCGGCTGAACCCATGCGCATCGCGCCCAACCTGGTTGAGGCCTACAAATCCACCCAATCCCTGCTGGCTGCGGTACAGGCAAGCAGCCTGACCCCTGACAGCAAGGCCGACCTCCAGCACGAGCTCGGCATCAAGCTGGTGCAGTGCAATACCGCGCTGGTGCAGGTGCTGGGGCTCCACATGGATGCACTGGTAATGCCCACCCCGGCTCAAAACGGGAGCAGTGGCACTGCCCGCGCGCTGACGCTGACTCCGGCGTTGTCTCGTACGCACGTTACTCCGGGGGAGACGTTTGAAGTGCGCCTGCATGTGAGCTCGGCGGTGCCATGGGCTTCAGGTGGCGCTGGGCTTACATTGGCGAGCACCGGGCTTGATACTTCAAAAGCCGCCGCGCTTACATTGAAAGATCAAGCTTCTTCTGGACAGCAGGATGACACCCATGCGGGCGTGTGGGATGTGTCCCGCATAGAAACTGCGGATGGGGCTACAGCGCCATCAAGCGTCACAGACGTGATCTTTCGGGTGAACGTACCGCTGAACGCAGCGCCAACGGAGCCATACTTTCACCGTCCATCGATTGAACAGCCTTACTACGATCTTGCCGATCCAAAGCTTTCCGGGCAAAGCATGACCCCCTACCCGGTCTCTGCCTTCGCGGACTTCAACTACAACGGCGTGCCGCTGCATCTGGCGGAGGTGGTACAGGGTGAGCAGCGCGAGCCGGGCCGGGGCAACTTCGCTACGCCGCTGGTGGTCACGCGGAGACTTTCTGTCATGATGCCCCGGCACATCGCCGTGCTGCCTATCGGGCAACGTGAGCTGACCGTAGAGGCGACTGTGACGAACGAGGAGACGGAACCGGCTGCGGTGGACTTTCAGTTAACGGTGCCTGACGGCTGGACCGCCGTGCCGGTAGAGCACCCGCACCTGGCAGCCGGCGAGTGCGCAACCGTCCAGTTCAAGGTGCAGCTGCCGCCGGATGGTGTGAAGGCAGGCGCGGACACGAAGTTGACCGCCATTGCCGGCTCAGGCTTGCATGGTTATGGAAGGGGCCAAAAGACAGCAGGCTACCCCGGGCTGCGACCGACCAACTTTGGAGAAGCCGCGACCCTGGACGTACGCCAGGTAGATGTCCACGTAACCCCCGGCGTACGGGTGGGCTACGTCATGGGCACCGGTGATGAGGTTCCGGCAGCGCTGCGCGCGATAGGCGTTCCCGTAGACCTGCTGAGTGCGGCGGACCTGGGCACAGCCGATCTGCGAGCCTACTCGACCATTATGCTGGGGGTGCGCACCTACACTGCGCAGCCTTCACTGGCCCAGGCGCAGACGGCGCTGGAGCAGTTTGCCCGCGCGGGCGGCACGGTAGTGCTCCAGTACCAGAGCGGTGACTTCCCCGGGGTTCCTTTTGCGCTGCACCTGGGTACCGTGCCTGCGCGTGTCGTCGATGAACACTCCGCAGTCACCTTTTCGGCTCCAAACGATCCGCTGCTGACTGTGCCCAATCGCATCACGGCTGCCGATTTCGACGGTTGGCTGGAGGAGCGCGGGCATGGCTTTGCCGGCTCCTGGGGGCCCGAGTGGACCCCCCTGCTGGCTACCGCCGATCCCGGGCAGGTACCGCAGCAAGGCGGCTTGCTGGTGGCTCCGCTGGGCCGCGGCCACTACGTGTATGCCGCACTGGCGCTGTACCGGCAGCTGCCGGAAGGAGTGCCGGGCGCGTACCGGCTGTTGGCGAACCTCGTGAGCTACGGCGTGCCGGAAAGACGCTAGGGACTACTTTTCCGCAGAAAAGTTGCTCGTCGCGGTTCATTTTGTCTTTAATTCGCTAACTTGTAACACGCTTCTGGGACGATAGAGACGTTTCCACAGCGACGATCCAGCCTGCCGAAGCGGTAGAGCTCCATGAAGGAACCGCATTTGCCCACCCTATTTCTGAGAGGCTCCATGAAGATGAACTTGAAAGCGCTTGCCAGTCTGGTACTGGCTTCGGCTGTTGCAGGCCCGGCGCATGCAGCGTATGCCGAGGTTGCCGCAGCAGATGCACCGGCAGCCAAAGCGAAGCACCACGTCCGCGTAAAGAAGAGCAGCAAGCCCACCATTGCCGCGCAGGTTGAAGCCTTGCGCAGCGACCTGACAGCGCAGCGGACACAGATTGACAGTCTGCAGCAGCAGCTCAGCGCACGCGACGCACAACTACAGCAGGTGCAGCAGCAGTCGCAGCAGGCGGTACAGCAGGCCACGCAGCAGGGGCAGGATGCCATCGCCGCACAGCAGGCACTGAACGCTCAGAACACGACAGCGGTAGCCAGCCTGCAGAGTTCGGTGACCGACCTGCAAGCCAATACCGCATCGGTAGCCGCGACGATCCAGAGTGACCAGACCGCTACCAAGAAAGCGATCGAGCATCCGGATTCCGTTCATTACAAGGGCGTTGACCTGAGCCTGACGAATTCGTTTATCGAGTTCGCCGCTGTGGACCGGACTCGTGCGACCGGGGGCGATATCGATACTGCGTTCCTGGCGACGCCGTTTGCTGCCTCGGATGCCGGGCACATCAGCGAGTTTTTTGAGTCGGCTCGTCAGTCGCGTTTGGCTATCACCGCGCTGGGCAAGATCAGCGACACCAAGCTTCAGGCGTACTATGAGCTGGACTGGCTCGGCACGGGTATTACCTCAAACAACAATCAATCCAACAGCTACGTGATGCGCCAGCGTCAGCTATGGGCGCAGGCAGCGTTTCAGCGCGGCTTGACCGTTACCGGGGGCGCACAGTGGACTCTGGCGACAGAAACCCGCAACCTGCTCGACAACAAAACCGAAGTCTTGCCGGACACAATCGACCCGCAGTATAACGTCGGCTTTGTGTGGGCGCGTCAGCCGGGATTTCGTGTAACGGACAAGCTTGGCGATCACCTTGCAGTCGGTTTTTCGATTGAGCAATCGCAACTGACCACTCCAAGCTGCATCAGCACGGCAACGGGTACCCCTGTGACAGCTGCCGGAGTCACAACCACGCCTGCGATCGGATGCCCGACGAACTACGTCGCCGGTGCCATCGGCACTGCCGGAGGCTTGTACAATCCGGTTGCGACTTACAGCTACAACCTGTCCCCGGACATCATCGCGAAGATCGCCTACCAGAACAAGTTGGGCCACTTTGAGTTGTTCGGTATCGGCAGCACCTTCCGCAGCCGGGTGTACCGGCAGGGCACGGCGCTGGGCAGCACCAACACCAGCTCAGCAGGCGCGTTCAACGACAGCACCTTCGGCGGCGGCGTAGGCGGCGGGTATCGCGGTTACCTGGCGAACAAGAAGTTTGAGGTCGCCCTGCACGGTCTGTACGGCGACGGCACCGGCCGCTATGCCTCGGCGCAGCTACCCGACGCCACCATCCGTCCAAGCGGACAGCTGGGCCTGCTACACAACTGGGCTGCTCTCGGTGAGGTGTTCGCACACGCAACGCCGCGGCTGGATGTATACGTCGATGCCGGCTTTGAGGAAGTGGGCCGCCGTATCTTCCCGTACGGCAACAGCTTTGAAGGATACGGGCTAAGAACGGCGAATAACAACGGCTGCGGCATAGAAACCGTTCCCGGTACCGCAACCGGCGGAACGTACCCGCCGCAGACAAGCGGCTTCATCCCCGCTTCAGTAGCCAATTGCAACGGTTCCAACAAGGACGTTGCTGAAGGCACCATCGGCTACGACTACTACTTCTACAAGGGTCCTGCGGGCCGCTTCCGCCAGGGTTTCCAGTACAGCTGGCTGGAGCGCTCACTGTATTCCGGCTCCAGCGGGACCGCTCCTAAAGCGAATAACAACATCTTCGAGACCAACATCCGTTACTACTTGCCGTAGATATTTTTGCATTTGCGAAAAGGCACTCTTCTTGAGTGCCTTTTTGTTTGGGCGTCATAGCAGGTGTATCCATAGTGAGATTGCGGGCTATACCTGCTTACTTCAACGTACCGCCGGGTGTAGTTGCAACTTATGGAGGAACAGAGAAAACGGTAGTAGAGACTTGATGGCGGCTACTTTCCTTTCTTAATGTCCTTTG
>CAXSFX010000087.1:0-17019 GCA_964236655.1 uncultured Acidobacteriaceae bacterium | reverse complement strand
AGCGGTTTTGCTGCTGGTGTTAGGGGTGGGTACGAGCTCCTCCATCAGCGTGGCGCAAGGAGATACGTCAGCGGAGCAGGCTGCGCTGACCAAGGCGCTCAATAAGAAGCAGCTGAGCGGCGTACAGGGTACAGTCCAGGGCGACGTGGCTGTGCTGAAAGGCTCGGTTGATGTTTTCGACGCAAAGGAAGAAGCAGGGAAGCGTGCGCGCCGCGTCAAGGGAATCAAGTCCGTCGACAATGGAATTGAGGTAGCTGGCCCGCAAGTACCCGATGGAGAGTTGCAGCAGAAGCTTCTGAAAGCCATTGAATATGATCGCGTCGGGTACGGCACCACGGCTTTCAATGCGATATCTGTGAACGTACAAAATGGCGATGTCACCCTGGGAGGCCATGCTTACGGCCCGGTCGATGCGGATTCCGCTGTAGCTGTGGCCGGCAATACAAAAGGTGTGCGTGACGTTATCAATGACATCCAGGTAGACCCGACCTCACCGTTCGACGATCGCATTCGTCTGCAGGCTTTCCGCACCATTTACGGTTTTCCAAGCTTGAACAAGTACGCCGTTGACCCCGGCAAGCCGATTCGCATCTCCGTCGTCAACGGCAATCTGACGCTGTACGGTGTTGTCGACACGCAGTCCGATAAGGACGTGGCGGCTCTGCGGGCAAATTCAGTTCCAGGCGTCTTCAAGGTAGTTAACAATTTGCAGGTCGCCGGTAAGTCTGAAGGAAGATAGAGTAACGGTTGAGCCGTTCTCCCTGCTGCAACATGGGACCAGTAAGTTCCGGCATTGCTTTTCCATCCAAATGATGTGTTGTGAAATGGAAAACATATACCTCTGGAAAAGCGGCTTTAGACTATAGGCATGGCTATTCTGCGTTCCGTCGGCCACACACTCGAAATGATCAAGTGGGAGCACTCCATTTTTGCGCTCCCTTTTGCTTTGACAGCGGCTGTGCTTGCCGCTGACGGCTGGCCGCGTCCCATGCAACTGGTCTGGATTGTGGTTTGTATGGTCTCGGCGCGGTCAGCAGCCATGGCATTTAACCGGTGGGCCGATGCGACTCTGGATGGTGCAAACCCCCGTACCGCCTCCCGCGCCATTCCTGCCGGAGTGCTTAGCCGTAAGTTTGTGGGTGGCTTTACGCTGGTCTCTGCCGTGCTGTTTCTCCTTGCAGCCTCGCAGCTCAACCGGCTTACGCTCATTCTTGCGCCGTTCGCACTCGCTGTGGTGCTTCTGTACTCCTATACCAAGCGGTTTACACGCTGGTCGCATGTGTTTCTAGGGCTTGCACTGGGCATTGCACCGGCAGCGGCATGGATTGCCGTGCGCGGTTCGCTGGACGAGCGCATCCTGGTCCTGACTGCTGCGGTGCTGTTCTGGGTAGCAGGTTTTGACGTGTTCTACAGCTGCCAGGATGCGGAGCATGACCGCGCGTGCGGGTTGCACTCCGTGCCGGCGACCTTCGGAATTTCAGCGGCATTTTGGGTTGCACGAGCCATGCATGTCACCATGTTGGCGCTGTTGCTATGGCTGGTACACCTGTTTGCGCTTGGCTTGCCGGGCATTGCCGGAGTTGCACTGGTGGCAGCTCTGCTGCTGTATGAGCATTCCGTGATTTCGCCGGGGGATCTCTCTCGAATGAATGCGGCTTTTTTCACGCTGAATGGCATTATCTCGATCGTCTTCTTTGCGGCGATCACGCTTGCAGTATTCATTGAGCGGCCCCATGCAGGCTGAAGCCGCTCAAGCGAGCCCTAAAGAACTGACCGGCGACCAGAGACAATCTGAATGAGCAGAACCACAATAGCCAGTACCAGCAGGATGTGGATGTAGGCACCGATAACGTGAAAACTGACTAAACCTACAAGCCATAAGACAAGTAAAACAACAAATATCGTCCACAACATGGAAAGACCTCCCGTAAAGTTTACGATCTCGGAATAGTATGTTGCATCGGCTTTCTATTCGGGAGGATTACCGTGATTGTTCTCCGCCTGGACAGACGTTTGGTGTTCTAAAAAGAGGCATATGCGCATAGCAATCCAGGGTGAGCTTGGCTCATTCAGTCATGAGGCAGCCCAGCTGTTTGCACCGGAACTTAGCTTGGAAGATAAGGCTCCCGAGCTGCACACCTGTGCGCGCTCGCTGGAGGTTTTTCAACAGCTTATAAACGGCGATGCCGACGCCGCCGTGGTACCTATTGAAAACTCCCTGGCAGGCTCCGTGCTGGAGCACTACGACCTTCTGCTTGCTTCGCCGGTTCGCATTCAGGCAGAGCGCCTGCTGCGTATCCGCCACCAGCTCATTGCCGCACCCGGCACTACGCTTGCGGCAGTACGCGAGGTCTACTCGCACCCGGTAGCGTTAGCCCAGTGCCGCCGTCTTTTTGAGAGCTATCCCGCGCTTAGGGCAATGCCCTACTACGACACGGCAGGCTCAGCGGCCCATGCTGTGAAACTTGGCGGCGGCACTGCGGCAATCGCCAGTAAATATGCAGCCCAGGTATATGGGGGAGAGGTGCTGCTGACCGACATTGAAGATCACGCGGCCAACTATACGCGCTTTCTGCTACTTCGTTTGGCGGCCGCTCCGGCTACCGTCCGATCAATTGAAAACAAGGTATCCATCGCGTTTGCTGTTCCCAACCAGCCGGGGTCACTGGTAGAAGCGCTCGCAGTCTTCGCCCGCCATGACCTCAATCTCACCAGGCTGGAATCGCGGCCTGTGCCTGGTTCCCCATGGGAGTACGTGTTCTATGCGGATTATCAGCTCGCCAGTGAAGAACAAGCTGTCCAAGCTCTGGCTGAAATGACGCAGCGCTGCTCACTGGTCAAAGAACTTGGGCGGTATGCCGCAGCTGCTCCTATTCACTAGGCAGCGTTTCTTGTAGTTCGCCGAGGCTGGAGAAGCGTTGCGCCGCAGGTACCAAGGTTTTGAACTCCGAGCCTCCTGGGAAACTGGGGTACCTTCGTGCGGGATTGCGAGTTTTTTCCTGATAGTTTCTCTTCTTTCCGCCGATACAACTGGAACACGAGAGCAGCCGCAACTCAGGCTTCCAGCACACACATTCCTCCGTCCGGCAGATCACTGCGAAAACAGATGCAGTGACTTGCCGGAACTTTGTCGCATCGAATCTCAAGCTGCGGCGTCCAATAGAGGTAATTTGATAAAGGTTGACTCAATGCCGAGTGATTTTTTAAGTATTATCCGACCCAGCGGTTCGACTCAGCGTACCGAGCGCAATGAGCAGAGCCCCAACAAGAAGCGCACACTCCCTGTTCTCCCCCTGCGCGACACGGTGTTGTTTCCGCACGCCGTTCTGCCGCTCACTGTAGGTCGGGAGGGTTCTATCCAGCTCATCCAATCGCTGGGTGAGGAAAAGACCATTGTGGTCGTGGCTCAGCGCGACTCGCGTATGGATGCGCCGCAGCCCTCAGACCTGCACACTTACGGTACGGTGGCGACGGTACACAAAGTCGTGAAGATGCCGAACCAAAGCCTGTTTGTGTTCACGGAAGGTGTAGAGCGGGTCAAGCTGACTGACTTTGAACAGCTGGAGCCGTTTATGACGGCCACTGTTGAGCCTGTGCTGGAGAGCGGGTCGCCGACAGGGCCGGAGCTTGAAGCTTTGCTGCGCAACATTGTGTCGGATTTTCAGCAGATTGTGGCTGCGTCCCCTACCTTGTCGGACGAACTGCAGGCCATTGCGGCGCAGATCGACGATGGAGCGCGGCTGGCTGATTTTGTCGCCTCATCTCTGCCGTTTCTTTCAACAGCCGACAAGCAGGAGCTTCTGGAAACCCCCGACGTCAAGACGCGCCTGGAGCGCGTGAACAAGCACCTGGCCAAAGAGGTTGAGGTCCAGTCGTTGCGCAACAAGATTCAATCTGAAGTGCAGGACCAGGTACAAAACTCACAGCGCGACTACTACCTGCGCGAGCAGATGAAGGCGATCCAGAAGGAGCTTGGCGAAGGCGATGATGGGCAGCGTGACATCGAGGAGTTGCGCGAGAAGATTGAAGCGTCCGGTATGCCTGCCGATACTCTGAAGGAAGCTCTGAAGGAGCTGAACCGGTTGGCGCGCATGTCGCCTATGGCAGCAGACTACTCGCTGACCCGCAACTACATTGAGTGGCTTGCAGTGCTGCCCTGGGCCAAGAGCACGGGCGGGACCATCGATCTTGTCCTGGCTAAGGAAGTACTTGACGAGGACCACTACGAGCTGCGCAAGGTCAAAGACCGCATTTTGGATTACCTTGCGGTTCGCAGGCTGAAGCCTGACATGAAGGGGCCGATCCTGTGCTTTGTCGGACCCCCAGGCGTAGGCAAAACCTCGCTGGGCCGGTCAATTGCGCGCTCGCTGGGTCGCAAATTTCAGCGGCTTTCGCTGGGCGGCATGCACGATGAGGCAGAAATCCGCGGACACCGGCGTACCTACATCGGTGCGCTGCCTGGACAGATCATCCAAAACATCAAGCGTGCCGGGACCAATGACCCGGTACTGCTGCTCGATGAAATCGATAAGCTGGGCCGCGACTTCCGCGGAGATCCATCTGCGGCGCTGCTTGAGACGCTGGACCCGGAGCAGAACTCGACATTCCGCGACAACTACCTTGACCAGCCGTTCGATTTGTCGAAAGTGCTCTTTATCTGCACTGCGAATCAACTCGACACCATTCCCGAGCCGCTGCGTGACCGGATGGAGATCATCGAGCTTTCCGGCTACTCCGAGGAGGAGAAACGGAACATCGCGATGCGCTACATCGTGCCCCGGCAAACCAAGGAGAACGGGCTGACGCCCGAGCAGATTGGGATCCCGGAGGATTCCATCGGCTTTATCGTGCGGCACTACACACGGGAAGCCGGAGTCCGCAGGTTGGAGCAGTTGATCGGTACAGTATGCCGCAAGCAGGCGCGTCGTATTGCCGAGGGCAAAACAGACAAGCTTGTAGTAACTCGTGAAACCGTGCAGGAGTTTCTGGGCGGTATCAAGGTGCGGGTTGACATGGAGTTGGCCGAACGTACCGCACGGCCCGGTGTTGCAGTCGGCCTGGCATGGACGCCTGCCGGTGGTGATGTGCTCTTTATTGAAGCCAACAAGATGAAGGGCAAGGGCGGTTTCACCATGACCGGGCAGATCGGCCAGGTTATGCAGGAGTCCATGCAAGCCGCGCTCACCTGGGTCCGCTCCAATGCTGTGTCCATCGGCTTGTCAGAGGACTTCACCAAAGACATTGACCTGCACATCCATGTGCCGGCCGGGGGTATCCCCAAGGACGGCCCCTCGGCAGGCGTCACTATGGCAACAGCCCTGGTCTCGCTGCTTACGGACCGTCCTGTGCACCCGTTGATTGCGATGACCGGCGAAATCACGCTATCCGGCAATGTGCTGCCGGTCGGCGGTATCAAGGAAAAATTCCTTGCCGCCAAGCGCGCCGGCGTCAGGCACGTCATCCTTCCTGCAGATGTGCAGCAGAATGTCGAAGAAGACCTGCTGCCGGCGCAAACTGAAGGTGTAACGATCCACTATGCGAAGCGGATTGAGGATGTACTTGCCATTGCATTGCCGAAGAACCCGGTAGAGGTTCATGTAGATCAGGTCGTGCGTGAAGAAGTACTGGAGCATGCTGACGCATAAAACAGTTTGCCTCTCGGGAAAGAGCTCCGTTGCGGAGCTCTTTCCCGAGAATTGGAACGCATCTTCAATCTGATCTCAGCACCTTAGAAAACTCGATGAGTTTTTACGGGATAATGAGGACACCCGTGATGGACCTCAAAGAGCCTCAAACCACCGTAAGCAGCCCGACCATACCGGCAGAGCCTTCTCTTGTTTTGCGGCACATGCCATCGCTGGACTCCATTCGCGGAATTGCCGTGTTGATGGTGGTCTTATTTCATGGTTTCGCCAGCTTTGACTGGCATGCAGCATACGGCGGCTTCTGGGGCAGCCTCCTGGCTTCGTTAGTCAACTGCGGACAATTCGGCGTGGATGTTTTCTTTGTACTCTCAGGCTTTCTCATTACCGGTCTGCTTACAAAAGCGCGTGAGCAAACCGGCTACTACAAAGATTTTTATATTCGCCGCATTCTTCGCATCGTTCCTGCGTACCTGCTTCTGCTCTTGATCTTGAAGCTCTGGCATATCGTCGATTTCCGCTTTGTACTTGCTGCTGTGCTTTTTCTTGCCAACTTTTCAAGGCTGTTCGGTGCGCCTTTGAATGAGTATGGATCTTTGTGGTCGCTGGCCGTGGAGGAGCACTTCTATCTTCTTTGGCCTGCTTGCGTACGACGCTTTCGTCGACAAACCTTGTTTTACCTATTGGCTGCTACGCTGCTTATAGAGCCGCTTCTCCGGCTCGTTGCCATCCATGTCAGCGAACACATCGATATTCATTACAAAACACCTTTTGTACTTGCCTTTATTGCCTATGGAGCCCTGCTTTCGCTTCTCGTACACTCGGGGCGTATACATAAAATGAATGTGGTGCGGATCGGCAGGGTCTTGTTGGCTGCTTCCGGCACATTAGTTGCAGTGTTGATCTGGATATCGGCGTTTCACCACAACCTAACTGTATTAGCCCTGGCAGACCTGCCATTTACATGGGGTACTTGCGGACTTATCCTGCTGGGTTTACAGCGAGATCATCTACAGCTGGAGCAAACTGGAAATACACGGTCAAAAGGGTTTCTACCTTTTTACGGCTATATCAGCTACGGCCTTTACCTGATCAACGTGCTTGTCTATGACAGGATGAAGGTGTTTGTAACCCACTACATCAGGCCGGAAGTTTTCGGAAGCCTCTTGTTTTTCTCAGCGGCGATCTTTGTGTGCATTGCAATTTCTACGGGAATCGCCTACCTTTCACGCCGCTATTTTGAAGCACCTATACTGAGCCTGAAAAGCCGCTGGCAGAGCCGTTCTCCAAAATCAGAAGCAGCGATGCAGGCCAGATAAGCTGTCGAACAAATCTAAGCGAAAGCAAGCTCCCGCTGCGGCCGGTTGCGCGATCCGCTGCGTTCCTCCAGCCGTACACTGACGAGTTTGGAGACACCGGGCTCCTGCATCGTGACACCGTAGATCATGTCGGCACCGGTCATCATGCGTTTGGAGTGGGTCACCATGATAAACTGCGTGTCGCCGGCCATGGAACGCAGCATTTCCGCAAGGCGACCTACGTTGGTCTCATCAAGCGGCGCATCCACTTCATCCAGTACACAAAACGGAGCGGGTTGAAACCGAAAGATCCCCATCAGCAGCGAGAGCGCGGTAAGAGCCTTCTCTCCACCGGACAATAGGAAAACATTCTGGAGCTTTTTGCCGGGAGGCTGCGCCACGATATCAATGCCGGAATCAGCCGAATTGTCCTCATCCGTCAGGCGCATGGAGGCCGTACCGCCGTCAAAAAGCCGCGCAAAAACTTCCATGAAGTTTTCATTAATCCGTGCAAATGCTTCATCAAACTTCAGGCGTGAAATTCCGTCAAGCTCCTTGATGGTGGAGCGGGTGTTTTCAATAGAATCCAGCAGGTCTTGACGTTGCACTTCAAGAAAGTTGTGCCTCTGCCGGCTTTCCTCAAATTCCTCAAGTGCCATCATGTTCACCGGGCCTATGGCTTCCATGCGGCGCTTCAACTCACGACAGGCTTCCTCTTCCACCTCCAGCAGCTCAGGCACAAGCGGTTTGAAGTCATCTTCGAGAGTAGCCGCGCGCAATGCATCGCCATCCAGTCCCAGGTCTTGAAGGGAAGCTTCGGCCAAGTGGGCCAGCTCGGACGTGAGCCGGGCTTCCGCTGTGAAGCACGTTCCACGCTGCTCCCGGGCAGCGGTAACGGCGTCGCGCAACTTCCTCAGCAATGCTTCTGTATCACTTATCTGCATTCGCAGTGCCTCTTGTTCGGCGGTCAGGGCACGCACCCGGGCTTCCGCTGCTTCCCGCATCAGCAGCAGTTCCGCTTCTCGCGCTTCCAGAGTTTCATTCTCCTCTTCACGAGTTGCTCGCTCCATCTTTGCTCCGGCCAACTGCTGCTCAAGCTGGGCTGCGCGCCGACCGGCTTCGACACACATGCGGTCAGTGCGTGAGAAGCTTCCCTCCGCGCCGCGCCGCCGTTCCTGGAGGCCTGCAAGCTCGATAGCAAGTTCGGCGGCAGCAGCCTGTGCCTCATCGCGGGTTAACCGGGCTGCCGCGACAGCCTGCTGTAGTTGCTCCTGGCGCGCCTCAGCTCCCTGATGCATGTGCTCGAACCGCTCCGCGTCCTGGGCTTTGCGGCCAATCAATGCGGCCTTCTCTTCTCGTTGCTGCCGTCCTCGCTCCTCTTGCAGGGAGTAATCCGCCACACGCCGCTCAAGCCGCTGCTTCTCCCCGTCCATCTGGCGCAGGGCTGCGCTTTCGTGTGCACCGGTGCGCTCAGCATCCCGGTGCTGCCCGGTGCCTGCTTCCAATTTGTGTGTCAACTCCCCAACGGCCTGAGCCATGGCAGCAGTCTGCCGTTCCACATGTGCAAGCTCAGCTTCTGCGGTGTTCAATCTGGCTTGTGCCTCGCGTAGCTCGCGCTTGAGCGCCAGAGGCCCCTCAGCGCGTGGTTTGCCGCCGCTTACCGTCACGTTGTGGAAGCACTCGCCGCTTGCAGCCAGGAAAAAAGCGTTTGGGTATTCCAGCGCCAGCGTCCGTGCCGCAGCGGTATCCTCCATCACATAGCCCTCGCGTAGTTTGGGTAAAACCGCTTCAAGAGAGGTGCCAAAGCTATCCAGCGCCCGGATACAATCTTTTAGCCGTATGGCCCCATCGGGCGGACTTGTACTACCATTTGCGTCCAGGCTTGCGGAGGACCGGACATGTGACGCTTCCGGATGCACCAGGAAGGTAGCTCGCCCATCCAGGTCGCCTTTTAACAGCCGCATACCTTCATCCGCGGCTTCCCAACTCTTCACAACAAGGTAGTTGAGCTCGTCACGCAAAAATTCGTCGACAACAGCCTCGTACCGGTCGCTGACTTCCACAAAGTCGGCCAACGTACCAACCGGCTTCAGCCTGCCGGACAGCGAGTTTGCTCGAAGCAGCTTCTTCACAGTGTCAGTCGAGTAGCCATGCTCACGCAGCAACGTATCAAGCGAGTTGCGCCTGCCGGTAAGTGTCGCCTGCTCTGAGCGCAAGCTGTCGCTTCGCCGACGGTTCTCCCGCTCCTCAGCCTGTCCGGCGGCAAGCTCTGTTCGGATAGCGGCTATTTCGTCTTCAAGCCGCTTCAAGGCCTGGGTGGCGGCCTCAAACCGAAGCGAGACTTGTTCCCGCTCTATGCCAAGCGCTTGCAAGTCCCGCCTGACGGCTCCGAGTTCGTCGGCAACACGGTTCCTATCCCGGTCCACAGAGGCAAGTGACTCTTCGGCCTGCACCTGCTCCCGCCGAGCCTGCCCCAGCTGATGCAGGAACTGCATAGCCTCGCGCCGGGCGCCTTCCACATTGCCTTCCAACCGGCTCACGGCTGCAAGTGCCTCGCTTGCCCGGCTCCGTCGCGCCCCTGCTTCTGCCTGGATCATCTCTACCTCCGCTGCTACGGTTTGTAGAAATGCCTGCCCCTGCCGCCGCTCCACTTCAAGCCCGGCAAGCTGCTCGCGCGCCTGGGCCAGCTCTCTTTCTCCTGAAGCGGTGCGCGCTCCCAAGTCCGTGATGCGCTCCAGGTTCGCGGTGTGGCGGCTACGTGCCCGTTCGAGCTCTACCGCGCTTTCGTTGGCCATGCGATTCTGTTCGCGGGCCTGGGCGTCGAGCGCATACCCTTCTTGCTGCCCGGCCACTACTTTAGCCTGCAAGCTCTCAATTTCATTGGCTTGCTCGTTGATTTGTGAAGAGAGCTCCACAATCTCTGCACCAAGCGTTTGCGCCTCCCCCTCCATGCGCACCAGCTTGCCGGCCAGCACGGCGTGTAGCCGCGTGCGTAGCTCATCGCGCAGCAGCCCATAGCGTTCGGCTTTAGCGGCCTGGCGCTTCAACGTCCCCATCTGTTTTGCCACTTCATCGAAGATGTCGTCGATGCGGGCGAGATTTTGCCGCGCTTGCTCCAGTCGCAATTCGGCCAGGCGCTTTTTCGTTTTGAAGCGTGTGATCCCGGCAGCTTCCTCGATAATGGCGCGGCGGTCATGGGGCTTGGAACTCAGCAGCTGGCCGATCCGCTCCTGGCCGATGATGGCGTAGGACTCGGGGCCGAGCCCGGTGCCCATGAAGATGTCGCGGATATCAGCCAGCCGGCACAGCTTGCCGTTGAGCAGGTACTCGCTGTCGCCGGTGCGAAACAGCCGCCGGGTGACCACGATCTCACCATGGCGTGCCGTCTTCTCGAACTTGCGACGGCGGATTTTCAGGACGACATCGACATCGGGATTGCTGTCCCCAATGTCGTTTGTTTCCTCCATGGTATCGGCAGCAACTCCGGCAACAACTCCAGGCTGCGACTGCGCGATCCATTGCTCAGCTTCCTCGGCCTTGCTCCGGCGCAACTTTGCCTCATCCCAGTCAGCGTCACCTGCCTTGCCCGCAGCCGTTCCAGGCACAACCGTTAACGGTCCATCTCCGTAGACGTCAGGGTCAATCAGGGTGATGGAGACCTCAGCCATGCCCAGTGCCTTGCGGTCGCGGGTGCCTGCAAAGATGACGTCTTCCATTTTGCCGCCGCGCAGCGATTTGGCGCTTTGCTCGCCCAGCACCCACGTCACGCCATCCAGGATGTTCGATTTGCCGCAGCCGTTCGGCCCCACGATGACAGCGATCCCCTCACCGGGCAGGCTCACTTCTGTCTTGTCGCAAAAGGATTTGAAGCCCAAAAGCTGAATTTTTCTAAGTTTGAGCAACGCTGTTGCAACTCCTCGGGAGGGAGAACATATAGCAAAGAGTATGCGGTGTCGCGCTTCCGAAGCAAACACACCTCCTGCGAGGTAACCCTCCGGGCTATTTTCAGTCACGAATCGTACCGCACGAAACGCAATCCCGGTCGGAATGCCGGATTGTTTGCATCTTCTCTTTCATGCAAATCGAGATCCAGGAGTCGCCTGTACAGCAGGCGCATGCACAAACGCGTACTGCCTCCCTCATACGGCTCCAGTCTGTGCTTGCGCCCCTGTGCTACAAAGCCCTGCCGAAAGCAGGGCTGCTCCTGCTGTACCTGCTGGCGACGATCCAGTTTGTAGGCTCCTACCTGTACCTTGAGTATCCGTATGTGAACATCCACTTGTGGGAGCGCGGCTATGCCCCGCTGCCGTTCCAGGCGCGGCTGCTGCTGGCACCGCTCTATCGCTGGACCGACACAAATACCTGGGCGATTCACTACACCTCAAACCTGGCGCGCAATCACTACTTCTTTCCGCACGGCATCGGGCCTGACATGGTGCTGGAATTTGTGATCGGCATCGTGTGCGTACTGTTCAGCGGTTGGGTGGCGTTGCGCATCTATGACGTCGCGACACAACACAAGCTGCTGCGACCGCTGGTGTACCCGCTGTTTCTGGGCCTGTGCACCATGGCGTATGTGGTACACACCGTTCAGAACTTTCGCTATGTGTATGACATGCCAAGCCTTGCGGCGTTCGCGCTGGGCTTTTACCTGATCTACTTCCGCAAGTCCGTGTTGTGGTTTATTCTCCTGTTCACCATAGCTACGCTCAACCGGGAAACCACCCTGCTGCTGCTTCCATTCTGGGCGGTGTCGCAGGCGATGGGGCTTAATGGAAGGCTATGCTGGCGCACATTGGTAAGCCGCCGGGTCCTGCTGGTAGCTGTACCGCTGGCGCTCTATTGGGCTTTGTGGCACCACGTGGTGTACTCCATTTTTTCCGGGAATGCGTCAGAGTATTACTCGCGTCTCCTGTTCAACCTGCACTGCTTTATCCGCCTGCGTTACTGGCCGCAGCTGGCTAGTGCTTTCGGCTTTCTATGGCCGTTCCTCATCCTCTATCGATCCCGTTTACGCGACGCGCAGTTGCGCGGCTGGCTGCTGGTGCTGCCGCTCTGGTATGGGTTCATGCTGCTGTGGGCCATTGTCACGGAGACGCGTGTATTCGGCGAGTTGTTGACTTTTGTTGCGCCTACGGCAGTCATCATGGCAGAGGAGGTACTGGCCTCCCGCATGCAGCGCAGGGATTTGTTTTACGAGGAAGAGATGGCGATACGCCCGAAGAGTTCAAGGCGCGCCGCATAAACTTCAGCTCTTGGCTGTAGGCCGCAGCAGCACCTCGCTTACAAAACTTTGCGGCTGTTGCAGCACCAGCATCTCCACTACGTGTGCCACGTCATCGGGCTGGATCTTGCGGGCGGCGCGCCCTTGGTCTGCATTGTCTCCGCCGCCGAAACCGGTATTTACCGAACCCGGTGCCACCACGGATACACGCACACCGTGCGGCCGCAACTCTTCTGCCACGCTGTACGTCAAACCGTTGAGTGCCCACTTTGAAGCAGAGTACGCTGCCCCATTTGCTACAGGATTGTGCCCGGCCAGCGAAGAAATATTAATAATGTGGCCGCTTTTTTGCGCGATCATGGTGGGAGCAAAAGCACGAATCAGCAGGAAAGGCGCACGCAGGTTGGTTTCCATGGTTTCATCCCAGGCTTCGGGCGACATCTCGTGCAGGGGCTTGCCGAAACTGCCTGTGCCTGCATTATTTACCAGCACGTCGCAGCGTCCCCACTGTTTCTTCAGGTCAAGGCCAAGCTGCTCTATGGCTTTGTCGCTGCGTAAATCGGCCGGGTATGCCGCGGCTTTTCCACCCTCCGATTCAATCGCCTGCCGTACCGTTTCGAGTCGATCCTTGTCCCGAGCTACCAGCACCACATGGGCACCGAGCGCCGCCAGCCGCACGCTGATTGCCTCACCGATCCCACGTGCTGCCCCTGTTACTACCGCGACTTGCCCTGAGAGTGTCGTATCCTGTGCCATATATAGACAGATGCAGTTGGCGGATTGCCCGCGGAGCAGGCTGATGAATGTGTCAAAGTGAAGGCAGCCGGGTTTCCTAATGTTTCTAACTGAGCATATTGTGCGTTATAAGAGGGAGAACGGTTCCGGCTGGATTTGTTCGTTCCCAAATGAATGCAATCTGTGCAGACACTGCATTTTCTGAGCATTCCCCAGATTTCCCCAGATTTTCTAGGAGCGTTGCATGAAGAAGGTCGTTGTTGCCTCGCTGCTGGCATTTGCCACCAGTACCCTTGTTGGACTCCCTACCGCGTTAGCTCAAAGCACCACCACTGCACCCGCTGCACAGACAACTACACCAAGTGCTGCCACCTCGCCGACTCAGACCGGCTCGCCGGCCGCCGGTACTCCAAGCGGAACCCAGACCGGCACGGCGGGCGGTCAGATTACGATCAAGGACCCGGCCGAGTACAACGCCTACACCAATGCGGTAGGCCAAAGCTCTCCGGCTGCCAAGGCGCAGGCCATTGAAGCTTTCCTGACGCAGTACCCCAACTCCGTAGTGAAGCAGGAGCTGCTGGAGCAGCTGGTAGGTGCCTACCAGCAGGCCAATGACACACCGAAAACTGTGGATGCCGCTCGGCGCTTGCTGGTGGTGGACCCCTCAAACCTGCGCGCGCTGACTTTTATCGTGTACGTCGAGAAGCAGCAGGCACAAGGTGACCAGACCAAGCTGGACGATGCGGCAGCTCTGGCGCAAAAAGGGCTGGTAGCCACTAAGCCCGCAACCATGAGCGACGCCGACTATACCAAGCTGAAGGGTCTGGCGACGCCTATTTTCGAAAGTGCCATCGCAACAGATGACACAGCCAAGAAGGATTACAAGGGCTCGGTCGATGCCTACCAGGCGGAGCTGAAGGCCTATACGGATCCTGCACAGACTCAAACAGGCGTAGGCCTGCAGGACACCTACCAGCTGGCACAAGCCTACCTCCAGGAAGATCCGAAAGACCTTCCCAATGCCATTTGGTACCTCGTGCGCGCTGCCCAGTTTGCACCGGCGCAGTCCAAGGACCAGATCGAGAAGACTGCTGAATACTGGTACAACAAGTACCACGGCGGTCTGGATGGGCTGGACGGGATCAAGACCCTGGCACAGGCTAACCTGATGCCGACCGCCGACTACAAGCCGGTGCCGGCACCGCCGCCGCCCTCACCCGCGGATCTGGCACATACGGCCGTAACCAGCACGCCAAATTTGAAGACACTATCGTTGACAGACAAGGAGTTTGTGCTGGCAAACGGCTCGACTGAAGATGCGGAAAAGGTCTGGGCGACGCTGAAGGATCAGACTTTTGGCATTCCGGGCAAGGTTGTAACCGCAACCGCAAACTCCGTGCAGATGTCGGTTTCGCAGGATGCCCAGGAGTCGAACAAGGCTGATTTTACGATCAACATGAAAGAGCCTCTGAAGACGGTGCCGACAGTGGGTGCGTCAGTGACTTACACAGCCACTTTCGACTCGTACACACAAAACCCGGCACAAATTGTTCTGAAGGATGGAGCACCGAAAGCAGCTGCTGCAACCCCGGCGCGCCGCACAACCACAACCCACACAACTCACAAATAGCTGTATTGATGTTCCCGTTATGGGAAAGAGCAAAATGGCGGCCCGCTGAGGGCCGTCTTTTTTGCATCGCTGCGGTGTACAGTGGAGATCGGATGAGAGTTTGCTTCATAGTCGCTGTCTGTCTTTACCTGTTAGCCCCAGGAGCATATGCCCATGCGCAAGGGGATGCACCGGTGACGACGCAGGCCACGCGACCTACAGAACCAGGCACCGCCGGCTCGCAGATCAGCCCTGCCAACAAGGCACCCAAGCCCATACAAGCCCCTGACGTGCGGCTTGACTCGAAACCGCACACGGATATTGACAGTTCCGTAGACTCATCGCCTGAGCCGCCCGACCTGGGCCTGGGTGCCAATGCCGAGATGGACCTGGGACATGACATTGTGCCTTCCACTCCCCCCGGAATGCTTTCGCGCAGCGATACGGACAACCCGCATGCGGTGTTTTACTCTCTGCCGCACCGTCTCGAAGGTGAGCTGGCCCCTGATGATGCGGGGACGCTTACTGCGCGCCGACCGGAGCTGCTCCAGGCTGCTGCCAAGCGGGGCTTCGATCTAAATCAGGCCGGCTGGAGCTACGCGCAAGACGTGTGCCCGGCCATTCAACCCAATGCAGATCAGCTGGGTGATGTGCCGGTTGGTGAGGGCTCGCTGCTGCTGCACTTTCGTCGTGCAGAGGGTGACCATACCTCTGCCTTTACCGCGATTGTGCCTCGCGCAGCCGGCCGGCCGGTGCAGGTAGTTACAGTTGCAAAAAGCAGCCCCGATGCAAAGCAGAAAAAACATGAGCTGCTGCGGGCCAAAACGGATCGTCGTGTTGTCAATGAAACAATTCCGCCGGAAGCGCTCTACGGCGATTTACAGCCGGAGCAGGGATGGATTTCCACATCAGCCTGTCTGGCCGCATTCAGCGGCGCATCCCCAAGCATTCCCAACGAGCCTTATCTGAGCGAAGACATCATTACGGCACCATCCCCCCAGCTGCGCCTCCTGCTGAACGGTGATCGCAAGATGGTGTTTACCGACCGCGTGAGTGATAGCCGCTATGTAATCTGGGACGAGCACATTTCACGGCGCGGGCGAATGCTGGAAGCAAAAAATACGACAATGCGCATTACGCCCTACCCGGTTACCAATCCCCCTATACCTGTCACCCGCATTATTACCAATATTCCGGAACCGCCTGTCCGTACCGGTCCTATTCCACCGAGTCCAATTTCTGGAAGAAAACAGTAAGCGTTTTAGATCTGCGAAAGCCAACTTACTTTTCAAAGTCAATGAGTAGCATCCCAGTTTCCGAGAGCACAAATTTCCCCGGGACGTGAACGATGGATATTCGGAACTGGCTATGGATTGGAACGATCGGCATGCTGATCGGCGCAGGACTTTTATATCTTCCTCTACGTGCTAACAAGGTAGAGCGTGAAGAAGGCGGTTTGGTAACGCACTTTTATGTGCCGCTTATCGCATTCACGCTTTATCTGCTGATGGCCCTGGGCGGCGGAGTCATGGCAACAAGTACCGGACGGTCCTTCTACTATGCTCGTTACATTGATTGGAGCTTTACCACGCCGCTGCTTCTTTGGAGCCTGGTAAGTTCCGGCCTCCAGGGAACCGGTGTTCGCCGTCCTGCGCTACTGTTCGGTTTGCTTGGTGCCGATGTCTACATGATCGCTACCGGGTTTGTGGCCGGGCTTTCAGACAATCCGAATATTAAGTGGAGCTTTTACATCAGCAGCTGCATTTCGTTCATCGCTATCTACGCTTTGTTGTTCGGCCCTTTCCGAAAGCTGACTGCTGCCGGACCCAATGGCGCTGATTACATGAAGAAGGCCAGTGTATTATCCCTGCTCTGGCTTGCATATCCAATCGTTTTCATCATTGGACAAGAGGGCTTCGGTATTTGGAGCGGCAAAACAGATGCGGCCCTGTACATGATCCTGGATGTAACGGCCAAGGTCGCCTATGGCCTCTGGGCTGTCAGCCTGGAAAAGAAATCCGAAAGCAAGTTTCCTTCAGACTACGGCTCTGTCGCACGCACTGCAGTACGCTAATTGCCGGCAGCAAGGGCCCGCTTTCAGCGTACTTCCATTTGGAGCCTTGCCTCACATGACGAAAGCAGTTGTAATCGGCGCGGGGTTTGGGGGCATGGCTGCGGCCCTCAGACTTCGCGCCGCCGGTTTTTCCGTAGATGTGTTTGATAATCAGGCACAGGCTGGTGGCCGCGCCGGTGTATATCACCGCGAAGGCTATATCTTTGACGCCGGTCCAACCGTAATTACCGCGCCGTTTCTCTTTGATGAGTTATGGAACTTGTTCGGTGAAGACAGGCGCGCCGCCATCGAGTTTCGTGAGCTTACTCCCTGGTACTGCATCCGCTTCGCCGACGGACGCAGCTTCGACTACGGCGGTACAGATGCCGAGCTGATAGAGAACGTGCGGCAATTTGCACCGGACGATGTACCCGGTTACAAGCGGCTGCTCCGGCAAG